>JAMOUS010000141.1 GCA_027067975.1 Bacteroidales bacterium | reverse complement strand
GGTCTCGCTGGCGGCACGTGAGCGCATTGCCGATCATTTTCATTTCACGGGTTTCCTCAAGGGGGATGAGGTATACCGCATGCTGAGCATCAGCGATGTGTATGTGATGCCGTCAGTCTCCGAACCGTTCGGCATCTCTCCCCTTGAAGCCCTGCAGTCGGATGTGCCGGTGATCATCTCCTATCAGTCGGGGGTGGCCGAGGTGCTCACCCATGCATTGAAAGTCAATTACTGGGACATCGATGCCATGGCCGATGCGATCTACGGGGTGCTTAACTATCCTGCCCTGACCAAGATGTTCCGCAAGTACGGGAAAGAGGAGGTCAACCAACTGAAGTGGGAGAACTCGGCCCGGCAGGTGAAGATGATCTACGAAACGCTCCTTAACCGGGAAAAACCATGACGCCATGAGACGATTGAGCTTGTATTTCCAGGTGCATCAGCCCTTCCGGCTGCGCCGCTACCGTTTCTTCGATATCGGTAACGACCACTATTACTATGATGATTACCTCAATGAGAGTGTGATGCGGAAGGTGGCGGAGCGTTCGTATCTCCGGGCCAATGAGATCATTTCGCGTTTGTTGGAGCGTCATGAAGGGTTCAAGGTGGCGTTTTCGATCACAGGCATAGCGCTGGAGCAGTTCGAGTTGTATGTCCCCGAGGTGCTGGAGTCGTTCCGTCGTCTGGCGGCCCATCCCCGGGTGGAGATGCTGGGAGAGACCTACGCCCATTCGCTGGCTTCCCTGGCTAACCAGGAGGAGTTCAAAAGACAGGTGGAAGAGCACAGGCAGGCGATGAAAAAGTATTTCGGCGTCACCCCCCATGTTTTCCGGAATACCGAGTTGATCTATTCCGATGAGATCGGAGCCCGGGTGGCCGAGATGGGATTCGAAGGGATCCTTACTGAGGGGGCCAAACATGTGCTGGGATGGAAAAGCCCCAATTATCTTTATTGCAATGCGATCAACCCCCGCCTGAAAGTGTTGCTGAAGAATTTCAAGCTGAGCGATGATATTGCGTTTCGTTTTTCCGACCGCAACTGGGCGGAGTGGCCGCTGACAGCGGAGAAGTTCGCCGGATGGCTCCGCGATCTCCCTCCGCAGGAGGAGATCGTGGGACTCTTTATGGATTACGAAACCTTTGGGGAGCATCAGTGGGAGGAGACCGGTATCTTCGGTTTCTTGGAAGCCTTCCCGGCCGCCGTACTGGGAAGTACCGATTTTATCTTTACAACCCCTACTGATGCGGTGCGGGAATTGCAGCCTGTATCGGACATCTCTGTACCCCATCCGATCTCTTGGGCCGACGAAGAAAGAGATCTTACCGCCTGGTTGGGCAACGAATTACAGGACGAAGCGTTTGGAAAGCTGTATGCCCTGGCCGACAAGATGAAAAAGATCAAGGACGCAGGGTTGAAAAAGGATTGGAACTATTTGCAGGCAAGCGACCATTTTTATTACATGTGTACGAAATTCTTCTCGGATGGTGCCGTGCATTCCTATTTCAATCCTTATGATTCGCCCTATGATGCCTTTATCAATTACATGAACGTATTGAGTGATTTTGAACTCCGGGTGAACACGGCTTACGCTGAGAAAAAAGGAGGATCCCCCGAGGTGACCAAACTTACCCGTCTGCTCAGAGAAAAAGAACAAGAACTGGAAAAATTGAGAAAAGAACTTGAAAAATATAAAAATACTCCTGTATCGGGACGGCGTAAAACGACCGGCCGGTCCTCTGCAACCCAAAAGGGGACGGGGCGGAAAAAGAAAAGCCCCGGGAAATAAACCTTTCGGACAAGACGAAGACATCACCCTGCCTGGGGAATCCCGGGGAAGGCTCGTAGTGTGAACAAATAATTAACGAAAAGAAGAACATGAGACCGAATTCATTGTTTGAGGTAAGTTGGGAAGTGTGTAATAAGGTAGGAGGGATTCACACCGTCGTGGCTACGAAGGTGCCCTCGATGATGCGTGAAGTGGGAGAGAATTTCTTTCTGATTGGTCCGGACATTCTCAAGGACAACAGTGGTGACAACGGAGAGTTCCTTCCGGATGATTCGATGTACAAGGTGTGGCGTCAGCAGGCGGCTGCCGAAGGGCTCAATGTGCGCATCGGAAGATGGAACATCCCCGGGAAGCCCAAGGTGATCCTGATCGATTTCTATTCGTTCATCTCCCAGAAAGATGAAATTTTTACCAAATTCTGGGAGGATTACAAGTTGGATTCCCTTTCCGGGCAATGGGATTATATTGAACCGGCGCTGTTCGGTTATGCGGCGGGGCGTCTCATCGAGAGTTTTGTCAACTTCAATTTCGGGTATCAGGAGAATGTGGTGGCGCAGTTCCACGAGTGGATGACCGGGGCAGGGGTGTTGTACCTGAACCGTTCGGCACCTCATATTGCGACCGTGTTCACCACCCATGCGACGGTGCTGGGACGGACGCTGGCAGCCAACAACCGTCCGCTTTACGGCAATCTGGAGCAGTTCAATCCCCATCAGATCGCCCGTGAATACAATATCGTCTCGAAACATTCGCTTGAGTCGCTCTCGGGGCAGGTGGCGGATGCCTTTTCCACGGTGAGCACGATCACGGCGAGAGAATGCAAATACTTTCTCGGGAAAGAGGTCGACCTCGTCACACCCAATGGTTTTGAGGACACTTTTGTGCCCCAGGGGGAGGAGTTCGGGAAGCAGCGTGCG
>JAMOUS010000140.1 GCA_027067975.1 Bacteroidales bacterium | reverse complement strand
GCCCTTTACGGAAGATCGTTTGCGGAAGATACTTTCCTGGTGGCCACCAGCGGCAGGTACGAATTTCGCAACAAGGGGATCGACGTTTTCATCCGGGCGCTGGGCAAACTGAAGCGCGAACGGCAGGATGGGAAAGAGATCGTGGCCTTCCTCCTGATCCCGGCCGACCATGCGGGTCCCGCCGCCGGTCTCAGGGAGGTGATGGAAGGGAAAGCGGAAAGGTATGAAGGTGATCCCCTGCTGACCCATGAGTTGCGCTGGAAAGAGCATGATGCGATCGTCTCGCTCCTCCGGCAGGAAGGTTTGGATGATCCCCGGGAGAGCGGGATCTTTCCCGTTTTTGTGCCGTCATATCTGAACGGCGACGACGGGATCTTTGACCTGCCTTACTATGAGTTGCTGATCGGTTTTGATCTTACGGCTTTCCCCTCATATTATGAGCCGTGGGGGTATACACCGTTGGAGAGTTTGGCGTTCCGGGTTCCCACGGTGACCACGACACTTGCCGGTTTCGGAGCATGGGTGAAGCAATTTTATGAGGTGAAAGCCGACGGCATCCGCATCCTGGAACGGAATGATCACAATGACGAAGAGGTGGTGACGCATCTGTCCCGGGCGTTCGGGGAGTATGCAGCCAAGGAGGCTTCTGCGATGGAAGAGGCGCGGGAGGAGGCGTTTGCCATCTCGCGTATCGCACTGTGGAAGAACCTGGTGAAACATTACCTTGAGGCTTACGACAAGGCGGTGGCGAAGGTGAACGAGCGTTTCCGTTCTTTGGAGTTGGCACGGCCGACCGCGCAGGCGCCTTTTATCGTGCCGCCCCGAATGCTTACCTCTCCGCAGTGGAAGCCCTTGTTCATCGAGTCGCGCCTGCCGACCCGCCTGAAAGTGCTTGAAGAACTGTCACTCAACCTGTGGTGGTCGTGGTATGACGATGCGGCCCGCCTGTGGCAGGCCATCGACGAGACCCTCTGGGAGGAGACAGGCCACAACCCTGTCCTGCTGCTTGAACGGGTCGACTACAAGCGTCTCGTGTCGCTGGCACGCAGTAAAAAGTTCCTGGCGCACCTCGACAAGGTGGAGGAGGAGTTCCGGCGCTACATGGATGCCGGTACCGACAACTCCTTGCCACATGTGGCCTACTTCAGCATGGAGTTTGGCCTCCACAATACGCTGAAGATCTATTCCGGAGGGTTGGGGGTGTTAGCGGGGGACTACCTCAAGGAAGCCAGTGACGAGCGGCGTCCCATGACCGGCATCGGCCTGCTTTACCGTTACGGCTATTTCCGTCAGGTGCTGAGCATCCATGGAGAACAGCAGGAGGTGTACGAGGCGGAGCAGTTCTCCCAGATCCCCGTGATCCCGGTCAAAGATGATCGGGGCAATTGGCTCTCGGTACAGATCGCCTTCCCCGGACGTACCGTCATGGCCAAGATCTGGCAAGCCCGCGTGGGAAGGGTCTCGCTTTATCTGTTGGATACCGATCTGGAGGAGAATCAAGAGCGTGACCGTCAGATCACGCATCATCTTTATGGCGGCGACCGGGAGAACCGTTTGAAGCAGGAGTTGCTGCTGGGCGTGGGAGGGATCCGGGCCTTGCGGGCGCTGGGCATCCAGCCCGACATCTATCACAGCAACGAAGGGCATTCCGCCTTCATCGGCCTGGAACGTATCAATCATCTGATCCATGATCATAATCTTTCTTTTGCCGAAGCCCGGGAAGTGGTACGTGGTTCCACGCTTTTTACCACCCACACCCCCGTGCCCGCCGGCCATGATCTTTTCGACGAGGATCTGTTACGTACCTATCTGGCCCATTATCCCGACCGGCTGAAGATCTCCTGGGACGAGATGATGAATCTGGGTCGCAAAACTCCCGGCGACAAGAATGAAAAGTTCAACATGAGCTTTCTGGCAGCCAACCTCTCTTCCGAGATCAACGGAGTGAGCCAGCTGCACGGCGAGGTGAGCCGCGAACTTTTCAAGGACCTTTGGCCGGGATTTTTGAAAGAAGAACTCCACATTGGATATGTGACCAACGGTGTGCATTACGATACGTGGGCTTCATCGGCCTGGAAGAATTTCTTGTGTGAGCATGTAGGCGAGGGACAGGAAGTGCATCCCGGGAGTGAAAAATGGAAGCGGATCGGGGAGATCTCGGATAAAGCGATGTGGGAGTTCCACAACAATGTGAAGCGGGAGATGATCCGGTACATTCGTGAGCGCTTCACCAAGAACGGCACACGTCGTCATGAGTCGCCCCGCAAGATCATTGAGATTAACCGCCGTCTTCGGGAGGATGCTCTTACCATCGGCTTTGCGCGGCGGTTTGCTTCCTATAAGCGTGGCACGCTGTTGTTCCGCGATCTCGACCGTCTGCGCAAGCTGGTGAGTGACGAGGAGCGGCCGGTACAGTTCCTCTTTGCCGGGAAGGCCCATCCGCAGGATCTGGAGGGGAAGAAACTCATCAGCGAGATTTACCGCGTGTCCCGGATGCCGGAGTTTAAGGGGAAGATCCTTTTCCTGGAGGACTACGACATGGAGCTGGCCGCCATGTTGGTGCAGGGGGTGGATATCTGGCTCAACACGCCCACCCGACCGCTGGAGGCCTCCGGTACATCGGGAGAGAAGGCCGTGATGAACGGTACCATCCACTTCAGCGTGCTCGACGGCTGGTGGGTGGAAGGATATGTCCCCGGTGCCGGCTGGGCCCTGCCTCAGGAACGTACCTACCAGAACCAGGAGTTGCAGGATGAGATGGATGTGGAAATGATCTATTCCATCCTGGAAAATGAGATCATCCCGCTTTATTACGACCGTACGGCCGACGGGTATTCGTCCGGGTGGGTGGGCGTGATGAAGAAGAGTCTCCTGGAGATCGCGCCCCATTTCACCATGGAACGTATGATGAAGGATTATTATGAGCGCTATTACCTCCGCATGCATGAGCGGAGCCGCAGGCTGCAGGCCAACCACTACGAACAGGCGCGTCTGCTTGCGTTATGGAAGTATCAGGTGTACAGCAAGATGGAGAACATTCGGGTGGTCTCGGTCACCTTCAGCGGCGACGGGGAATACCGTGTCGGAGAGGTGTACACCGGCGAGGTGGTGCTGGAACTGGGTGAGATCCTGCCCGACTGGATCCGGGTAGAATTGGTGGTCACCGATAAGGACAAAAACGGCAATATTGTGCTGGTATTCAAGCAGCCTTTCACGTTCGAAGGACAGGAAGAAGGCCGTGCCCGTTTCTCGATCCGGGTGGAACCTACCCGGCCCGGTTACTTCTTTTACGATATCCGCATTGTGCCCATCCATCCCCTGCTGCCGCATCCTCAGGATGTGAACATGGTGATGTGGTTATAGGCGTTCAGCGTACCCGCCGGGGGAGCTGTCTTTTCAAAACGAGAGCGGTGCGGGCGGGAAGGTAGAGCTTCACGTAAAAAGGATCGGAAGAGTACCACTTCCCGTATTTCAGGGCGGGATAGGTGAGGCTGTGGTCGACCCGTCCCTGCCCGCCGTAGCGTGGGTCGTCGGTATCCAGGACGATGCGGTAATTGCCGGCTCCCACGGGGATGCCGTAATCGCTGAACGAGGTGACCGGATTGAAGTTGAAGACGAAGAGCAGCTCTTTGCGGGAGAAGGCGAGCACCTGGTCGCGCTCGTTGGAACTGATGAGGAAGGGGAACAGTAGGTCGTAGATCCGTTCTTCCCGCAGCAGGTGGATCATGGCCTTGTCAAAGTCGGCCAACTCGTGGTAGTGGAGGCCGGGGTCGCGGAGCAGGCTCCACTGACGGCGGGCGTATCTGTATGACCAGTTGTTCCCCTCGCGGGGAAAATCGATCCATTCGGGATGGCCGAATTCGTTGCCCATGAAGTTGAGGTACCCTCCTCCGGCGGTGGCGGCGGTGACCAGGCGGATCATCTTGTGCAGAGCCAGGCCGCGGTCGATGACCAGGTGATGGTCGTCTTTGCGCATGTGGAAATACATCTCCTTGTCCATCAGACGAAAGGCGATGGTCTTGTCGCCCACGAGGGCCTGATCGTGCGATTCGGCATACGAGATGGTCTTTTCATCCTGCCGGTGGTTGCTCAGTTCGTGGTAGATCTGGCTGACGTTCCACTGTTCGTCGGGGTATTCTTTGATGAGCCTGATCCAGAAGTCGGGCACGCCCATGGCCAGGCGGTAGTCGAAGCCGATGCCTCCCTTGCTGACGGGGATGCCGAGGCCGGGCATCCCGCTCATCTCTTCGGCGATGGTGAGCGCATCGGGACGGATCTTGTGAACCAGTTCGTTGGCCAGGGTGAGGTAGAGGATGGCGTCTTCGTCTTGCTCGCCATTGTAATAATTTTCGTAAGAGGTGAAGTCACGTCCCAGGCCGTGGTCGAGGTAGAGCATGGAGGTGACCCCGTCGAAACGGAAGCCGTCGAAACCGAACTCTTCCAGCCAGTAGCGGAGGTTTGAGAGGAGGAATCGCAGCACCTCGTGTTTGCCGTAGTTGAAGCAGTAAGAGTTCCAGGCGGGGTGTTCCCCGCGGGCGCCGGCGTGGAAATACTGGGTGCGGGTGCCGTCGAAGAGGCCGAGGCCTTCCACCTCGTTCCGTACGGCATGGGAGTGGACGATGTCCATGATCACCCGCAGGCCCATGCCGTGGGCCGTGTCGATGAGCGATCGCAGCTCGTCGGGGGTGCCAAAACGCGAGGAGGGGGCGAAGAAACTCGACACATGATATCCAAACGACCCGTAATAGGGATGCTCCTGGATGGCCATCAGCTGGAGGGTGTTGTAGCCGGCCTCCTTGATATAGGGAAGAAGGTTGTCGCGGAACTCCGTATAGGTGGCCACTTTCTCTTCTTCGCTGCTCATGCCGATATGTGCTTCGTAGATGAAGGGGGCCTCGTCAGCGGGAGGGGGAGGATGCTGCATGCGGTAGGGCTCGGGCGGATCCCACACCTGGGCGTTGAAGAGCTTGGTCACGGGATCCTGCACCACGCGTGTTGCATAGGAGGGGATGCGTTCCCCCTGGCCGCCGTCCCAGTGTACCGAGAGATGGAACAGGTCGAGATGGTGCAGTTTCTCATGGGGGAGTCGCAACTCCCACACCCCTTCCCCCGAGGCGGCGGGCCGGAGACGGTACGCTTCTTCTTCACGCCAGCCGGAGCCTTCGCACAAAAAATAGATGCGCGTGGCGTTGGGGGCCCACTCCCGGAAGACCCAGCCCCGCTTCTTTTTGTGCAGACCGAAATAGTGATGACCGTCTGCAAAGGCTTTCAGCCCCTTTCCGGCCGTGATGTCCTCACGAACCAGATGATAACGCTTCAGACGTCCCAGGATCACATCCTTATAGGGATGCAGCCAGGGATCCCGCTCGACATATTCCGGTATCTGCATGTTCTCGTAAATGACCATCTACGAAAATAACAAAAAAACGTATGTGTTTCTTTTCTAACTTTGTCAGTCATTTTGATTGAGGACAATTACGATGAGGGTATACCGTTCCCTGGAGGGGGTTCATATTACAAAGCCGGTGGTGAGCATTGGCGTGTTTGACGGAGTACACCGCGGGCATCGTTATCTTTTCGAAAAGATGAAAGAGGAGGCCCGCCGCCTCGGGGGCGATACCCTCGTGATCACTTTTTGGCCTCATCCCCGTCTGGTGCTCAACCACGAACCGGAGCGGATCCGGTATCTTTCCACCATCCAGGGGAAAGAAGAGCTGATCGCAGCATGCGGGATCGATCATTTGGTGATCCTGGAGTTTACCGAACGGATCCGTAGCATGGATGCCCGTACCTTTGTCGAGGAGGTGTTGGTGAAGCAGGTGGGGGTCAAGGTGTTGGTGATGGGCTTTGATCATGTGTTCGGGCGGGACCGCAAGGGCGATTTTGCGATGGTCTCGGCGCTGGGACGGGAGCTGGGTTTCCGCGTGGTGCGGGTGGAAGCACTCGTCATCGACGGCAAGATCGTCAGTTCAACGCTCATCCGCGACCTGTTGTGGGCGGGTGATGTGGCGACGGCAGAGAAGATGCTGGGCTATCCTTATTTCATCATGGGGCGCATCGTCGACGGCAAAAGGCTGGGCCGCAGCCTGGGATTCCCTACCGCCAATATCCGTCCCGACGATGAGCACAAGCTGATCCCCCGCGACGGCGTGTATGCAGTGAGGGTATATCTGTCGGGCAAAGAGTATGGGGGGATGCTCAATATCGGCATTCGTCCTACGGTCAGCGACGGCTTTCCACGCAAGACCATCGAGGTGCATATCTTCGATTTTCACGGAGACATTTACGGACAGGATGTCAAAGTGGTGTTTGTCGAGCGTATCCGCGACGAAAGGAAGTTCGCAGGTGTGGAAGAGCTGGCAGTCCAGTTGCAAAAAGACAAGGAGACGGCCTTGCGTCTGCTGGGATCCCGTTCTCGGTGAAAATGATTACTTTTGCAGAAAAACAAAGGGAAAGAGAAAATGAATGCAACAGAAACGATTGTGACGGATCTTCCTTACAAGATCAAGGATATTTCGCTGGCCTCTTTCGGCAGGAAAGAGATCGAGCTGGCAGAGAAAGAGATGCCGGGGTTGATGGCGCTGCGTGAGAAATATGCCGAGGAGAAGCCCCTGAAAGGGGCGCGCATCACCGGCTCGCTGCACATGACCATCCAGACGGCTGTGCTCATCGAGACGCTGGTGGAGCTGGGGGCGGAGGTGCGCTGGGCCAGCTGTAACATCTTTTCCACCCAAGACCATGCCGCCGCTGCGATTGCCGAGCGGGGAATCCCCGTATTTGCCTGGAAAGGGGAGACCCTTGAAGAGTATTGGTGGAGTACCGTACAAGCGCTTTCCTTCCCCGGCGGGAAGGGGCCCAACCTGGTCGTCGACGACGGAGGCGATGCGACCCTGATCATTCACAAAGGTTACGCCGTCGAAGAGAATCCTGCCCTGCTGGACCAGAAGGCTTCGAACAAGGAGGAGCAGATCATTCTGGATACCCTGCGCCGTGTCTATGAAGAAGACCCAACCAAATGGCATCGTCTGGTGGAGGAATGGC
>JAMOUS010000139.1 GCA_027067975.1 Bacteroidales bacterium | reverse complement strand
TAGATCACGCTGATGGCGTTCGGCCTCAGACAGCCGGCCGGCCCAAAGACCCACGGAAAAATATAACAAAAGGATCCCTCCTCCTGCCCAAGGCTCCCAACGGTGCCGACGACCGGGACGACGCACACGGCCAAATGCCAGCAACAATAACACTCCCCCCGCCGCAGGAAGCAGTAAGACATACCGGGAGAAGTCCCCCTTTAAAAAGACAAAAACGATCCCCCCCGCAAAGGCCAGGAACAACCGGACAAAAGGAAACCTGTGTATGGAGAACATGCCCCGACAGGTTGATCAAACCTTGCCGGAAATAAAATTACGGAATCGTTGGGAAAAAGGCAAGAAAAGGAGACTCAGAAAACAAGCCGTTCGGGCACCTTCTGCCCGGGCAGCAAGGTGCGGTATGATGCCTTGAAACGTCCCTTGCTGATGGCCCGCAGGCGCGAGGCCAGCAGTTTTCTCTTCAGCGGCGGAAGCAGGTCGGTAAAAAGGATCCCTTCCAGATGATCGAACTCATGCTGGACGATGCGGGCGGAGATCCCCTCATACTCCTCCTCGTGCCACCGGAACGACTCGTCCTGATAACGGATCACAATACGCTCCTCCCGGATAACATCCTCCCGGATATTGGGAATACTGAGGCATCCTTCGTTGAAAGGAACACGTTCGCCCGAACGATCAAGGATCTCGGGGTTGATAAACACTTTCTTAAATCCTGCCAACGAAGGGTCATCTTCCTCGAAAGGCGAGGCATCCACCACAAAAAGACGCACGGACTGTCCCACCTGGGGAGCCGCCAGCCCCACCCCGTCGGAATCGTACATGGTCTCGAACATGTTCCGCACGAAATCCCCCAATCCTTTCACCCCTTCAGGGATCTCTCCGGCCACTTTCCGCAATACCGGATGTCCGTATACAACCACTGGATAGACCATCACTCTTAAAATTTACTTTGTTCCATATAGCTCTGCAGGATGATGGTGGCGCTCACCATATCTACGAGGCCTTTGTCCTTGCGTTTTTCCTTTTTCACCCCGCCGTCGCGGATGGCTTGCTGAGCCAGTGACGAGGTAAAGCGTTCGTCCACCTGCACCACCTGACGGTCGGGATAATCCTTCCTGAGCTTCCGGATCACGGGGTTGATCCAACGCAAAGCTTCCGAAGGCTCGTTCCGCAGGGTGACCGGATACCCCACAACAAAGGTGTCCACTTCTTCCTTTGCCAAGTATTCCCGCAGAAAATCCCACAGTTCATGCGCCGCCACGGTGGTCAGTCCCTGGGCAATGATCCTCGCCGGATCAGTCACTGCGATCCCGATCCTTTTTCTCCCTACGTCCAATGCCATCACTCTGCCCATCCCAACCTAATTTAAAATGATTTTAAATTGCAAAAATACACTATTTTATGGAAAGGCATAGTTCGAAAAAAGAAAAAAGACCGGTGAGTTCACCGGTCTTTTTTCTTCTCGTTGCTTCAAGGGATCATTCAGCCACTTTGAACTGTGAATAGTCCATCTCAGCGAGACGCTTATAGTAAGCATATCTCCACTGGGCATCCTGTTTAGCCTGGACGAAGAGTCGTTCGGCCTCTTCGGGGAAGGTTTTCTTAAGTGCGGTAAAGCGCACCTCCCCGTTGAGAAACTCGTCGAACTTATTCCAGTCGGGCTCTTTGGAGTCAAGGATAAAGGGGTTCTTCCCTTCTTTTTCGAGCTCAGGATTGTAGCGATACAGCTGCCAGAATCCCGAATCGACGACCAGTTTCATTTCGTCCTGGGTATGGGCCATGCCTTTGTGGAGGCCGTGGGCGATACAGGGCGAGTAAGCGATGATGATCGAAGGTCCTTTGTAGGCTTCCGCTTCTCTTACCGCCTTCATCAGCTGCGAGTTGCTGGCGCCCATCGACACCTGGGCCACATACACGTAGCCGTAGGTCATGGCCATGGCCCCGAGGTCTTTCCGGCGGATCTTCTTCCCGCTGGCGGCGAACTTCGCCACGGCCGCTGTCGGCGAAGCTTTGGAGGCCTGGCCCCCGGTGTTGGAATACACCTCGGTATCCAGCACTAAGACGTTGACATCTTCGCCCGAGGCCAGCACATGGTCGAGCCCACCGAAGCCGATGTCGTAAGCCCAACCGTCGCCACCAACGATCCAGACCGATTTTTTCACGAAGTAATCTTTCAACTCGAGCAGATCCTTGGCAATGGGGTTGCTCTCCTTTTCGAGGGCGGCCACCACCTTCTTCGAGGCCTCCACCGAGGCGGGACCGTCGTCGAAGGCGTCGAGCCATTCACCGAAGGCCTGTTGCGTCTCGGCAGCCACCTTGTCCATGTTCGCGCGCATGATGCGGGCAATGCGTTCACGGATCTTACGCACCCCCACGGCCATCCCCATGCCGTATTCGGCATTGTCCTCGAAGAGCGAGTTGGCCCAGGCCGGACCTTTGCCCTCGGGGTTGCAGGTGTAAGGGGTGGAGGGTGCCGACCCGCCA
>JAMOUS010000138.1 GCA_027067975.1 Bacteroidales bacterium | reverse complement strand
CAAGAATCTTCTTGTACAGCAACACCTTTTCGGGCATATCATGCTTCTTGTATGAGAAGATCAGGTTGTTCACCATCCTTCCAATGGTCTCAAAAGGGGAGCAGGGGAGGTAATATTGCGGCTCCAGGGGGGTGTCGTTGAGTTGTTTGAGGTATTGTTCGATCTCACGCAGGCCGAGGACAGCCCCCCGCTGGACCATGGAGATGTAAAAGAGGATGTCCTCCGGTCCGCTGACAGGTTTGCCCGACTCGATCACATAGGGATCCACATAGGCCAGGATGAACTGCCCCGGCAGGTTGACGCCCCGGATCGGCAGATCCAGCTTGCGGGCGATCTCTTCATAGATCACCGCGATGGAGACCGGATTGCCTTTCCCGCTGTCCAGCACGATGTTGATGAAGTTGTTCTGGGGTGAGAAATAATCCCCCCGGTTGGGACCGATCTTGTAAAGATCGTACAACACATGGTTGAAGATCTGCACTTTCTCCAGGGCGGTGAGCTTGTCGTGCAGTTCGATCCAGATATCTTTCCGGATGCGCTCGATCTTCTCCTCGATCGGTCGGAAAGGTAAATTGGGATATTGTACCTTGGCAATAAGGTACGCCCCGCGGAGCAGGTCGGGATCATCAGAATGCATCCAGTTGTAAAGATCCTCCTGTAAGGTATTGAATTGGATGCTTTGGATGATCGACTCGAGACGTTCCTGTACCATGTCGTTGAACGAGATCTCCCATTCCTTTTCCAGATGGGGAATGACTTCTTCCCCAATGTCGATGAGGTATTTGGATACCTCTTCGAATACGGTGATATCAGGATCGTCCAGCAACTGGATGAGCGCTTTTATCCTGTCGCTGTCAGTTCTCTTTTCCATGGTCTCAAGCAGTTAAATGGTTCAACACGTACACGATCAACCTCTCCATTAACGGCTTGTAATGGTCGTTGGCCTCACCCGTCACGCGGTTGGCGATGATCGCACACAAGGTCACTGCCCGGTGTCCCAGAAGACGGGAGAGACCGTACACGGCGGAACTTTCCATCTCGTAGTTGGTGATCCTGCGACCGTCGTGGGTGACAAAAGCGGCGATCCGCTCGTTTATCCCGGGGACGGCCGTGGCCAGACGCAATGAACGCCCCTGCGGACCGTAAAAGCCCGGGGCGGAAAGGGTGATGCCTTCGATGACCTCCTTGCCTGACATCTTGGCTGCCAGCGTGTCATCCGCATCGAACACATAAAGCCTGTTCCAAATTTCGGGCCAACCCAGTTTCTTTTCCAACTCTTTTGCCAATTGTGTATCCGCAAATTGTGGAGTGTCCCGGTAAAAATGCATCAGTCCGTCCAGGCCTATGGCCGTACGGGTGAGCAAAAAACTGTTCACAGGAATATCGCCCTGCAACGAGCCCGAGGTCCCGATACGGACGATCGTAAGCGTTTGGTGCTGTTCGCGTGGCTGGCGCGTCGAGAAATCAATGTTTTTCAGTGCGTCCAGTTCGTTCAGGACGATGTCGATGTTGTCTGTGCCGATGCCCGTCGAAAGCACAGTGATGCGTGTGTCCCGGAAAAACCCCGTGTGGGTCACGAACTCCCGGTTCGAGCGCTTTAACTCTACATGATCGAAAAAATCCGATACCATCGGTACCCGGCCGGGGTCGCCGACCAGAATGACAATGTCGGCTACCTCCTCGGGACGCAAACGCAAATGATAGATGCTCCCATCCGCTTCAATGATCAGTTCCGATGCCTTGATTGTGCCTGCCATCTCCTTCTCTCTGTTTGTTTCTCTGCCACCCGCAATCCGACAGGCAGCCTTTCAAAAAGGTAAAGTTAGCCAAAAAATCGTGACCTTCATCCGGCCCTTCCCCTTTGGAACGACCGAAGGTTTTCTTATCTCCGGAAATGGATATACCTTTGCAGGGACAAAACCTTCCGGCCATGATACAAAGAGTTCAGACACTTTATCTTTTAGGTTCGTTGATCCTGATCGTGTTAATGTTCTTCTATCCGTATGCCGCTTTTCTGGATCCTTCGTCCGTCACCTATCTTTTTGATTTTTCCGGGATCCATGCTTCCGAAGGGGAAGAGCTGTTGCAGGGGGTGTTGCCTTTTCAGGTGTTGCTGGTGACCGTGGCTTTTCTCAATTTCCTTACGATCTTCCTTTATCGCAACAGGCGCCTGCAGATGCGCCTCACCATCTTCAACCTCGTCCTGATGGCCGGGATCCTGGTGCTGGGGGGATGGTATATTTATTTCACCATGAAGAAACTGGAGGCGCAGGTCCTTTTCCGGGTCTCGCTCCTCTTTCCTTTGATGGCAATGGTGCTTTCGTGGCTTGCCTTCAGGAACATCCTCAAGGATGAGCTGCTGGTCCGCTCAGCCGACCGGATCAGATGATCGTAAGGTGTTCCTCGTCGGTGATCTTTTCGCAATAATGGCATTTCAGCCGCAGGGGGTTCTTCGAAATAATGCGGAATCGCGTACGCACCGGCTCGTGGTTGGTCACACAGGAAGGATTGAAACATTTGACGATCCCTTCGATCTCGTCGGGGATGGTGAGCTGATGCTTTTCCACCACCTCGTAATCGCGGATGATGTTCAACCGCGCCGCCGGAGCCACCAATGCGATCTTGTTGATCTCCTGTTCGGTGAAGTAAATGTCGGAAACCTTGATGATCCCTTTTTTGCCGAACTTCTTGCTGTCGAGGTTGGTGCCAAAAGTGATCTGTGTGGTGATGTGCTCCAACCCCAGAATGTTGATCACCGAAAAGAGGGAATCGGCCGGGATGTGATCGATCACGGTACCGTTCCGGATCGCACTGACACTCAGCTGTTTCACTTCGCCCATCGTTTGTTCTTTAGATCTTGTCGAGGATGGCAGCAATGATTGCCTGCCGGACATAGACCCCGTTCAGGGCCTGCTCGAAATAGTATGCCTTGGGATTGTCATCAACATCCGTCTCGATCTCGTTCACACGCGGAAGAGGATGGAGGATGCGCAGGTTCTCCTTGGTGTTTTCCAGCATCTCATTGCGCAGGACATAAATGTTCTTCACCTTCTCATATTCGAGCGGATCGGAAAAACGTTCCCGTTGCACCCTCGTCATGTAGACGATGTCGGCCCGCGAGATGATGTCGGTGAAGTCATCATGTTCATAGTATTTCAATCCTTTCTTTTCAAGGATCAGTTTGTATTCGTCGGGCATCCTCAGTTCGGTGGGGGAGATGAAGTTGAAGGTGGTGTTGTAATTGGAGAGGGCGATGAGAAGGGAGTGGACGGTCCGCCCGTATTTGAGATCACCGACAAGAAAGACATTGAGGCCGTCGAGCGTTCCCTGGGTCTTCCGGATCGAATAGAGGTCGAGAAGGGTCTGGGTGGGATGCTGGTTGGCGCCGTCTCCGGCGTTGATGATGGGGACAGGGGAGACTTCGCTGGCATAGCGGGCACTCCCTTCGAGAGAATGGCGCATCACGATGAGGTCACAGTAATTGCTTACCGTCAGGATAGTGTCTTTGAGCGATTCCCCTTTGGTGACGCTCGAACTTCCGGCATCGGCAAAGCCGATGATCCGTCCCCCCATCCGCTTGACCGCACTCTCGAAACTCAACCGCGTCCGCGTCGAAGGCTCGAAAAAAAGAGCGGCGATCACATTGCCTGAAAGCAGGCCCGCCGGGGGAGACTTCTCAAAACGTTCGGCCGTCTCCAATATCAGCTCGATCTCTTCGGGAGCGTAATCATTGATGGAAACCAGGCTTTTGTTCTTCAGCGAGTTCATGGATGTTTCGCGAATGGCGGTATAAAGATAAGAAAATTAATCAATCCTGACCTCCACTTTCCCCAGCCGTTTCAATCGTTCGGCCACGAGAGGAACCTTGCTTCGGGGAAGCGTGAGAAGGATCCGGCAGGAATCGGTAAAGGTTTGTTCGCTGATGTGTAAACGCTCCCTGTCAATGAGTTGCATGATATTGTTAAGAAGATCGTACGGGAAAAGGATCTCCAGTTTTCCTTCGATCACTTTTTCTTTCTTGGGGGCGTTCCTCAGCGCCTCGGCAGCCGCTTGTTTGTAAGCATTGTGAAGCCCTCCCGTTCCGAGAAGGATGCCGCCGAAATAACGTACCACCACCACGGCCGTATCATGGACACCTGCTGAAAGGATCTGTTCATAGATCGGCCGGCCCGCAGTGCCGGAAGGTTCTCCATCGTCATTGTACCGGAATTGTCCACTGTCGGGGGAAAGGCGGTATGCCCAACAGTGATGACGGGCCCCGTGATGCTCTTTTCGGAGCCGCTGCAACTCCTCCTGAAAGGCCTTTTCATTTTTTACCGGGAAAGCATAACCCAGGAACCGGCTTCCCCGATCCCTGAATATCCCCTCCCCCCGGCCTCCTAACGTCAGATACCGCTCTTCCTCCTTTTCCCTGTTCTTTCCCATTTCATTACAAAGATAACTTCAAATCCTTGATCTTTCATAATCTCATCTTCTCACATATATCACAAAATTTTCTTAAAATTGTGGCGTTTTCGACCTAAAATGTTTTAGAAAGGGCAAAGTCCGCCATCGTCAGAATATGAAGAAAGTATCGCTGAGTGATATAGCCCGGGAGCTTGGTGTATCCAAAACTTTGGTGTCACTGGTTTTGAACGGAAGGGGAGATGAGGTGGGCATCAACAAGGAAACCCAGCAGCGGGTGGTGGCGATGGCGGAAAAAATGAACTACAAACCCAACCTCGTCGCGAGGGGACTCCGGTTGGGGGCGTCCAAGACCATCGGCCTGGTCATTCCCAACATTGCCAACCCGTTCTTTGCCCGCATAGCCCGTGTAGTGGAAGATGAAGCCGACAAGTACGGTTTCCGGGTGATGTCGGTGAGCTCCGATGAAAAACCGGAAAAGGAGATCAGTCTCATCCAGGTGCTCCTGGAAAGGCAGATCGACGGCTTGATCTTGGCTACCTGCCTCAAAGGAAAGGAAGAGATCCGCTCGCTCAAGAACGATAAGATCCCCTTTGTACTGATCGACCGGCATTTCCCACAGGTGAAGACCAATTATGTGGTGGTGGACAACCGTGCCGGCGCCTTCCAGGTGGTCGACCATCTCCTCCGCCAGGGATACCGCAAGATCGGGCTGCTCAAGATCTCCCCGTCGCATATCACCCCCATCCGCCTGCGTCACCAGGGGTATCATGATGCGTTGAAAGCCCATGGGATCCGCTATGATAAAAAACTGGTGAAAGAGATCCCTTTCGGTTCCATCGACGAGGTGATGGAGGAGGCCTTGCGGGAATTGCTCCAACGTCCTGTCAACGCCGAAGCGCTCTTTTTCCTGAACAACGACCTGACAGTGGCCGGGCTGAATGTGATCAAGAAATTCGGACTGAGGATCCCTCAGGATGTTGCGATTGTGAGTTTTGACGATCTGCAACTGTTCCGCCTCCTTTATCCTCCCATTACTGCCGTGGCTCAACCTTGGCGGGAAATGGGAAGAGAGGCGGTCAGGATCCTCATGAAAGAGATCGAGGCTTCCCGTTATCCCGAAGAAAAAGAACAGATCGTCCTCCCCCCCGAGATACGTATCCGGAAATCTTCTGAACGATTCTGAACGTATGAGGACTTCTTTTTTCTTAATAAAACTGCCGCTTTTCCTTTTGCTGGGGGGAATGGTCTTTGGGATTTCCTGTACACGCCCCCATCTGATCCGGGATCCCGTACGGCGCAGGGAGGTGGAGACCGATTTCCGGAAAGTCAGGGAAATGGCACATGCCCGGGAGAAAGAACTCTTTGGTGTTTTTGAGAAGGACCTCGTACCTCCCGAGAAGGAGGGACTGATGTTCTTGTATGCTTATATGCCGCTGAGCGATCTGGCCGATTATGAGGGGCAATATTTTCTCCGCCAGGTGCGAACCGCCTTGAAAGCCCGCCGGGAGATGCCTTGGGGAAACAAGGTGCCGGAAGGGATTTTCCTTCATTTTGTCCTGCCCAGTCGTGTGAACAATGAGAATCTCGATACTTTCCGGCAGGTGTTTTACGAGGAGTTGAAGCAACGGGTGAAGGGAATGGGGATGGAAGAGGCAGCGTTGGAGATCAATCACTGGTGTCATGAAAAAGTGTGGTATGCTCCTGCAGATATCCGCACCTCTTCCCCTCTCAACACGGTAAAGAATGCACGGGGACGCTGTGGTGAGGAGTCCACTTTTACGGTGGCGGCCCTGCGCACCGTGGGGATCCCTGCCCGACAGGTGTATGTGCCCCGATGGGCCCATACCGACGACAACCACGCCTGGGTAGAGGTGTGGATCGACGGGAAATGGCATTATATGGGAGCCTGTGAACCTGACCCTTACCTGGATATGGGTTGGTTCACCGAACCCGCCAGCCGGAGCATGATGATACATACTTATGCCTACGGCCGTTATCACGGCGATGAACCCCTCATCCGGAATGCGGGGAGATTTGCCGAGATCAACTGCCTTGCCCGTTATGCCCCCACCCGCAAGGCCGTGGTGAAAGTGACCGACGTCCGAGGAGTTCCCCTTGCCGGAGTCCGGGTCTATTACCGGCTGTACAACTATGCTGAATTTTTCCCCTTGGCGGTTCTGACAACGGCAGGGGACGGCACCACTACCCTGGAGACAGGAAGGGGAGGACTGCTTATCGAGGCGGTGGCCGGCGGAAAGTATGCGCTGGCACATATGGCTGTAGACCGCCAGGATACCTTGACGATAATACCGGAACACCTGCCGGAGGATACCTTCTCTCTTGATGTCGATCTCGTCCCGCCACCGGTCCAACGCCATAATCCAACGGTACCTCTCCCCCTGAAGCATAGGAACGACCTGCGCTTGGCCCGTGAGGATTCGATCCGGCTGGCCTATGTGGCCACCTTTTTCGATAGCATCCGTGCCCGTGAATGGGCCCTGGTACATCGCTTTCCGCCGGAACGCACCGTGCCTCTTCTGGTGAAAAGTCATGGAAACCACCCTGTTCTGACACGTTTCCTGGCACAGGTTCCCGATACACTGCGGGAAAAGGCTTTGCTGTTATTGGAGCATCTTTCCGACAAAGACCTGCGGGATGTGACCTTGCCGGTGCTGCAGGACCATCTTGTCCATGCCCCGCCTGTCCCGGAAAAGGATAAAGAGAGGTATGCCGCGTATATCCTCTCTCCCCGTGTGGCCAATGAGCTGTTGACACCCTACCGTTCTTTCTTTTTCCAAAAGGTTTCCGACACGCTCCGGCATCAATGGAGCAAGGAGCCTGAAAGCCTTGGGAAATGGCTGGAGGAAAAGATCGTGATGGATGAGAAGGAGAATTATTACCATGTTCCTTTGACACCACCCGGCAGCTGGTCGCTTGGCATTACCGATCTGCATTCCCTGAAGATCCTGTGTGTATCCCTTTTCCGGACCGTGGGGGTGGCGGCCCGCCTCGAGCCTGTCAGGGATGTGGTTCAGTACCGGCTGGGGGGAACGTGGCACGATCTCTTCCTGGATGACGAGGAGCCTCTGCCGGGACAGACAGCCTGCCTGACCCTCTCGGGCGAAAAAGAATGGAGCTATTACACCACCTTTACGCTGGCCCGCTACCGGCAAGGTACTTTTCGAACGCTCGAATATCCTTATGCCCTGCCTCTTTCGCATTTTTCGGATCTTCCCGTAGATCCGGGCAACTATCTCCTGGTCAGTGGTTATCGCACCCAGGACGGAAAGGTGTTGGCTCATCTCAGAACCTTTTTGCTCCGTGACAAAGAGGAGAAAGTGATCACGGTCCTGCGGCGCGAAGAACCGCTCATCTCCCTTGCATATACTTCCATGCCGGCGGGGGGACTGTATGATATGCATGGTGCTTTTCATGGATTGAACGAGCTTTTTCATCCTTCCGGTACCCTTTTGTGCTGGCTGGATACACGCTATGAGCCGAGCCGGCATCTGTTGCAGGAGTTAACCGCACTGTTCCGGGCTCTGTCCGGGTGGAAAGGCCGCTGGATCCTGGTGCCGCTCACCGGAGAAGGAGAAGACCTTGAAAGGGCCGGGGGAGATCCCAGCATCCTCCGCAGGATGGAGATCATGTATGATCCCGGGAACAAATGGCTGAGACAGGTGTACCGGCAACTTGCCCCGAAAAAAAAGACTCCGGAACCGCCGGTCATCATTTTGCTGGATGAGCGGGGAGAGGTGAAAGATTTCATAGTCGGATATCATATAGGACTGGCAGAGCGGGTTAGCCGGGCCGTCCGGATGATCTCCCAAACCAAACATACGATGCCATGAAAAAGTGTTTGTTTATCCTGTTCATCCTCCTGGCTTTGGGAGGGCTCTCGTGCAGTGATCATCGAACGGAACAAGAGGACCTGACCCGGTGGGTGGATCCTTTCATAGGAACGGGGGGGCATGGCCACACCTTCCCGGGTGCTGCACTTCCCTTTGGCGGGGTGCAGCTGAGCCCCGACAACGGCCGCAGCGGCTGGGACTGGTGTTCGGGGTACCATATCTCCGATTCGGTGATCGCCGGCTTCAGTCATCTGCACCTCAGCGGTACCGGTATCGGCGACTTGTGCGATATCCTTGTCCTGCCTGCCGAAGGACCTTTCCCGGATGATACCTCTTACAGCGGAGAGAACTTTATGAAACCCCACTGGTCTCCTTTTACACATACCGAAGAACATGCGGAACCGGGATACTATTCCGTATACCTTGAAAAACCCGATGTACTGGCCGAGCTGACCGTCACAGAACATGCGGGCTTCCACCGGTATACCTTCCGAAGGGAGGGAAAACATGCCGTGGTGTTCGATCTTGGGTTTCATATCAACTGGGATCTTCCCACTGAAACACACATCCGTGTTGACAGCAGCGGACTCATCACGGGATACCGTTTTTCGCGGGGATGGGCACGAGACCAGCGGGTCTATTTTGCCGCCCGTTTTTCACGACCCTTTTCACGTTTTGTGCCGGTCGTAAGGGGTGAAAAAGGGGAAGGGAGGGAAGCCTCCGCGAAGAATGTTCAAGGGATCTTCTATTTTGATGATAAAGAGAACAATCCCCTGCTTTTGAAAGTGGGGATCTCATCCGCCGGCACACAGGGTGCTGAAAAAGCGTTGGAGGAGATCAAAGGATGGGACTTTGACGGGATACGCCGTCAGGCCCATGATACCTGGAACCGGGAGCTCTCCAAGATCCGTATCGAGACGCCCGACACGGTCATGAAGAAAATCTTCTATACGGCTTTGTATCACAGCCTGCTGGCCCCCATGCTCTATTCCGATGCGGAAGGGAACTATAAAGGCGCCGACGGGAAGATCCATCATGCGTCCGGTCACAAGCGGTATACCGTCTATTCCCTTTGGGATACCTACCGCGCCGAGCATCCTCTTCTCACCCTGATCGAACAGGAACGGCTGGGAGGGATCCTGGCCTCGATGATGGACTTCTACCATGAGTACGGCTTGTTGCCTGTCTGGGCCCTCGTGGGCAATGAGACCAACACCATGGTGGGATACCATGCCGTGCCGGTGCTGGCCGATGCCTACGCCAAGGGTCTTCTTCCGGGAGAGCCGGGGAAGGTGTTCGAAGCGATGAAGAAATCTTCCATGACCGATCTGAAGGGGCTGAAATGGGTTAAAGAACTGGGATATATCCCCGCCGACAAGGAACGGCACTCGGTCTCCAAAGGGCTGGAGTACGCCATTGACGATTGGTGTATTGCCGACATGGCCCGGCGTTTGGGCAGAAAAGAGGACGAAAGGTACTATCTCAAACGGGCAGGATATTATCGTAACTAT
>JAMOUS010000137.1 GCA_027067975.1 Bacteroidales bacterium | reverse complement strand
GACAAGAAGTTCTATTACGAAGGCAAATTCGATGAGCCGGCGGTAGGTTTCGGGAGCATCCCGCCTTTGAAGATCAAAGAAGGAAAACGTACCAAAGAGATCTGCGGTTATATTGCCAAAGAAGCTTATGTGATGCTGCCGGACAACGACATTCCCATCCCGATCTATTACACCACGGATATTCCCATTAAGGACCCCAACCGGGCGACACCGTACCGGGATGTCAAAGGAGTGTTGCTGGAATTCTATCTCAACGTGAGCGTATTGAAGATGAAGCTCACTGCCACGGCCATCTATTTCAAGGATATCGACGATGCCATCTTTGCACGGCGCAAGGGTTATGTCCGCGTAAGCCGGAAACAAATGGAAGATATCCTTTACAAATTGATGAAATAATCGCGCCCGGACAATATTTGTCATGCATTTCCTTTCACAATAGGGGGTACTTTGTTTATTTTGCAAAAAAGGAGTAAGGATCAGTGAAGGGAAAGAAAAGAAGCAAAAAGAGAGGCACCTGGAGAAAGGACGAGCGACTGCGTCTGTTGGCCGGGGTATTTCTGGTGTTGCTGGCACTGTATGTCCTGTTTGCTCTCATCTCATATTTCTTCACCTGGAAAGCGGATCAAAGCTTTGAGTTCGGCCGGGTCCTTTCCGGTGCGGAGGTAAGGGTGCACAACTGGGCCGGAAAGACAGGCGCCCGTCTATCCGATCTGTTGATACGCCGTTGGTTCGGCATCTTCTCCTTCACCATCCCCTTGCTGTTGCTGAAGGGAGGTCTGCGTGCATTCGGTGTGGGGCATACCCCATTCCGGAAGGTGTTCACGCTCCTGGCGGCTGTCACTTTTCTGGGATCACTCACGATCGCCTATCTCACCGGCGACATGAACGGCTACCTGGGCAGCGGCCTGGGCGGGGCTTTCGGGTATTTTTCCATTGCCT
This sequence comes from Bacteroidales bacterium, assembly GCA_027067975.1. Classification (GTDB taxonomy): domain Bacteria; phylum Bacteroidota; class Bacteroidia; order Bacteroidales; family VadinHA17; genus DRPN01. The sequence continues at coordinate 8,851 of JAMOUS010000137.1, read as the reverse complement.
GGCTCAACAGCCTCCTCGGTAAGATCGGCACCGCCCTGCTGCTGATCTTTCTCAATACCGCCTTCTTGCTGTTTTTCTTCCATATCCCCCTCATCCCGGCTTTCTTGCAACGGTCCCGGAAGGATCCTTCTCACGAAGAAAAAAGTGCACCGGCAGAAGGGAACGAAGCGGAAGAAAATGCCGGGGATGAGATCCCGCTGGAGACGTCCGGGGAAATGGCGGAAAACAGTGTCGTATTTGAGGAAGACACCTTTCCCGAACCCACTCCCGAAGAACGGCCGGAAAGTGATGCTCCTGCCCCCCCAAAGAACCAGGAAGAGGATGATGAAGTCGCTTTCGAGGTGAGCAGCCGTGACCCGGATGCCGACATCCTTCCCGAAGAGGAGATCGAAAACAAGCCCTACGATCCCCGTCTCGACCTGCAGCATTACGAGTTTCCGCCCCTCGATCTTTTGCAGGAACATGAAGTGCACAACAAGCCGGTGACTCGGGAGGAGTTGGAAGCCAACAAAAGAAAGATCGTCGAGACCCTGGGCAACTACAAGATCCGTATCGATAAGATCAAGGCGACCATCGGCCCGACGGTGACCTTGTACGAGATCGTGCCTGCGCCGGGGGTACGGATCGCCAAGATCAAAAACCTCGAAGACGACATCGCCCTGAGCCTTTCGGCGCTGGGCATCCGCATCATCGCTCCCATCCCGGGGAGGGGGACCATCGGCATTGAGGTGCCCAACCAGAACCCCCAGACGGTCTCCATGCGGTCGATGATCCAGTCGCGCACCTTTGCCGAGGCCGACTATGAGCTGCCCATCGCCCTGGGGCGTACGATCTCGGGCGATCCCTATGTCTTCGACCTGGCCCGCGCCCCCCATCTCCTTGTCGCCGGCGCCACCGGACAAGGCAAGTCGGTGGGCCTCAACGTCATCATCACCTCCCTGCTCTACCGCAAACACCCCGCCGAGTTGAAGTTCGTCTTTGTCGATCCCAAGAAGGTGGAGCTGGCTCTCTACGCCCGCCTCGAGAAACATTACATGGCGATGATGCCCGACGCCGAAGAGCCCATCATCACCGACACCGACAAGGTGGTCAACACCCTCAACTCCCTGACCATCGAGATGGACAACCGCTACGACCTGTTGACGATGGCCCATGTCCGGTCGGTAAAGGAATACAATGAAAAGTTCAAGTCGCGCCGTCTCAACCCGGAGAAAGGCCACCGTTATCTTCCCTACTTGGTGCTGGTGATCGACGAATATGCCGATCTGATCATGACGGCGGGCAAGAACATCGAGTTTCCCCTCACGCGGCTGGCCCAGATGGGCCGTGCCGTGGGCATTCACCTGGTCATCGCCACACAGCGTCCCACCACCAACATCATCACCGGCACCATTAAAGGCAACTTCCCCACGCGCATCGCCTTCAAGGTGACCTCGATGATCGACTCGCGCACCATCCTCGACAGTCCCGGTGCCAATCAGTTGATCGGGCGGGGCGACCTGCTCATCGGCTCGGGCAGCGACCTGACGCGTGTGCAGTGTGCCTTCATAGACACGACCGAGGTGGAAGCCATCACCCAGCACGTTGCCCGCCAGCAGGCATACAGTATGGCCTATCCTCTGCCCGAATATGTAGGGGAAGAAGGCGAGGGCGGCGGCGAGGTCGACCTCGCGCACAAGGACCCCCTCTTCGAGGAGGCTGCCCGCGTGGTGGTACAACACCAGCAGGGTTCCACCTCACTCATCCAACGCAAGCTCTCCATCGGCTACAACCGCGCCGGCAGGATCATCGACCAGCTCGAGGCCGCCGGCATCGTCGGCCCCTTCGAGGGCAGCAAAGCCCGCCAGGTGCTCGTCCCCGACGAATACACTTTGGAACAGATGTTGCGAGAGATGGAGTGAGCCATTCAAAAAACGACATTCTCATGCGATACATTTTCCCTTTCCTGCTCTCTTTTCTCTTTTTGAACGTTGCGCCGTTGCCGGATGCCAGGGCCCAGGAGAGCAAGGCGGCCCGCCTCCTGAAGAGCCTCACCCGGCACTATGCCGCCCTGCAACCTTTCCGGGCCACCTACGAGATCACCACCATCCACCTGCAGGACAAGAGCAGCACCACCGCAGAGGGAGAGCTGATCCTCCAGGGCGAACGTTATGTACTTAAAAGCGATGACTCGGAGATCTATTTCGACGGCTCCAGCCTCTGGAACTATCTCCCCGACGTCAACGAGGTGAACATACTTGTGCCGGACACCAGCGACCACTCGATCTTTGCCCGGCCGCAACAGCTCTTCAGCGACTATGAACACCGCTACAAATACCACTATGTGGGTGAGAACGAAGCCGACGGACGCAAGCTGTGGGTGGTCGACCTCTACCCTTACGACCTCAACGAGCCCTATTCCCGTGTGCGGCTGCAGATCGACGAACGCGACACCACCCTCTACTCCGCCCGCTACTTCGGCAAGGACGGCACCCATTACCTTGTGCGGATCCGGAAGATCGAACATCTCCCGCATGCCGATGAAAAGCTCTTCAGGTTCAACCCGCAGGATCATCCGGGGGTGGAAGTGATCGACCTGCGGGACGATCGGAACAACTAAAGAGACAACCATGGACCAACGCGAACGGATCCTCACCACACTGGCCCACCGGCAGCCCGACCGCATCCCCCTCGACCTCGGAGCCACACCGGTCACAGGCATCCATGTCCTGGCCATTGAGAACCTCCGCCGTTACCTGGGTCTCACCCCCGGCCCGGTGAAGGTAACCGAGCCTTATCAGATGCTCGGCGAGATCGATGATGAGCTCAGCCAGATCCTCGAACCGGATGCCATCGGCGTCGCCCCCCGCAACACCATGTTCGGCTTCCCCAACGAAGGCTGGAAGGAATGGCGCACCCCCTGGGGTCAGGAGGTGCTCGTACCGGAAAAATTCAATGTCACCTACACCGACGGCGGGGATGTGCTGATCTATCCCGGAGGGGACACCTCCGTGCCGCCCTGTGCCAAGATGCCCTCGAACGGCTATTTCTTCGATGCAATCCCCCGCCAGGAACCCATCGATCATGAACATCTCAATGTCGAAGACAATCTCGAAGAGTTCTCGGAGATCTCCGACGAAGACCTGCAATATTTCATCGAAGAGACCGACAAGGCCCATGCCACCGGACGGGCCGTGGTGGCCAACTTCGGCGGGACGGCCCTGGGCGACATCGCCCTCGTCCCGGCCCTCCACATGAAACATCCCAAAGGGATCCGCGACGTGACCGAATGGTACATGGCCACCCTCATGCACCCCGACTACGTGAAAGAGATCTTTGAGCGGGAGACCGACATCGCCCTGAAAAACCTCGAAAAGCTCCACACCGCTGTCGGCGACAAGGTGGACGTCATCTTTCTCTGCGGGACCGACTTCGGCACCCAGACCTCACAGTTCTGTTCCGAAGAGACCCTGCTCGACATGTACGGTCCCTATTACAAGAAGATGACCGACTGGATCCACCGTCACACCTCCTGGAAGGTGTTCAAGCATTCCTGCGGGGCGGTCGAACCCTTCATCCGACATTTTATCGACTTCGGTTTCGACATCCTCAACCCGGTGCAGGTAAGTGCGACTGGCATGGATCCGGAACATCTGAAGAAAAGCTACGGCGACGACATCGTTTTCTGGGGGGGAGGTGTCGACACGCAGCAGGTGTTGCCCTTCGGCACCCCCTCGGAGGTGTACGCGCAGGTGACGCGTCACTGCCGCATCTTCGGCGAAGGGGGTGGCTTCGTTTTCAATACCGTCCATAACATCCAGGCCAATGTGCCGGTAGAGAACATCGTGGCCACGCTCAATGCCTTGAGGGACTTTAACGGACAACCACCCTTAAGACCCTGATATCATGCAACGTTTGATCCCATTCTTTCTGATCGTATTGTTTTTCTCCTCTCCGGTCCTGGATGCCCAGGAACCTGGGAAAGAAGATGCCGGCATCCGGACCCTTTTCAGCACACCGGTGAGTAACGGCGGCTATGGGGCTTTGTCGATGGGCTATGCCCGTATCGGCGGCTCGGGAGCTTTTGTTAGCGGCCTCAAGGGCGGCTGGCTGGTCAACCACCGTCTCACCCTGGGGCTGGCCGGCTATGGTTTCATCAACAACCTCTCTTACAGCAGTTCCACCACAGAGACCGCCCTCACGGGCGGATACGGAGGACTGCTCCTCGAACCGGTGTTCTGGTACCGGTCACCGGTTCATCTCACCGTCCCGCTCATTATCGGCGCCGGCGGCATCACCTATCTCGATCATTCCACTCTCTGGCTGCCGGAAGACTACCCCGTGGCAGCCTATTTCTGTTTCGTGCCGGGGATGGAAATAGAAATAAACGTGGTGAAGTTCATGCGCATCGCGATCGGTGGGGATTACCGCTTCACCCCGGATATCGACCTGCGCGACCGTTTCGGCAATGAAGTGGCTCCGCATGATGTGATGCGGGGTTTCACCGGGCATGTGGTGTTCAAATTCGGCAAGTTCTAACGCCACATCCACACTGCCATGCCGCGGTTGCCGCGATGGTCCCAGGCATAGTACGGGATGAGCGTGAGCGACACCGGTCCTTTCAGCCCTCCCTGCGCATCGCGGTAGAGGGCTTTGCCCCGCAGCACCACCATGCGGTGGCCGGGGATGAGGGAGGTGTCCTTCTCAGCGACGAGACGCGCCGTATCGGGCAGGACCACCCTTTCCACCGGTGCCGGCACATCATGGCCTTCCACACAATAGACGAGGGGACCCCGTTGCACGGCCACCCTCCCACTGTCGGCCCGCACCTTCTCATTGGCGACCACCCGCCGCACCGGCATCGGGATCTCCATCACGAGCGTATCTCCCTCCTGCCACCGCCACGACAAGAGAGCATACCCGCCGCGTCGCGGTGGCCGGCAGGAGCGGCCGTTGAGCGTGAAAGACACCTTTGCGGTGTCCCGGTCCACAAAGCGGTACAGATCGCCGTACATCACCTCTCCCCGGGCCCAGGAGGGGATGCGCAGCAGCCACACCTCCTGCCGCGGAGCTCCATGGAATACCAGCGTCACCCGCCCCGACCAGGGATAGTCGGTGATCTGCTCCAGACGGTAGCGGTGGTGTTTCGTCCCCAGCTCAGCCACCCCCGCCATGTAAAGGTTCACATAAAGGGTATCCCCCCGCCGGGCATATTGGTAGCCCGGCAAAGAAGGGATGAACCTCACGATGTTCACCGGACAGCAGGAGCAGTTAAACCAGGGCGAACGGTCCACCAGCCCCATGTTGAAAGCCCACTTGCCGTCGGAGGCCAAGGGATTGGGATAGAAAAAACGGTTGCCGGCGAGCGAGACGCCGGCGAGGAAGCCGTTGTACAAGGTACGTTCCAGCACATCGTAATAACGCGCCAGGCCTTCGAGGAGGAACATGCGGTGGTTCCACAGCATCTGCGCCACCGCGGCGCAGGTCTCGTTGTAGGCAGTGGCGTTGGGCAGCTCGTAGGCGTCGCCGAAACCTTCGATGCTACGGCGCGCCCCCACCCCGCCGGTGAGATACATCTTGCGGGTGACCACATCCTCCCAGATGCGGCGCAATGCAGGCAGGCAAGAGGTGTCGCCCGTGAGGGCGATCACATCGGCAACGGCCGAGTAAAGATAACCCGCCCGCACGGCATGGCCCCGCGCCTCATACTCCCGGCAGATGGGCAGCGAATCCTGGTAATAGGGACCGTACAGCTCATGTCCTGCTGCATTGCCCCGCTGCCCGATGAAGAACTTCGCCAGATCGAGATATTTTTTCTCCCCTGTTACACGGTACAGCTTCACCAGGCCGATCTCGATCTCCTCATGGCCGGGCACTCCCATGTTCTTTCCCGGCCCGAAAACCGATGCCACAAGGTCGGCATTTTTCAGGGCCACGTCGAGCAGGTCGCGTTTGCCGGTGGCCTCATACCATGCCACCGCCGCCTCGTAGAGGTGCCCCACGTTGTAGAGTTCGTGAAAATCCTTGAGGTGGGTCCACCGCCTCTCTCCCGCCCCGTCGGCAGCATGTGAAGGGTCGATGGTGCGGTTGGTGTAGAGGTAGCCGTCGGGCTCTTGCGCCGCCGCGATGAGGGCAATGATGCTGTCGACATAATGCTCCAACCGCGGGTCGGAATACTGGGCCAGTGAATAGGCCGCCCCCTCGATCACCTTATACACATCGGAGTCGTTGAAAAAGATCCCTTCGAACTTGCCTTTTTGCAGGCCACCTGCCTTGGCGAAGTTGCTGATCCGTCCCGTCTCCTCACATTTCCGGAAATCGTACGGGATGGTCACACGCCGGTTGGTCTCGAGCCGCTCGTACCAAAACCCGGGGGTGAGCCGTACCTTTGTGAAAGGCACAGGACGGATGGGATAATCGTGCACCTCCTTGCGCACACATCCCCCCATCCCCGCAAACAGCAGAAAAAACGGCAACAGACGAAGAAACAGGTTCATAACGACGGAACGAAAGGTTCAACAGGCTCACGGCAATGGGGCAGACAACGCCGGTTCACGCGGTAAAGACGCGCCGGCGCGATCTTCACCACCTTACGGTCGTAGGTCATCAGGCCGTTGGTCTCTACGTCGGTGATCAGGGCATAAACACTGGCCGAGAGTCCTTTCACTTTCTTCAGCTCCACGATCCGGCCGATACGCTTCCCCGCACCTTTTCTCCGGCTGTCGCTCACTTTCCATCTTACGGCACTTTCCCACTCCTCCCGGGGAACAACTCAAAAGCCAAAGGAAGACCCTCCGGGAGGCTTTTTCCAAAGATAAGAAATACCGGCAAGATTTCCTGTCAGGCAGAATGGGCTTTTCGTTCCTCTTTTTTGCGTCGGATCTTTTTCACTTTCCGGAGATACCTGTCCATCCGCCTTTTTGACAGAAACTGCAGGATCAGGTGGTCGACGGCCATAATGGGATGACGGCAGATCATCCTGGGGCCGGAATAACGCATGATCACACGTATCTTTTCGCGCATCTCCGGCCGGTAGCAATGTACCGGACATACGGTGCACACGGGTTTCTCCTCGCCGAACATGCAGTGAAGGTATTTCATCGCGGCGTAAGAGAACACGGCCGCACACTCTTCACACATCTCCCCTTCCGGGTGGTGATGCGCCTTGCAATACATCCGGATCATCGTCTTGACGGTCTGTATCTCCCGCTCTTTCCTTCTCTTGAACACGAACATTTCCGGTCCCTCCTTTTCATTGCTCTTTCTGCCCGGCAGTGTGCCGCTCACCGGTTCCAGATCTCCCAGGCCTTGAGGGCCTGTTGTTCGAGCATCGCCTGGCCGTTGATCACCGTTGCACCCCGTTCTTTCCCCTTTTTCAGGAACAAGGTCTCCGGCGGGTTATAGATCAGATCGTACAGGACATGCTCCTTTGTAAGATACGGGTAAGGGATAGGCGGAGCCGCGTCGGTATCGGGGAACATCCCCAGGGGGGTGGTGTTGACGATCAGCCGTATCTGCTGCACCATGGCGCCGGTGAGCTCGTTATAGGCGATGGTCCGCTCGCCGCGGGGACGTCGTGAGACGTACCATACTTCCAGTCCCAATTTTCTCAGCACATAGCCGACCGCCTTGGCCGCCCCGCCGGTGCCCAGCACCAGTGCAAAGGTATGGTCCGGCCCCAGGTGAGGCCGCAAGGTCACCTCAAACCCCCATACGTCGGTGTTGTACCCCTTGAGGAAGAGCTCCCCCTCTTCCCTGCGGATCCGGATGGTGTTGACCGCTCCCACCGCGCGGGCTACGGGATCCAGGGCATCGAGGTAGGGGATCACCTTCTCCTTGTACGGGATGGTCACGTTGAGCCCTTCCAGCTCCCGGACCGACCTTACCAGCTCCGGAAACTCCCGGATCGACGGGAGGGGGAAGTTCTCATATTCGGCATCGATCCCCTCCCGCCTGAACTTGTCGTTGAAAAAACCCCGCGAGAAAGAATGCGACAAAGGATATCCGATCAGCCCGTACTTTTTCATGCTTCCTTCGCTTCACTTCTCTTCTTGGCCAGCCGCTCCAGTCCCCAGATGGTGAGCACTCCCAGCAGCATAAGCGCCAGCGCCACCGCCACTTCGGTATTGAACGAATCGGGGAAATAGCGGTGATACCCGATGATCACCGGTTCTCCGTCGGGTTTGAGGAGGGTGTTGCCTGTCGCATCGGTACGGTACAGCTCCTCCTTCCAGGGCCACAGCATCGAGAGGGAGCCGATCACAAAGCCGGTGAGGAGAGCGATGGTGGCATTTCGGTACTTTTTGATCAGCCAGGTGAGGAACTGCGAAAAGCCCACCAGCCCGATGAGGGTGCCCAGCGCCACCGGCACCAGGATGTGCAGGTCCATGTCGTTGATGGCCCGCAACACCAGGTTGTAATTGCCCATCAGGATCAGCACGAACGACCCGGACAGGCCCGGCAGCAGCATACTGCAGATGGCCACGATCCCGCAAAGGATGAGATACCAGAAGTTGTCGTTGGGTGTGGCCGGCGAGAAGAAAGAGATGCCGATGGCGATAACGATCCCCATGAAAGTGGAGAAGTATGCACCGACATTCCAGCGTTCGACGGTCTTGCCGACGTAATACACGGAGGCGAGGATCAGTCCGAAGAAGTAGGCCCACGTGTAAACGGGATAGTAGGTGAACGTGTATTCGAGGATCTTGGCCAGGGCGAGGATGCTGATCAGCACGCCTCCCATCACGGCCACGAGGAACAACAAGTCGATGTGACGGACGAGCCCGCGCAGGTCACCTCGCAACAGCAGTTGCACCGCCTTCGCATCCCACGACTTGAAGGCATGGATGAAACGCTCGTAGATGCCCGTGAT
>JAMOUS010000136.1 GCA_027067975.1 Bacteroidales bacterium | reverse complement strand
GCATACTGCTGAGCGGTCATCATCTCAGGCTCACGATAGAGGTTTTGCCAGCCGACATAGCTGTCGAGATTGACGTGGATTTTTCCTTTTTTCCCTTTTTTCGTGGTCACGAGGATAACGCCGTTGGCAGCCCGCGCCCCGTAGATGGCTGCGGAAGCAGCATCTTTGAGGACGTCGATCGACTCGATATCTGAGGGGCTGAGGTAGTCGATATTTCCGACAGTCACCCCATCGACGATATAGAGGGGAGAGGCATTGCCGATGGTTCCCATACCACGGATATACACTTTCGTAGGCGAGCCGGGCTGGCCGTTGCTATGGGTGATCGAGACACCGGGGCTGATCCCCTGCAGCGCTTCAATGGTATTGTTCGGTGTCAGCTTGGTGATCACATCTCCTTTGACATTGAGGTTGGCACCCGTGCTCAGTTTCTTTTTCTGGGTACCGTAACCGGTGACGATCACTTCTTCGAGGTCACTGGCCTCTGGCACCAGCGTAACATTGATGGTGGTGCGTCCTCCCACGTTGATCTCCTGGGTGGCATAGCCCAGGAAAGAGATCTCGAGGACCGCATTGGGACCGCTCACCTCCAAAGAATAATGACCGTTCTCATCGGTGATCGTACCATTGGTGGTACCTTTTTCGATGATGTTGGCACCCGGCAAAGGCACCCCTTTATCATCGGTAACGGTCCCCTGTACCACCAGAGCCTGTGTAAATGCTTTCCCTGTCATACTGGATGAGGGTAAACCTTCTTTTCCGGCGGCCTGCACCACCGAAAAAAAGAACATCAAGACCACCACTCCGATGGTCGTGAGCCATTGTACCAATCCCGGGAACGTTGTCGACCTCCCCGGAGAATGCAACTCTTTTCTCATAATCTGGAAAGTTTTAGGTTTAGTAAAGGGTTAACTAACAGAGAGACAAAAAGGACGGAAACATTTTACATGTTCCGCATCAGGGATTGAGAAGGGTTTTTTCCATAGGCTTTCAGGTTTTAGGTTAAACATCGGGTTACTCGGGGAACACATGATTCCGGATGCTTTCCTCCATATATATATATCCAAAGTTTCCGCCTATCCCCCAGTCCGGGATTTCATTTTCCCTTTATCTTTTTTGCGGATCCCACGTTTTTCTGTACCAATCGAGGAAATAAAAAATGGCCCCTGATTCGGGGCCATTTTTCTCTGAAATACCGGAGTATGATCACCATCCGGGGTTCTGGACCAGGTTGGGGTTGGCCAGGATCTCGGAATGGGGAATAGGCATCAGATACTCATACTCCGGGAAGTTGGGCACAAACACATCCACTTCGACAGGGGTGTAGACGGTATCGATCACAAGCGGTGATACACTCAGGGTATCGAGTGTGATCCGCATACCATGGAATTTGGAACCGGAGAGACGGGTATGGGCTTCTTTCCAACGCCGAAGATCCCAGTAGCGATGCTCTTCGAAGGCCAACTCGATATACCTCTCATCGTGAATGAGCTGACGCATTTCATCTTTACTAAGTCCCGTAGGCACGGAACCCGTAATGCCGGCACGGTCCCAGATCATCTGGATATCGTGAATGACATCGGCATTGGGACCGTTCACTTCGTTTTCAGCTTCGGCATGCATCAAAATGACATCGGCATAACGCATGTAAGGGAAAGGAGTATCGTCGCTGCTCCATGCGAAATAGTCGTCGGGGAGGTCCTCCTTCATGTTCTTACGGCAGAAATAACCGGTGTTGGTGGTCCAGGGGTTGGCTGAGATCGCATTGGGTCCCGATCCCACATAAGTCCAAATGGTCTCTCCGCGCCACACCGAGCCGTTATAGGTAACGCTGGCATAAAAACGAGGTTCCCTTCCCACGTAGGGATGTTTCGGATCATAACCGGAGGCCGGATCGGTGATTTTAAGACCGTTTGCCATACGGAAAGCATCCACAAACTCCTGCACGGGATAGCTGTAACCGGCATCACTGCGGGCCTGGCTCAAAGGCAGGTAAGCCACCGAGCGACCGTGATCATAGCGATGCCACCTGTCGGGATTGGAATGGATTTTATACTCTTTCTTAAAGATCACTTCGTCGTTATCCCGACGGAGGATCTTGCTGAAGTCGGGATCGAGGGAGTAAACCCCGAGATCCATGACGGCCTTGGCGGCGGCAGCAGCATCTTTCCAGCGCTGGATGTCATTATCCGGATTGAAAAGCGGGCTGGCATAGTAGAGCAGGGCCCTGGCCTTGAAAGCCAAAGCGGCCCCCTGACTGGCTCGGGCATTATGAGTGCTAATGACCCCTGCCTCTTCGAATTTCTTGGCAGCTTCATCAAACTCTTTGACGATAAAGTCAAAGCACTCATCCACACTATTCCGCTTGGGATAAAGATCCGGATCTCCCAAGCGTTGAGGCTTGGTAATGAGCGGTACTCCTCCGTAACGTTTCACCAGCTCGAAATAGTGGAAAGCCCGTAAAAACTGTACCTCCGCATTCATCCGGGTAATGTTGCTTCCCGTCAGCTCGGAGTTTTTCATGTTCTCAAAATACTCATTGCAACGACGGATCTCCTTGTACATCCACCAGTAGTGCATGTCATGAATCTGCCCTTCCATCTCGGCAGTGAGCAATCCGGGCAGGAGGATGCTGTTGGGAGTAAAACTGGCATAACAGGTACGCCCTTCGTCGGCGATGTTGTCCATAATCCTGTAACCACCCGAATAGGTTTCCTCCCATCCGCGCAGGTTGTGATACAGGGTCGAAATATAGGCCTCGACGTACGCTTCATCCTGCCAGACGTTATCGGCCGCCAGGCCGGAAAGGTTTTCCTTGTCAAGCACCTTCTCGCATGAGTAGCTCATAAACATCATGCTGAGAAGCAATACGATATATTTTATCTTTTTCATGGCAATCGGTCTTAGAAGGTGATATTAACTCCGATATTGTAACTTTTCAACTGAGGATAGTAGGTACCCCAGGTGGTATAGTTATGCTGTGCATTGGCATTCACATCATAACGACCGCTTCCGCTGGCCACTTCGGGATCGAAGTATTTGATCTTGTCAATGGTAAAGACATTGTAGGCAGCGAAATAGAGCCTCAGGTTATCCACGTTGGGAACCAGCGACTTAAAGTTATAACCGATCTCCAGGTTTTTCAGCCGCAGGTAGCTCCCGTCACGAAGCCAGAAATCCGAGTCTTTGTCGTTGTTGATGTTGTTGCCTCGCCATGCACGGGGGTACTTGGCATCTTTGTTATCCGGCGACCAGCAATCGAGGAGGTAGGTGTAAAAGTTATTCCCTCCGATTTGGAACATCACACGGGCCGGGCCCGAGAGCATGATCTTACGACCTGCAGCACCCTGGAAAAGAGCACTGAAGTCAAAGTTTCTCCAGCTAAGTTTCATATCCATACCGAACATCACTCTCGGCATGTATGAATAGAGGGAGATCACATCCAGGTCTTTGTTGTCAATGACCTTGTCGCCGTTGCGGTCGATGTATTTGATATCCCCTCCGCCGACAAGGTTATTCCCGAACTGGGGATAATAATCCTGGGCTTCCTGGTCCGACTGGAACAGACCGTCGGTCTTGTATCCCACATAGAAATCCAGCGGTTTGCCCTTCCGTACCAGGTGAGGCAGCTGATCTTCGGGGTCATCGATCTGCAAAACTTTGTTTTTCGAATAGGTAAAGTTTCCGGCCAGGGAGTAACGCACTTCCCCGATGGTGTTGGTATGGGTGAGGCTCATCTCGAAGCCTTTCAACTCCACCTCTGCATAGTTGACCGGAGGCAGGTTTGCCCCGAAGGTCTGAGGTGTGGAGATGATCTTGGGTGCCAGAATATCGGAAGTGTTCTTCTTGAAGTAGGCCATATCAAAGCCGAGCAACCCGTTCCAGAAGAGTCCTTCCAGACCCAGATCGAACGAAGCCACTTTCTCCCAGGTTATGTCTTTGTTGGGTTCGACATACTTCACCAAGCCGGTGGTGATCCTGTTGTCGATCAGAGCGCCGTAAGTAAGTTTGTACTGTTCGAGGTAAGCGAAATTGCCGGCTCCGGCATCGGTCCCCAACATACCATAGGATGCTCTCAGTTTCAAGTTGTTCACGAAGGAAAGGTTGTCTTTGATAAAGTGTTCTTCAGAGAGCCGCCAAGCCACTGCGAAAGAGGGAAAGAATCCCCAACGCGTATCGGGCGGGAACAACACGGAAGCATCTTCCCGGGCAGAGACATCGAAAATGTATTTGTTGGCATACACATAGGAGAGACGACCGATGTAACTGAGGTAACCTCCTTCGCTGGCCCAGCCGTTGTTCGTAGCCGTTTCGGGATCACCGGCAAACAGCTCCTGAATGATATCGGAAATGAAACCCTGACGGGAGGCAACCAGATAGGTATTGAAGTTCTCCCGCTGTTCATAGACGAACAAACCGCTGATGTGGTGTTTCCCGAAAGTCCGGTCATAGTCGAGACTCAGGTCGAGGGTATAACGGTGGGAGTTGAGGTTACTCTGTGTGAGCTGGCGAGCCCCTCCTTTCCACTTCACTTCCTCGGTAGCCATGCCGTTCTGGTCGGGCACGTACACTTTGTAAGGCTTTTTATATTTCTTATTGACAACGACGTTCTGGTCATAAGAATACATGAATTTGGCCTTCAATCCTTCCAAAGGCTTGACGAACCCCAGATCCAGAACCGCATTCATTTGGGCGTTAAGAACGGAGGTTTTCCAGTTGTTCACCCCGCCGTTCTTGGCCTCTTCCAACGGCTGGGGGCTCAGGATATCGAGGGGCTTTCCGTTCTTGTCATACGCCCGTTCGGTCGGGATGGCCCTCACCATGTGGGAGAAGATGTTTCCTTCACCCCAAGAAGGACTGTCTTTGTCTTCGAGACGGCCATCCAGATTGATGCTCACCGTGAAATATTTATTGATGGTGGCATCCACATTGGAACGCAGGTTGTAACGGTTGAACGAAGAGTTGGGAATCAGGCCATCCTGAGCGAGATATCCTCCCGAGAAGAAATAACGGATCTTGTCGGAACCCCCGTTCACGTTGAGGTTGTAATGCATCTTCACGGGATTGTTCTTGAATACCAAATCTTTGAACTGGGTATTGATTTCTCCCGACTTGAACTTGGCCAATTGATCAGCGGTAAAGAATTTACCCGCATTGGCAGGATCATTGGGGTCAAGGCCCATATTTTCGTATGCCTGGTTGTTGGTAACGGCATACTGGTACGAGTTCAGAAGGTCAGGATACCGTGTAACCTGCTGAATCCCGGTGTAAGAGTTAAAAGAGAAGCGGGGTTTGCCCAGTTTCCCTCTTTTGGTCGTAACGAGGATCACACCGTTTCCTCCTTTTACTCCATAGATGGCGGCGGAAGCCCCGTCTTTCAGGATGGTGATCGACTCGATCTCATTGGGATCCAACTGGGAGAAGGGGCGCTGCACCCCGTCGACCAGCACCAGCACCGAGTTGTTCTGCAAGGTGCTCATCCCACGGATCTGGATCTGTGCACCTGTCCCGGGGCTGCCACTGGGCGTGACGGCAATGATCCCCGAGGTGCGTCCCACTATGGCGTCTTTCATGTTGGACACCGGCGTCTTGACGATCTCGGTGGAAGTTACGGTTGAGATCGAACCTGCACTGTGGATCTTCTTTTTGGTACCATACCCAATGGTCACCACTTCGTCCAGGCCAATGGCTTCGGGTTGCAGGGAAACATTCACCACTTTTTTCCCTGCCACCGGTACTTCCTGGGTTTTGTACCCGACGAAAGAGAAAACCAGCACCGCATCTTGTGAGCTTACCTGCAAGGTATAGCTCCCGTCGGTGCCGGAGATGGTGCCATTGGTCGTCCCCTTTTCCATGATGTTGACACCGGGCAACGGTTCACCTTTCTCATCGGACACCGTACCGCTTACCACATATTTCTGCTGGGTCTTCCGAACATTCTCGGCCAGCAGTTCCTTCGGTGACAGGATGATCTGCCGATCCATCACCATATGGCGGATGTCCGTTCCTGCAAACAATTCGTCCAGGATCTTGGACACCTTCTTATTTTGCGCATGGACACTGACCTTCCGATCAACATCCACCAGTTTCTGGTTGAAGATAAAGTAGTAATCACTCTGCGCCTCAATGGTGTTCAGGACCTCCCCCACCGTCACGTCATCCATGTTAATGGTAACTTTGACATTTTGGGAGTAGGAGTTCCTGGCAGCCGCCTGGAACACCGATAAAAGGAGCAGAAAAGCCATCATTCTCATGATCAGGAATAATTTTAAGGACCGAATGGACAAAAATACCGTCCACCAGCATTTCAACTTTTTTTTCATAACTTTGTAAGGTTTAGTGGTTACTTACGTGGGTTAATTGACTGCTAAACTTCTAACGGGAAAGCAGGGCCAATGCTTTCCCGTTTTTTTACGGGTCACTCTTTACTCATAGGCATTTTGGTTTTAGGTTAAACATTAGGGTTCAATTAATCAGATTCGTTCATATTCTTTTTTTGCAAATTCTTTTTTTGCAAACAGAATAATCTTTTTCTTTGAGAAACTTCCGTCGGGCAGTTTTTTTCTTTTGATGATGCGGTAATCAACCGGTGAGGTAAGCTTGATGAGTTTGAGTACCTCGTCGAGTGATTCATACTGGAACGTAGCATGGTAACGATATTCTTCCAGGTTTTTCTCCTGGAGCAGGAACTCGACATTGTACCAGCGTCCCAGTTTTTTCACCACTTCGGTCATGGGATCGTTTCGAAAAATCAGCTTTCCCTCCTTCCAGGCAGCATAATACTGGGGATTTTCCACTTTTTGCTTGCGGTACTTGAGATCGACTTTACGGATGACGATCTGTTCTCCGGGAGAAAGGGAAGAAAGCAATGTTTTCCAATGCTCATCTTTTTTTCCGTACACTTCCACTTTGCCCTTCACCAGGGTGATCTCCGCAACATCATCATCGGGGTACGCACTGATATCGAATTGGGTACCGAGCACCTTCACTTCCACTTTTTCCGCATTTACGATAAAGGGATGTCTCTTATCATGGGCAACCTCGAAATATCCTTCCCCGGAAAGGGACACTTTTCTTTCTTTTCCCCGGAAGGAGGTGGGATAGCGCAAGGTACTCTGAGCATTCAGCCATCCGTGTGTTCCGTCGGGAAGGGTGAACTGGATGCGTCCCCCTCGTGGAGCCACGAGTTCGGCCATGGTCACCGCACCGACGGGAGCATGATGTCCGGAGGCATGCCACACCGTAAAAGCCAACAGCGGCACAAACAATACTGCAGCCACCCGCATCAGAAAATGCAAAACACGCAGATGGATCTGCTGCTTCCGCTTGCGGTTGGCCCGGATGTTCAACTCATGATGGACCTTGTCCAATACGGAAGAAAGATCGGGACTCTCTAATTCTTCACGGTCAAGGACCTCATTGAAATGGTCCGCCCAGACCTTTTTCAGAGAAGTATAATATCTCTTGTCCGTAAAATATTCGATTACTTTCTGGCGTATCTTTTCATCAGGGTCCCCCCGGAAATAACGCTCCAAGATCTCTTTCTCAACTTTCTCCATGACTATAAATAATTAAAAGCAAGCAGGGAAAAGAATTCCTTCTTTTCCCTACTTCTTCACCCTCCTCATTATTAACCTAAACCTGATCATTTATGCCTCACTAATGAATATCCCAAAACGGGGAGTATCCCCCAGGCAAAAACAAAAAAAAATTACAGGAACAATGTAATGAAAATGATCGCGAGCAGATCCATCCGAGATAGATGCTCCCGGATCTTGCGAATCGCCTCATGAATATGGTTTTCTACGGTTTTGGGCCGCAGTGAGAGCAAGCGGGCAATCTCTTTGTGAGAAAGTCCATCCTGCCGGCTCATCTTATAGATCTGTCGCTGTCTGGGAGAAAGACTTTCGATGGCCCGTTCCACCTCTTCGACCAATTCGAGGAACTCCACATGGGTGGCCACCTGCTCGGCCTTGGCTGCCAGCTCTTCAGGGATCTCCTGCAACAACTCGGGTTTGCGGTACTTCACCCGAAAATAACGCCGGATGGTATTGTATGTGATGGTGAAGAGATAGGCACGGAAAGAAAGGTGCTCCTTGATCTGTTCCTTCTTTTCCCAGATCTTGATAAACACTTCTTGCACAAGCCCTTCTGCATCCTCACGGGTACCGAGATATCTCTTCCCCAAAAGGAAGATTTTCCCGCTGTATCTGGCAAAAAGGGCATCGAAAGCTTCTATGTCCCCTTTGATCAGAGCCTTGACCAGATCGGTGTCTGTCATCAGGTGTGGTTCAGGTCGTGGTCCAATGCAAAAATAGGACTTTTAAATGCAAATGTATTCTTTTCTCATTTTATTCCAAGGGCATTGAAAAATATTCTCCGGCGAGGGTCTGACGGATCCGCAGATTTCCGTTCAGGAGCGATAAGCGGACCAGAACCGTCTCTTCCCCTTTTTACGGAAAGGACTTTTTCACGACCCCATGGTGCGGGGCGGGTTGACCATAACCCTTTTCACGGCTTCCGGCAAGGAACAGCCTGCAAAACGCATGATACTGCCCACTCCCTTCGGCAGCAGAGACACTCATCAATCACCTGACTTATGCCATTAATAAATACCAGACTCCTGATCAAGCAAAACAAACGAGCCCTGGAGGCGGATATCTTCCGAAGAGCTGCCAATATAAACCCGGAACGCACCCGGTTCAACCTTCCGTTCCATGTGCCGGTCGTAAAAGGCCAGGTCGTCGGAAGAGAGAATAAAGATCACTTCTTTTTCCTCTCCCGGCGCCAGATGGATGCGTTCAAAGCCCCGTAGCATCTTTTCATAACGGGTCACACTTGCCACCTTGTCATTGAGATAGAGTTGCACCACTTCGTCACCGGCCCTTTTGCCGGTATTTTTCACGCGACAGCTTACGCGAACCGTTGAAGCGGTTCCTCCGCCGTCGATATCGATCTGAAGGGAAGAGTAAGCGAAAGTGGTATAGCTGAGGCCGTGACCGAAAGGATAGAGGGCTCCCGTGATGCGGGAGACGCCGTATCCGTTGGGGCTGTTTCGGTTTTCCTGGCCTGCCTGGGAAGCGGGTTTACAGGGGAAGTTGAACGGGATCTGACCGACGGTACGGGGGGTGGTCACGGGCATTTTCCCGCCGGGATTGTATTTGCCGAAGAGGACGTCGGCGATGGCGGTGCCGCCGAACTCTCCCGGGAACCAGGCCTCCAGGATCGCGGGGATATGGTCGTTGGCCCAGTTGATCGTGAGGGGCCGTCCGTTGATGAGCACCAGCACCAGCGGTGTGCCGGTCGCATACAGACGCTGCAGGAAGAGGCGCTGGTTACCGGGCAGATCGAGGCTGGTGCGGGAGCGGCTCTCGCCGACAATGTGTTCATCCTCGCCGAGAAAGACGATCGCCACATCGGCATCACGGGCTTTCTCCACGGCCTCGGTCATGAGTTGCTCCTCCTCTTCCGACACCGGCCGGGGATAGAGCTCCGAGGCAGGCCAGGTGGCCGGATCGTACAAATAACACCCCGGCGCAAAGTCCACCTCCGCTTTTCCGCGGGCTGCCGCCACAATCCCCTCATAACCGGAGATCACATCGATATGGTTGGGGCCGTAACGGCTCTCTGACGAGCTCTCCGCCCTGGCATTGGGACCGCAAACCAAGACCTTATGATACTTCGTCAGGTCCAGCGGCAACAAGTTGTTCTCATTTTTCAGCAGGACCATCGACTCGCGCGAGACCTGCAGGGCGGTCGCCGGATGAGCGGGAGCCCGCACGATCTTTTCTGCCGCTTTTTCGTCATGATAGGGGTGATCGAAAAGCCCTTCCCAGAACTTCACCCGCAGCACATCCCGCACGCGGTCGTCGATGGTGGCGACAGCAAGGTCGCCATCGTGTACCAACTCGC
>JAMOUS010000135.1 GCA_027067975.1 Bacteroidales bacterium | reverse complement strand
TAAAATTCGTCCCGTTAGGGACTGAAAAACAATAGGCAGCCACTTCAGTGGCTGTAATAATGGGACAACAAACAAAACATACGTCCCGGAGGGACTGAATGGACCGGGGGATAGAGCGATGATGCGATCCGCCTTCGCCAAGACAAAAAACACAAGGAAAATGATAAAAGGGTTCAGGCATTGTCAAAAGCCAACTCGATACTCGATACTCCGAACTCAGAACTATGCCAGTAAGGCAAAAGGGTCAAGACAAAAGGCAAAAGTGGAGTATGGAGTAGGGAGTAGGGAGTATGGAGTATCGAGTATCGAGCCAGGCCCACTGGCAGTAATAGGGAACAATAACAAAACGTACGCCCCGGAGGGGCCGAAGGGAAATCCCGGCAGGGCGGGATTAATTCGTCCAACGTCTTCCGCTTCGGCCTTGCCTTGCGAAAGACGGGACTCACTGACTTTAGTCACTTGTAACTTTTAACTTTAGTCACTTCCTTATCCTTCCCCTCTGAAAACTCTGTACTTTTTTCCGAAAATAATGTAAAAATACCGGCCGGTCCCTCCTGTACTTTTGTCCTGTTCATGATCCCTTTACCCGGACGGCACAGGGATCGAAAGTCAAATGATCATGCTGAACAGGACGATAAGATATTTTCTGGAGAACAAGCTGGTAACCTTCCTGTTACTGTTTGCGCTCATTGCCTGGGGGGTTGTCACCTCCCCTTTCAATTGGAACACGGGTTTTCTTCCGAGCGATCCGGTGCCGGTGGATGCCATTCCCGATCTGGGGGAGAACCAGCAGATCGTTTACACCGAATGGCCGGGCCGGTCGCCGCAGGATGTGGAAGACCAGATCACCTATCCGCTCACCACGGCCTTGCTGGGCATCCCGGGGGTGAAGACGATCCGCAGCAACTCGATCTTCGGTCTCTCCAGCATCTATATCATCTTCGAGGAGGGGAAGGAGTTTTACTGGACGCGCACACGCATCCTTGAAAAACTCAACTCGCTGCCTGCCGGCACCCTGCCGGAGGGGGTGACACCGGCGTTGGGCCCCGATGCCACGGCGCTGGGCCAGGTGTACTGGTACACCCTGGAAGGCCGTGACAAGGAGGGCAACCCCGCCGGGGGATGGGATCCCGAAGAGCTGCGCACCCTGCAGGATTTTTATGTTCGTTATGCCCTCACCGGCGCCAAAGGGGTGGCCGAGGTGGCTTCCATCGGCGGCTTTGTACGGGAATACCAGATCGACATCGACCCCGACGCCATGAAAGCCTACGGGGTAAGCATCGCCCAGATCATGAACGCCGTCAAGAAGAGCAACCTGGACATCGGCGCCCGGACCATCGAGTTCAACCGGGCCGAATACCTCGTCCGGGCTCTCGGCTACGTCAAGAGCCTGGAAGACCTGGAGGAGAGCGTGGTGACCGTCCGCAACAATGTGCCGGTGCGTTTGAAAGATGTGGCCCACATCCATTTCGGGCCCGCCACACGCCGCGGCGGACTCGACAAGGGGGGTGCTGAGGCCGTAGGCGGTGTGGTGGTGGCCCGCTACGGCGCCAACCCCATGGAGGTGATCAACAATGTCAAGAAAGAGATCGAAAAGATCTCCACAGGCCTCCCCTCGAAAACCCTGGACGACGGCACGGTATCGAAAGTGACCATCGTGCCTTTCTACGACCGCACCGGCCTGATCAAGGAGACCCTCGGCACCCTCGAGTCGGCCCTCTCGCACGAGATCCTCATCTCGATCATCGTGGTGATGATCCTGGTCTTCAACCTGCGGGCTTCTTTTCTGATCTCCAGTCTTTTGCCGCTGGGCGTACTGATCACCTTCATCGTGATGAAGCAGTTCGGCGTCGACGCCAACATCGTGGCGCTCTCGGGCATCGCCATCGCCATCGGGGTGATGGCGGATGTGGGGATCGTCTTCACCGAGAACATCATCCGGCATCTCGACATGCCGGAGAACAAGGGAGTACGCGGCAAGCGGCTCGTGGAGGTGATCTATGCCGCCACCATCGAGGTGGCGCCGGCCATCGTCACGGCCCTGGCCACCACCATCGTCAGCTTCCTGCCGGTCTTCGCCATGCAGGCCGCCGAGGGCAAGCTCTTCCGGCCGCTGGCCTTCACCAAGACCTTCGCCCTGCTGGCCTCGCTGCTGATCGGCATCCTCTTCATCCCCGCCTTTGCACACATCACCTTTGCCATCCGCTTCGACAGGAAAAAGATCAACCGCATCTTCAACGGCCTGCTGATCGCTGCCGGCATCTATTTCATCATCAGATACCACTCGTGGATCGCCGTCGCGCTGATCCTGCTGGGCATCAACAACCTGCTGGTCTACCTGTGGCCGGAGGAGAAAAAGAGATTCGTCAACCTCATCAATGTGGCCATCACGCTGCTGGTGATCGTCTGGCTGCTGGCCATCGAGTGGCTGCCGCTGGGCGCGCTTAACTCGGCCTTCACCAACTTCCTCTTCGTGGCATTGATCATCACCGTGGTGCTGGGCGCTCTCATGTTCATCGTCCACTCTTACACAAGGATCCTGCAATGGGTGCTGAACCACAAACGGACCTTCCTCGCCCTGCCCGTCCTCGTGCTGCTGTTCGGCATCACCACCTGGCAGGGCTTCGACAAGATGTTCGGCTTCCTGCCGGCAGGAGCGGAAAAGATCGGCTGGGATCTCCGTAAGAGCAAACCGTGGCAGGCCGTGACAAAAGCTTTCCCCGGTATCGGCAAGGAGTTCATGCCCGCCCTCGATGAAGGCTCTTTCCTGCTGATGCCCACCACCATGCCCCACTCGGGCATCGCCGAGAACCTGGAGGTGATCCGCATGCTCGACCAGCGCGTCAACAGCATCCCCGAGGTGGAGAACGTCGTCGGCAAATGGGGACGGGTCAACTCGGCCCTCGACCCGGCGCCCACCTCCATGTATGAGAACATCATCAATTACAAACCGGAGTATATGCTGGATGAGTACGGGCATCGCGAACGTTTCAAAACGGATAAAGACAACAACTTCATCCTGCGCGACGGCACCCGGTACAACCCTGCGAAGGATCCGTGCCGGGACATCCGTTACGAAGAGCTGATCCCCGATAAGAAGGGAGAATATTTCCGCCAGTGGCGACCGCATATCAAGACTCCCGACGACATCTGGCAGGAGATCGTGAAGCAGGCCTCTATCCCCGGTCTCACCTCCTCGCCCAAGCTGCAGCCCATCCAGACGCGTCTGATCATGCTGCAGACGGGCATGCGCGCCCCCATGGGCATCAAGGTGTACGGTCCCGATCTGGAAAGCATTGAGCAGACCGGTTACGAGATTGAGCGTCTGCTCAAGCAGGTGCCGGGGGTGGAGCCCGCCTCGGTCTTTGCCGACCGTGTGGTGGGCAAGCCTTACCTGGAGCTGAAGATCGACCGGCGGGCCCTCTCCCGCTACGGCCTCACCATCGCCGACCTGCAGAGCTACCTGAGCAGCGCCATCGGCGGCATGACCCTCACCCGCACCGTCGAAGGACGGGAGCGTTTCCCCGTGCGGGTGCGTTATGCCCGCGAATACCGCGACAACCCCGACGACCTGAAGAAGATCCTCGTGCCCACCCCCGCCGGCGTGCAGGTACCGCTCGGCGAGCTGGCAGAGGTGACCTATACCCGCGGTCCCCAGCTCATCAAAAGCGAGAACACCTTCCTGGTGGGATATGTCATCTTCGACAAGAAAAAAGGCTATGCGGAAGTGGATGTGGTGGAAGAGGCCCAAAAGCTTTTCGACGAAAAGCTCGAGCGCGGCGAGCTCCGGCTGCCGCCGGGGGTCAGCTATGCCTTCACCGGCAACTATGAGAACCAGGTGCGTGCCACCAAGCGGCTGATGCTGGTGGTGCCCATCTCACTGACCGTCATCTTTCTGATCCTCTATTTCCAGTTCCGCAACGTCGTCACCGCCTCAATGATCTTCTCCGGTATCTTCGTCGCCTTTGCCGGAGGGTTCATCATGCTTTGGCTGTACGGCCAGGAGTGGTTCATGAACTTTTCTGTGGCGGGGGTGAACATGCGGGAGCTCTTCCAGATGCACCCCATCAACCTGAGCGTGGCGGTATGGGTGGGCTTCATCGCCCTCTTCGGCATCGCCACCGACGACGGCGTAATCATGGGCACCTATCTCACCCAGGTCTTTGCAAAAGAAAAACCCCGGACGGTGGAAGAGGTGCGGAGGTCCGTGCTCCATGCCGGCAGCAAAAGGGTGCGTCCGGCGATGATGACCGCCGCCGTGGCCATCATCGCCCTCATCCCGGTGCTTTCGTCGGTAGGAAAAGGCTCCGACATCATGGTGCCTATGGCCATCCCCGCCTTCGGCGGCATGCTGATCCAGGTGATGACCATGTTCATCGTGCCCACGCTGTACAGCATGTGGCAGGAAGGGAAAGTAAAAAGGCAAAAGGGATAAGGCAAAAAGAGTTGTGAGTTTGAGTTATGAGTTATATGAAAATGCCGACGTAGGGACGACCCTGTGTGGTCGTCCTGCAGGAATGACCGGTTTAATGGGATTGCCACGTCGTGGCTGTCCGCCTCTGCCAAGGCTACGGCGGACAATGCCACGCCTCGTAATGTCCCGGCGATGAAACAGAAGACAATGAATAAAATAGATAAGACAATGAAAGAGAAAATAATATACCTGATCCTGGCGCTGGTGTTGCTGTTCCTGTCTTTCACGGCCGGGGCCCAGCAGGTGCTGGAGGAGTACAAGGTGACGGCGGCAGGGAACAACCCCGGTCTGCAGGCCCTTTTCAAGGAGTACCTGGCAGCCCTCGAGCGTGTCCCGCAGGTGAAAGCCCTGCCCGACCCCCAGCTGGCTTTTGCCTATTTCATCCGGCCGGTGGAGACACGGGAAGGTCCCCAGCTCGCCCGCCTCTCCCTCACGCAGATGTTCCCCTGGTTTGGGAGCCTGAAGGCCGAAGCCCACAGCGCCGCGCTCAAAGCCAAAGCAGCTTACGAGTCGTTCGAGGACCACAAAGCCCGTCTTTATTACGATGTGAGCGCCGCCTATTACGAGCTCTATTTCCTGAAGCAGTCGCTGCGCATCACGCGGGAGAACATCAACATCCTGCGGTCGTTCCGCGACCTGGCCCTCTCCAAGCTGGAGGCCGGTCTGGTCACGGGGGTCGACGAGTTGCGGATCGAGATGGAGGTGGCCGATCTGGAGAACCGGCTGGCGTTGCTGCGCGACCGTTACCAGGCGCAGCAGGTAGCCTTCAACAACCTGCTCAACCGCGACCCGGCGCTGACCGTCACCATCCCCGACACCCTGTGGAAGGAACCTAACATGGTGCCGAGCAAGGCCGCCTGGATCGACAGCATCCGCTTCAACAACCACCGGCTCATCCGCCTCGACCATGAGAAAGCGTCGTTGCAATACCAAGAGCAGGCCGCCCGGAAGAAAGGAGCTCCCACCATCACCCTGGGCATCGACTATATCATCACAGGACGGGGAGCCGGCAACGCTTACGGGGGAAAAGACGCCCTCCTCTTCCCGAAGATCGGCATCACCATCCCCCTCTTCCGGGGAAAATACAATGCCATGATCAAACAGGCGGTCCTGCTGCAAGAGAGTGTGGATCTTAAGAAAACGAACCAAACGAACCTTCTGGTCACCCTGGCCGAGGAGACCTGGAAGGATTATTTAGATGCCGAACGCCGTCTGGAACTGTACAAAGCCCAGTCGCGCAGGGCACACCAGTCGATCCGTCTGTTGCTAACCTCCTATGCCACCCAGAACAGGAACTTCGAGGAGGTGCTGCGCATGCAGCGCAAGGTGCTGACCTACGACCTGGAGCTGGAGAAAGCCCGTACCGACCGGAACACCGTGCTGGTGTTCGCGAGGTATCTTACTGGCAGGTAAAAAACACCCCCACCCCATCCCTCCCCCTCTAGAGGGGGAGGGTGCAGGGAGGGAGTCATAACAATGTTAAAGAAAAACACACGATCATGAAAATAAACATCAACAAACAGACCTGGATCCCCGGCGGAGGGGCCGTGATCCTCGGCATCTTCCTCGGGTGGCTCCTTTTTCACCGTCCGGCACCCCCTGCATCCGGAGAAGGGAAGAACCGGCAGGAGGAACATGCTGTCGAAGAAAAAACGATCTGGACCTGCTCCATGCATCCCCAGATACGTATGGACGAGCCGGGGCAGTGCCCCATCTGCGGCATGGACCTGATCCCCCTGGAGAACGCACAAAGCGGAGATGAGGAGGAACAGACCGCTCCCGGCGAGCTGGTGATGACGGCCTCGGCAGTCAAGCTGGCCGAGATACAGACCTCGCAGGTGATTGAGAAGATCCCGGAGAAAACCTCTTTTCTGCTGGGGAAGGTGACGGCCGACGAGCGGCGCATCGCCAGCCTCACGGCCCGCTATGGCGGGAGGATCGAAAAACTTTATGTCAACTTCACCGGCCAGCGCATCCGTGCCGGCGGGCGGATGGCCTCCATCTACTCGCCCGAGCTGGTCGCGGCACAGCAGGAACTGCTGGAAGCCATGAAGTACAAGGCGACGAACCCTGCCTTCTACCGTTCGGCCCGCACCAAGCTGAAGCTGTGGGACCTTACCGACCGGCAGATCGACGAGCTGGAGCACGCCGGCAGGATCATCCACTATTTCGATGTGCTCTCCCCCATCACCGGGACGGTGACCATGCGGCATGTGGCCAAAGGGGACTATGTAAAGGAAGGGGGACTCCTCTTCCAGGTGATCGACCTCAGCAGGGTATGGGTACAGTTCGAGGTGTATGAGGAGGACCTCCCCTGGGTACGCAAGGGCGACCGTGTCGATTTCACCATCCGTTCACTCCCGGGGAAAGATTTCTCCGGCAGGATCACCTTCATCGACCCGGTCATCTCTCCGGAGACGCGCGTAGCGCTGGCACGTGTCGAGGTGGCCAACCCCGGCGAGCGCCTCAAGCCCGGCATGTTCGCCGACGGGAAGCTGACCTCTCGTCTCCCCGGCGGCAAGGCCCTGCTCATCCCGCGGTCGGCCGTCCTGTGGACCGGAAAACGGTCGGTGGTGTATGTGAAGGTACCCGGCCGCACAAACCCCACCTTCCTCTACCGCGAGATCACCCTGGGTCCTGCTGCCGGCGACTACTATGTCGTGGAGTCGGGCCTCAGCGCCGGCGAGGAGATCGCCACCCACGGCGTCTTCAAGATCGACGCGGCGGCACAGCTCTCCGGTAAGCCCAGCATGATGAACCCCGAAGGGGGAAAAGTATCCACAGGCCACAACCACGGCGGCATGCAGATGGACAACAACGATCCGGCCATGCAGGAAGGGGCCGGTATGGAAGAAAAAGAGACCTCCTCCGCAACGACGGGAAGCACATCGGTGCCGGCAGCTTTCCGCAAACAGCTCACAACCGTGACGGAGCGATACCTCCGCCTGAAAGATGCCCTGGTGGCCGACAAGGAAGAAGAGGCCACAAAGACCGCAGAAGAGATGCTGAAAGCTCTGGACAATACAGATATAACCCTGCTGAAAGGCGACAGCCACAACTTGTGGATGACACAGCTCACCCCCATCCGGAACAATTTGAAAGGGCTCGTACAGATGGACGGTATAGAGATGAAAAGGGAACATTTCCGCATCATCTCCGACCATCTGGCCAAAGCCCTCAAAGCCTTCGGCCTGGAAAGAGACCAGCCTGTCTTTATCGAGTTCTGCCCCATGGCCAATAACAACAAAGGTGCCATCTGGATCAGCCAGTACAGGGAGATCAAAAACCCCTACTTCGGGGAAAAGATGCTAACTTGTGGAGAAGTGAAAGAAGTGATTCAACCCCATAAAAAATGAAAACGATGGAATATTATTTCAATAAAACAACGGAATACGGCTTTGAGGAGGCCATAGAAAAGGTCACAGAACAATTGAAAGAGGAAGGCTTTGGTGTCCTTTTCCGTACCAACATGGACGAGACACTGCGCAACAAGATCGGTGCGGAGATGCCGCGTTACACCACGCTGGGAGCCTGTAATCCGAAATTCGCCTACAAGGCGTTGCAGGCCGAAGACCGCATCGGACTGATGCTTCCCTGCAACGTGATCATCCGCGAGCTGCCCGACGGTAAGACGGAAGTGTCGGCCATCCATGCCCTGCAGTCGATGCTGGCCGTGGAGAATGAAAAAGTGAAAGAAGTCGCCGCAAAGATCACGGAAAAACTTGAGAAAGTGATCGGGAAGCTGTAGATCAAAACCTTGATCTCAAAACTTACCAAAAGATGTGAGGGTTTCACGCAGAGTGAAGCCTTCATTTTTTTAGATCCGGATGTTTCATTATTTGCTTGATCACTTAAACATTCCTATCTTTATCCAAACAACTAAACAAGAGATGGCATCACCTGCAAAGAGGAGAAGGGAACCTTGCCTGCATACCGGCTCCGACCCCTATCTTCTTCACAACCACCGGGCACGGCTGATCAACGAGGAGGAGGCGCTCCGCACCCTTGCAGCGATCTTCTATGTCGCCGGCAATGAGGTTCGCCTGAAGATTCTCTATCTTCTATTTCAGGAGGAAAGATTGAGTGTTTGTGACATCACCCGCATCCTGGGGATGAAGATCCCGGCGGTCTCCCAGCATCTGCGCAAACTGAAAGATCTGGGCATGGTAAAGACCCGCCGCAGGGGACAGACGATCTACTACAGCATCAGTGAGGGTTACCGTTATTACCTGGATGTGTTCTTCAACCGGCTGCTGAAGCATAAACGGGAGTTATGAGTTGATAGTATCAAGTCAGTGAGTCCCGGCTTTTGCGAAGCCTTGGCTGAAGCGAATGACGATGGTGGAATTGACCCTGACCGGAGGTGAAACAATAAAGCGATAATGCGATGAAGCGATGATGAGAT
This sequence comes from Bacteroidales bacterium, assembly GCA_027067975.1. GTDB lineage: Bacteria > Bacteroidota > Bacteroidia > Bacteroidales > VadinHA17 > DRPN01. The sequence continues at coordinate 1,043 of JAMOUS010000135.1, read as the reverse complement.
AATGAGAGAGAACGCCCCGGAGGGGCAGCATTGAACTCCCGGCAGGCCGGGATTAATTCGACCAACGTCTTTTGCTTCGGCTTCACCTCGCGAAAGCCGGGTCTCATTAATAGGCAGCCACTTCAGTGGCTGTGATAATGGAACAATAAACAAAACGTACGTCCCGGAGGGACTGAATGGGTCGGGTGCGATGCATAACGGAATTTCATTCTGCCCCCCTGGGGCGTTTATTTGGAGGGGTAATCCCATAATCACAGGCAATAAATTGCCTGCCTAATTCGAATCTGCCCCTGACGGGGCGTTTATACTGAGAATGAAAAACGGTGACAATGCCTGAATAAGGTTGACCCAATTTGATGTTTGTTCAAGTTCCGGGGTTCCGAAAATCCTGTACCTTTTTCCGAAAAAAATATAACATCTGCCGGCCGGCGGATCGGACCTTTGTGACCGTAATCAAATCCTTACGGTCATGGAAAATGTCACCGCTAAAAAGGCCTGCTGCAAGAGCGACCGGCACGAGCATATACAACCACCCCACCCCGCAAAGATCCCTGCCTCTTCATCCGCTTACTACTGCCCCATGCGTTGCGAGGGGGACAAGACCTATGCTGAGCCGGGTGACTGCCCCAAGTGCGGCATGCATCTGATCAGGGTGGAGAAGGCCACCGCTCCGAAGAAAGGGACGCAATACACCTGCTCCATGCATCCCGAGATCATCCGTGACGCGCCGGGCGACTGCCCCAAATGCGGCATGGAGCTGATACCGGTCGCCGGGGAGGTGGAGAACGAGGAAGAGAAAGCCTACAAACGCATGGCCAAAAGGTTCTGGATCGCCCTGGCGTTTTCCGTGCCGGTTTTTATCATTGCCATGTCCGATTACATTCCTTTTCTCGATCTCAAATCGATCGCACCCGTGAAGTTCTGGGGATGGGTACAGTTTCTCCTGGCCTCACCCGTACTTTTCTACTCGAGCTGGATCTTTTTTGTCAGGGGCTGGAGTTCCATACGGCGGTGGAACCCCAATATGTGGACCCTGATCTCCA
>JAMOUS010000134.1 GCA_027067975.1 Bacteroidales bacterium | reverse complement strand
ATGTCGACGAGGCGGCCACACCGCTTTATCCTTTCGGTTACGGTCTCACCTACAGCCGTTTCAGTGTCGACAGTCTCAAAGTGCCGGCGGCGGGACGGGTGAACGAGCCTGTGCCGGTGCGTGTGACCGTCACCAACCGCGGCGACCGCGAGGCCACCGAGGTGGTACAGGTATATGTCACCGATAAGGTGTCGAGCGTGACGACGCCGGTAAAACGACTGGCCGCCTTCCGGAGGGTGACGCTGGCGCCGGGAGCGTCGGCCACCCTGCATTTCCGGCTCACGAGGGAAAACCTCGGTCTTTGGAACCAGAAGATGGAATATGTCGTTGAACCGGGCCGGTTCCGCGTGACGGCCGGTTTCAGCTCGCAAGGAGGTCTCACGGCGGAGTTCCTCCTGCACTGAATGAGGGAAGAGGGTTAACCTTTCGCGACGGATGCCGGGATCTTGCGCATGCGGAGGCTGGCGGGTGTGACTTCGAGGTATTCGTCCTCTTTGATGTATTCCATGGCCTCTTCGAGGGAGAAACGTACGGGCGGGGCGATCTTCACGGCGGCGTCGGAGCCGGCGGCCCGCATATTGGTCAGTTTTTTGGCTTTGAGGACGTTCACCTCGAGGTCTCCCTCGCGGTTGTGTTCGCCCACCACCTGTCCCTGGTACACCTTTTCGCCGGGTGTAACGAAGAAGCGCCCGCGGTCCTGGAGTTTATCGAGGGCATAGGCCAGCACCTGGCCGGTGCCGAGGGAGATGAGCGAGCCGTTGTTGCGGGTGCGTATCTCGCCGCGGTAGGGTGCATAGCCGTCGTAGCGGTGGGCGATGACAGCCTCGCCGGCGGTGGCGGTGAGGAGGTTGTTGCGCAGACCGATGATGCCGCGCGAAGGGATGGAGAACTCCAGATGGATCCGGTCGCCACGAGGTTCCATCACCTTCATCTCGCCCTTGCGCTGGGTCACCAGGTCGATGGCGCGGCTGGCATACGCTTCCGGCACGTCGATGACGAGGACCTCCATGGGTTCGTGTTTTTGGCCGTCGATCATCTTGTAGAGGACATGCGGTTTGCCCACTTGGAATTCATAACCTTCGCGTCGCATGGTCTCTACCAGCACGGAAAGATGGAGCACGCCGCGGCCGTAAACGAGGAAAGCGTCCTCGCTGCCGGTCTCTTCGACACGCAAGGCAAGGTTCTTTTCCGTTTCCCTGAGGAGGCGTTCCCGCAGATGGCGGGAGGTGACGTACTTTCCCTCCTGGCCGAAGAAGGGTGAGGTGTTGATGGTGAAGAGCATGCTCATGGTAGGTTCGTCGACGTGGATGCGGGGCAGGGCCTCCGGCTGTCCGGCATCGGCGAGGGTGTCGCCGATCTCGAAATCTTCGAGCCCTACGACGGCGCAGACGTCGCCACTGCGTACGCGGCCGGTTTTTTCCCTTCCCAGTCCTTCAAAGACAAAAAGCTCTTTCACCCTGACCGGTTTTTGGCTTCCGTCGCGCTTAAGCAGGAGGTATTCTTTGCCGGCTTCGAGGTCGCCGCGATAGACACGTCCGATGGCGATGCGTCCGACGAAAGAAGAGTAGTCGAGCGAAGAGATCTGCATCTGCAGGGGTCCCTGGCGGTACGGTGCCTCGGGGATCACCTCGAGGATGGCATCCAGGAGGGGACGGATATGGCCGGTGGGCTGGCGCCAGTCGTGGCTCATCCATCCCTCCTTGGAAGAACCGAAGAGGGTCTCGAAGTCGAGTTGTTCCTCGGTAGCGTCGAGGTTGAACATCAATTCGAAGATATCCTGCTGCACCTCATCGGGGCGGCAGTTGGGTTTATCCACTTTGTTGATCACGACGATGGGTTTCAGGCCCATGGTGAGGGCTTTGCCCAACACGAAGCGGGTCTGCGGCATCGGGCCTTCGAAGGCATCCACCAGCAGGAGGACGCCGTCGGCCATGCGCAGCACCCGTTCCACCTCGCCGCCGAAGTCGGCATGGCCGGGCGTATCGATGATGTTGATCTTGACCCCTTTGTAGCGCACCGACACGTTCTTGGAGACGATGGTGATGCCGCGTTCCTTTTCCAGGTCATGGCTGTCGAGGATCAGCGTGCCGGGCTCCTTACGGGGGTCCAGCACCTTGCATTCCTGGATGATACGGTCGACGAGGGTGGTCTTCCCATGGTCGACATGGGCGATGATGGCAATATTCCGGATCGATTGCATGCGGCGGCTCCTTTCTGAAACGAAGCCGCAAAGGTACGTTTTTTCCGGGAGGGACAGCAGGAGAAAGCATATAAATTTATTTTCTTTGACGGGAGAAAACACTGCCATGAGAATAAAAAAAATCGCCACCTTTTTTTTCTCAATGCCTTTTATGGGCATTCTTCTCTTCTCCCTTTCGGCGGCAATGGCTGCAGCCACACTTATTGAACACAGAGGGGGGACAGAAGCAGCACGTGCCTGGGTTTATGATACCTGGTGGTTCGAAATGCTTTTCTTTCTCGGTGCCGTCAATCTTACAGGGAACATGATCCGTTATCGCAGTTGGAGAAAGTTTCCGGTCTTTCTGTACCATCTGGCCTTTCTGTTCATTCTGGCAGGTGCTGCCATCACGCGGTATATCAGCTATGAAGGGACCATGCACATCCGGGAGGGAGAATCCTCCAACATCCTCTACACCTATGAGAAATATCTATACGGAAGTGTAATCGAGGAAGAGGGAGAGCATCCTTTTGCTTATATCACGCACTTTCTTCCCGGGCACAAGACTCATTTTCATCGTATCCTTTCCACGGGACAGGGGAAGGTTTCCATTGAAGTGGTGGAATACCTCCCCCGCGTCATGCGTCATCTCGTCCCCGATCCGGGTGGAAAGAGATATCTTTCGCTGGTAATCCTCACCGGCGGGGAGCGGAAAGAGCTGTTATTGGGAGAAGGTGAGGGGAGCACCTTTCAGGGAAGTCGGATCATTTTCGGGGGGAATGCTGAGGATGCGGCCTTCCGGATCGCCCCACACAACGAGGGTCTCATCTTCACCAGTCCCGACACGGTCTATCGTGTCACGATGACCTCCGGAGGCAGGAGGGATACGTTGCTGCCGGGGGAAGCGCATCCTTTTGAACGGGGCAACCTTTATCTAGCCGGGTCTTTCGAAGTGGTTCTGAAGCAGGTACACCCTCCCAGTCGTTTGCGATGGCAGCCTGCCCCGGAGAATGAAAACGGACCTGCCGGGATACGGGTACGCATTTCCGCAAACCATCAGCACCTGGAAGCGGTCCTCGCTCAGCAATATTATTCCACCGCTCCGACAGATACGTTTCCTATCGGGTCGCTGCGCATCGCGATGGCTTACGGGCCACGTCCCGTTCTTTTACCCTTTTCGCTGTATCTGAAAGATTTCCGGATCGAACGCTATCCAGGCTCGGAGAGTCCCTCTTCGTATGCCAGTGAGGTGGTGCTGGTCGACACCACCGCCGGGATCCGGATACCGTACAACATCCACATGAACCATACCCTCAGCTACAGAGGATACAAGTTTTTTCAATCGTCCTACGATCCCGATGAGCGGGGGACGATCCTGTCGGTCAATCATGACAAGGCCGGCACCACGGTCACCTATCTCGGCTATCTGCTGATGACGCTGGGGATGCTCCTTTCCATTTTCCATCCCAAAGGGCGTTTCATGACCCTGGCACGACGCACCGGCATTTCGGGGAACAAGGCCGCGGTGTTGCTGGGCGTATGGCTGGTTACCACCTTTCTTCCGGCTCCCGCCAGTGCCCAGGAAGGGATCCCGCAAGCCAGGGCCCAAGCTTTTGAAAGCGTGCTGGTGCAGGACCATGGCGGCAGGATCAAGCCCTTTTACACCCTTGCCTCGGAAGCTTTACGGAAAATCAGCCGGAAGGAAAGATACAAGGGGATGTCACCCGTCCAGGTGGTTTTGGGGATGTATTTTGAGCCGCACAAGTGGCAACGGGAAGCCATGATCAAAGTTTCCGGGAAGATGCTTCCCGGCATGCTGGGAGCCCGGGAAGGATATGTCGCTTATGCCGATCTCTTTGACCCTTCCGAACATTATTCTTACAAGTTGAGGAAGTATGTGCAGGAAGCCTACCGGAAGGCTCCCGGCGAGCGAAGCAAGTTCGACCAGGATGTGATCAAACTGGACGAACGGGTCAACGTGTGCTATCTGATCTATTCCGGAAGGTTGTTCCGTCTTTTTCCCTTAAAGGATGATCCTGCTCGTCGCTGGTATTCTCCTGCGGAGGCAGCTGATCATTTCACGGGGAAGGAGGAGGCTTTTGTCATAGACCTCCTGGATCGTTGGTACAGGGCTACAGATGAAAAAGAAGCCGACGGATTGCTCAAGAAACTGAAAGAGTTTCAACTGCAAGAGGCGGGATCCTATCTCCCTTCCCCCCTTCAGATAAAGCTGGAGATCCTGTACATGAAGGCCGATCCGTTCATCAGGCTGGCCATGTGGTACGGATTATGGGGATTCGTACTGGTGGTCTTCCTTTTTGTTCGTCTTTTGCGGCAATTACCGGTGGAAGGGCGTGCCGCCCGTCCCTTCGTCGGCTTGTTGGCCCTGGGATTTCTGGTCCATACGGTAGGGCTGGGGGTTCGATGGTACATTTCGGGCCATGCACCCTGGAGCAACGGATATGAGTCGATGATCTATATTGCCTGGGCCGGAATGTTGGCGGGACTGGTCTTTGTACGCAAGTCGGCCTTTTCGTTGGCGGCAGCCGCCCTGTTGTCGGCACTGGCCCTTTTCGTGGCTCATCTTAGCTGGATGAATCCGGAGATCACCAACCTGGTGCCGGTACTCCGATCCTATTGGCTTACATTGCATGTCTCGGTGATCACAGCCAGTTACGGTTTTCTCGGCCTGGGCATGTTGCTGGGGCTCATCAATTTGTTCCTTTACCTGCTAACCACGCCCCGTAGTGTAAAAACTCTTGTTCCGCAGCAGCGGTTGCTCACCCAGGTGAACGAAATGGCCTTGATCCTGGGACTCTATCTCCTCACCATCGGCACTTTCCTGGGAGGAGTATGGGCCAACGAGTCGTGGGGACGTTACTGGGGATGGGATCCCAAAGAAACCTGGTCGCTGATCACCATGTTGGTATATGCTTTTGTGGTACACATGCGTTTCATCCCGGGCCTAAAGGGTGAGTTTGCTTTCAACACGGCATCGGTTCTGGCATTTTTTTCGGTGATCATGACCTATGTAGGTGTCAATTATTATCTGACGGGACTGCATTCTTACGCCCAGGGGGAGAGTGCCCCTGTCCTTTCCGGGATCCTGGCGACGCTGGTGATCCTGCTCACCCTCATCTTTTTTGCATGGTATCGAAAAAAGCGTACGGAGGGGATCATGTCACAGGGCGAGTGAGGGCCGGAGGCTTTGGGAAAGAAAGAGAAATCTTTTAGCTTTGAACACAAAGCGGAAGAAATGTTCGAGATTACCATTCCCGGTCAGGAAGTATCGTGGCATCTGCGTCACCTGGTTTTGGACCTGAACGGCACCCTGGCTCTTGACGGACGGCTGCTGGATGGCGTTGCCGAGCGGATCCGTCTTTTGTCGGAAAAAAAGGAGATCCATGTGCTGACGGCCGACACGTTCGGCACGGCTGCCCGGCAGTTTGCAGAGCTTCCTTGCAGGCTTCATCTATTGAGGCCGGGGGATCAGATCCGTCAAAAAGAGGATTTTGTGAAAGCGTTGGGCGCGGACGAATGCATTGCGATCGGCAACGGGATGAACGACCAGGGGATGTTGCGTGCCGCCCGCGTGGGGATCTGTATCGTGGGTCCGGAAGGTGCTGCCACCGCCGCCGTGCACTCCTCCGACATCGTCATTCCCGATATCAACGCAGCGTTCGACCTGCTTCTGCATCCCAAGCGACTCGTCGCCACGCTCCGGTCGTAATCATTTTCAATATCAATTTCACATAATTTCCATATTTCCTCTTCCTTCTCCGCTTTTGCGCAGGAACGGACATCATCTCTAATCCTCCTATTAAAAAAGTCTTGTCTATATTTCACATATATAAAATTGTTCATATATTTGCAATGTTTTGTGAATATTTTAACTAAATATTGATCCTGTCCATTATTAACCCTTTAAATATCACGAACATGGTAGATTCAGCATTGGTCCTACACGGACAAACGATCGCGTACACCGCTTATTCGCTGGTGATCCTGTCGCTGATGGCCTGGTTCGCGCTGCGGATCACGAGGGCCAAGGCCGGCACGCCGGTGAGCAAAGGGCTTTTTTATGCCTGGATCGTCTTTTTGGTGGTGCTCGGGGTATCCCTGCACATTGCCACGGCCAAGACGATCCCCTGGAAGGAGATGGACTTGCACAGGGCTCACATCACACCCGACAAGGTTTTCAAGATCACGGTCGAAGACCACCGTTTCGTCCTTCCTGCCGACACCCTTTACATCAATGTGGGTGAAAAGGTTCTTTTCGACGTCACCTCCAAGGATCTCACGTATGGTTTCGGCATCTTTCGTCAGGACAATTCGATGGTATTCCAGATGCAGGTGGTGCCCGGTCACCGCAACGACATCCTCTGGCATTTCGTCAAGCCGGGCATTTACACCATCCGTTCCACGGAGTATTCCGGCCCCAAGGGCATCGGCATGATCCTGAAGGATGTGGTCGTGGTAAAATGAGTTGATAAACAAACAGAAAAAAGAGAATATCATGAGCTTCAAAGATACCTTATTGAATGGTGAACAGGGGGCTTTCAATCCTGCCACGCAGACCCCGCTGCAAAAGATCGCTCTTCGTTTTGTGGTCGTAGGATTGATCTATTACGGATTTGCGGCCATCGAGGGGATGATCATGCGTTTGTATCAGATCCAGCCCATTGAGTCGATCCCGCCGGACCAGTATTTCGGGATCCTGACGGCCCATCCGTTGGTAGGCATTTTCGGGTCGACTTATTCGATCGTTTTCGGCGCATTTCTTTTCCTGGTACCTTTTCTGATGAAGAAGCCGATCTGGAGCGTGAAGCTTGCCAACTGGTCGTTCCTATTGGTTGCGATCGGGACGTTGACCTTTTGGACCGCCGGGTTCCTGACCCATTATGCTCCGCTTTACACGCTCTACTGGCCGCTTCCGGCTGATTTCGAGCAGTTCACTCCTGTCGGCGGGGCATTCTTCATACTGGGCATTGCTTTGGTGATGGTAGGAACGGTCTTGTATGTGATCAACATTTTCAAAACGATCGTGTACACGCCGGAGGGATGGGAGAAGCAGCCCTCAGGGGCACTGATCCGTTCGGCATTGGGACTTACCGGCCTGGCCAATCTGTTCCGCAAGAAAAAAGATGAAAAAGAGCACCTGGTCTCCCTGCCGGTAGCGGCCATTGCGCGCGGTACGGTGGA
>JAMOUS010000133.1 GCA_027067975.1 Bacteroidales bacterium | reverse complement strand
ATGTGGCTCTCAACTCGGGGATCATCCTCTTCACCGGGGTGTTGATCCTGGTGTACATGGTGGCGGCCATTTTCGGTCATTCCCTGGAGAAGACGGCCATTGATGCATTGTTGTACAAGAACTGGTTTTGGTGGGGGCTGGACTTGGTGGCCGACGGTCTGGTGCTGATCTTTGTGGCAGGTACGTGGTATCTGCTGGCCACGTTGATCACGGGCAAGAAACTTTTCATGCAGAACATTGCCCGGGCGGCGTTATTGCTGGAGCTGGTGGTCTCGTGGACGGTCTGGTCGCATCATCTGATGTCCGACCAGGCGCAGCCGGGCTTCCTGAAGATCGTCTCCGGCGAGATGGTCACCGCCTTCGAGCTGTTCACCCAGGGGCTGGCTTTCTTCATCACCCTGGCCACTTTGTGGTCGGCCCGTCCATTGAAGATGACCCCACCGCTGAAGTTCCTGTTGGGAGGGCTTACCGGCTTTGCGTTGGCCGTCCCGGCCGGCATCATGCAGGCCGATCTGGGGCTGAACCGCATCCTGCATAACACGCAATGGATCGTGGGGCCTCATGTCCATGTGGCCATCCTCGTGGGGCTGACCATGACCCTCTATTCGGCCATCTATCTGCTCTTCCCCATCCTCACCAATGGAGGGAAGCTGTACAGTGAAAAACTGGCCAACCTCCATTTCTGGGGCCACCTGCTGGGAGGTATCGGCATGGGGGCCTTCATGGGCATGGCCGGCCTGAAAGGGATGTTGCGGCGTACCATCTATTTTGAGGGCGAGTTCAATATCTACATGATCCTCGCCGGCATTTGCGGTGCGATGTTGCTGATCAGTTTTCTGATCTTCTTCTACAACATCGTCATGAGCGTAGGGATCAAGGGGGTCCTGGGCATCTTCAGCAAGCCCAAGGTCGCCACTGCCGAGGCAGTGCCCGCGGAATGATCCCTCTTTTCCGGAACGGAACCAATGAAAAAAAGGGGCGCAATGCCCCTTTTTTCATTTCAGGATATTCCCGAACCGTACGCCCGCATAAAGGGAACGGGGATAGGCCGGACCATAGATATAGGCAGGATCCCTCCCGGTCCCCCGGTCGAAATCACGCTGCCATGAGTTAAAAAGATTCTTCATGGAGAAGAAAAATTGCAATTCAGTGCCATTGAGCTTCACGCTCCTGGCAATTTTTACGCCGACATTGTAGAAGGAAGGGCTCCGGCGGAGGGTTCCTGTTGCCGGATCATCCTGGTCGGGTCCGAAGTAAGGGACGAGCATCGGTCCGGTAAACTTACAGGAGCCGGAAAGGTCCCATCCCCGGCCGAAGGAGACATCGGAAAGGAGATATCCGTAGGCTGTGGGAGTTCGAAAGAAACGTCTCTCACCGAAGTCTTGGGGGGCATCATAGCGGCTCTGCTGAAGTGTGAACCCGCTGCGCAGGTCGATCTTCTTGGAGGGAGCGATATTGAACTCCACGTTGATCCCTCCGACCCTGGCGCCCTCCCGGGCGTTCTTCCGTAAATATATGACCACACCCTCTTCATCGGGCATTCCGATATCATTGACGAAGGGGTTGAGCAGGCGGGTATAGAAACCTTCGAGCAACACTTCAAAAGGCATCCTCTCCTCTTCACTGTGGAGATAGGCTGAAAAGGAGATGCTCCGGCTTTTTTCCTGTTTCAGTCCGGGATCGTTGCGTATGATCACCTGGCGTGAACCGGAAGAAGCAATGTGAAGGTCTTCGTCAAAGATCTGCGGTGCCCTGTATCCTGTAGAGACACTGGCCCGGAGTTGCAGCAGCGCGGAAAGGTCGACCTTCAGGTTCATTCTGGGGCTTACCACATCCCCAAGGTTGTCGTTGTCCGGTTGCAGGAGGTCCCGAACTTCATAGTGGTCATAACGCATCCCCAGGGAGAAGGTCCAATGTCGGAGACGGTATTCCGTTTGGGCGAAGAGGCCGGTGGTTAGGCTTTTCTGACGGGCCACAGGGGTATTGGGAATATGAGGGATCTCAACGATCGAGTCTCCCCGAACGACGGCATGGTCGATATCGGGATATCCCAGTTTTTCATCTTTGAGCAGTTCTCCGCGGAATTCCCCTCCGGCGAGGATCTTCCATGAACCTTTTGTCCGTTCATACTGGCTTCCGGACACCCATGTAAAATTGGAAGTATGCCCATAGTCCTCCAGTGACTGACGGGCCCCGTAATAGCTGTCGCGGTCGATGTTCTGGCCGGAAAAGAATGTGGACATTTTTCCGTATTCATTCGGGAAAAGGTCCCACGTGACAGATCCGGAAGAGATCCTGTGATGGACGCTCTCGGTAATATCGGTTTCATGCGGAGGGACATCGAAGGGACCGCCGCCGCGTCGCTGTTCTTCGATATGAAAAAGATCGAAAGTGAGTTTGTTGTGATAGCCCATTCGATGGAATCCTCTTAGTCCGAAGGAGGCATTGCTCACTTCCGGCATTTCAGAGAGACCATCATTGTTGGCATCGAAAAAGTTTCTCAGATGGTAATTGCCGAAAAGGGACATTCCTCCTTTTTGGTCGTTGCTGACGACCGACGCATTGGCCTG
>JAMOUS010000132.1 GCA_027067975.1 Bacteroidales bacterium | reverse complement strand
CAGGTCGCATCCCAGCAGCAGGGGCGCCGAGAGGAGGCACCACAGGCTGATGTGTGTATACTGTTCGTCGGGGGTAAGGCGTGTGGGACGGATATGGGGTCCCCACCCCACCCATCCGACCACCAGCATGTCGGGGTCGTTCCAGTGACCGGGCGAGGCATAGGGAGAGGTAATATCCTGGCGGAAGCCGATCCCCGACATGCTTTGCCACGTGTCGGTGATGTCGCCGGTGGTGCGCCACAGGTTGCCCCCCACCTCGGCGCCCCATTCCCAGACGCGTCCCATGCCGTACTGGCAGAGGGAATATACGATGTCGCGGTCGACCGCATCAAGGGCTTCCCGCATAAGGCGGTACGGCTTCTGCAACTCCTCAAGGGAATGGTCCTTGGCGACCTTCTCATAGGAGCACCAGTCGTATTTAAGGTAATCGATCCCCCAGGCGGCCCAGGTCTTTGCATCCTGGTGTTCATGCTGGTAAGATCCCAGATAGCCGCCACAGGTGTAAGGGCCGGGACTGGAGTAGATGCCCAGCTTCAGGCCGCGGGCATGTACATAGTCGGCCAAAGCGCAGAAATCGGGGAATTTCTCATTGCCGGTGATCGAGCCGTCGGGGCGGCGTTGCGGGGCTTCCCAGCCGTCGTCGATGTTGACATAGCTCCAGCCGTGGTCGGCCAGGCCTGTGCGTATGAAGGCGTCGGCGGCAGCCTCCACCTTCTTCTGGTCGACGCTGAGCCCCCAGACGTTCCAGCTGTTCCAGCCCATCGGCGGTGTGAGGGCCACCAAGTCACCCGCACGGATAAGGAGGGTGACGGTATCGCTACCCTTTCCGTTGGTCGCGATAAGCGTCACCCGGTAGTCGCCGCGCTCTTTCACCCTACCGCGGATGATCCCCTTGGCGGCATCGAGGTGGAGACCCTGCGGCAGACCCTGCGCCTGCAGCGTTACAGGCCGCTCACCGGTGACCGGCACAAGGTAGAGAAAAGGATGACCGGGACGGCAACCATACACCCTCGGCCCGTTGATGCGGGGCCGTGCCGGCGGCGGCGGCGTAAGGATGTACGGCACCCCCGTCTCGGCCACGATCTCATTGCCGGAATGCTCCGGACGGAAGGTGCATCGCAGCAGACAGTTGCCCGGATCCAAATCGGTATAGGCAATGGTGTGACCGATATCCTTGCCGGGAGGGATCGTCATCTCGGTGGTTTCGCTGTAGATCACCCGACCGTTCTCCTGGTTGATCACCGAAATGTCCAAGATCCCGGAGAAGGTCTCGCTGGAAGAATGGTTGGTCAGATAGATCACCTTCTTATAGCGGGTACGGTTGTTGATCTGGAAGGGTGAACGCATCAGGTCGACCACCAGGTAGTCGCTTACATCACGCATGGCCACGTAAAGATCGGGACCGTACATTCCCCCGAGCCCGCCGCGGTCGTAAACGCGCACGGCGATGACATTGTCTTCATCCCAACGGATGCGGGGATCGTCGACGGAGATCCGGTATTTGCGTACCAGGTTCCAGGTCTCCCCCTCGGCAGGGATCTCTTTGGGGAAGAGGCTGTCCGGAGGGAATGTCACGCCGTTCTGTCCGAGGGGCTTGCCATTGAGGAAGGTCTGGTCCCGGTCGTCGATCTTACCCAGACAGACCACCAGGGTGTCCTTGAAGTAGGAACTCTCCTTCAGTGTCGAGGGGATCCGCACATGCACACGGTACCAGGCAAACCCGTCGAGGTCGGCATATCCCTGCGCATCCCACACCTGCAAGGGAGAGATCTCTTTCCAGGCAGTGTCGCCATAAAAAGGATCGGCATAGGCCGGGTCATCCCCCGGCATGAAACGCCACCCGTGATCCAAAAGGATCTTTCCCCGGGGCGACCGCGAGCACGCCACTGTCAGAAGGAGCAATAAAAAAAAGAGGGTCCGGAAGGAGAGTCTTTTCATGGTCGATCCTTTTTGAGGTTTTCAACCTCCGAAAATACGCAATATTCCCCAAATTCCCGGGACCCTCTCCGACATTTCCCCTTCCCTATCCATCCCGGCAGCCGGGGAAAAAACCGGCCGGAACAACCGCGAAGGGGAATGAGCGCCTCAACACTCCCTCTCTGTCTTCACTCTTCTCCCATATCTTGAACAGAGAAAAAGGCCCACGGAATAAATACCGATGTTGAAGATCCCTATTGAAAAGATACCGATCGAAAAGATCCCGGCCGAAAAGATCCCGACAGAGAACATTCCGGCGGCAAAAACACCGCAGGCAAAGTCTCCCGCAGCAAAATAGTTCATACTGAAGTTGCCGGCACTGCTCATATTTCCCAGGAGAAGTTCAAGCACCACTCCCGTGATCAACAAAATACCGGCCGCCAACGGAATCAAAAACTTTCTTTTTTTCATGACACATACGATTTTAGGTGAAACATTTTTCTCCAATATTATCACCGGTCATGAAAAAAAGGAAAGAAGTGGGACAGATAGCATAGAAATGTGACAAACGGTAAAAGAAGAGAGTTCCCAAAGGGAAGGATGAGGGGAAAAACCATCTCA
>JAMOUS010000131.1 GCA_027067975.1 Bacteroidales bacterium | reverse complement strand
GATCACGCCCACGCCGGCCGTGTTGATGAACATCTTGTCACAACTGCCGTGCTCCACCACCTTGGTATCCCCGGTCACGATCCTGACCCCTGCCTCCCGGGCCGAGGCCGCCATGGAAGCCACCACCCGCTCCAGTTCATCCAGGGGGAACCCTTCCTCCAGGATGAAAGCCGCACTCAGAGCCAACGGCCGGGCCCCCGCCACCGAGAGGTCGTTCACCGTCCCGCTCACCGCCAACCGGCCAATATCCCCGCCGGGGAAAAAGAGTGGGTTCACCACGTAAGAGTCGGTGGTAAAGACCGGCAACCCATCAAGAGATTCCAACACTGCAGCATCCGTGGCAGCCAGCAACACCTCATCGCCGAAATGTTCCATAAAAAGATCACGGATCAGCTGCCGGGACATCTGCCCCCCGCTGCCATGCGCCAAAAGAATCGTATCCTGCTGTTTCATCATGTTTCCTCCAATGCTAAATTCATTTATCCTTTATATCTGTACCATGCCTGACATGCTCCTTCCGGCGAAACCATACAAGCTCCCACCGGGGTGGAAGGGGTGCAGACCTTCCCGAAAAGGGGACAATCGGTAGGACGTTTGATCCCTTTGAGCACCTCACCGCAAATACAACCAGCAGGCTCCCGTGTCGGCTCCACCTCCACCTCGATCTCCTTCTCTGCATCATGTCCGGCATACTTTTCTCGGGGGGCCAGCCCGCTGGCAGGAAGAAGGCCCAAGCCGCGCCACCAATCGTCACGCAGCCCATATACTTCATTCATCACGCCCATAGCCGCTGGGTTTCCCTCCGGCCGGACCACCCGCCCATACTGCACCTCCACCGCCGGACGCCCCTCTTCCACCTGCCGTACCAGCATGAGGATCGATTCCAGAATATCCACCGGTTCGAAACCGGAGATCACGCAGGCTTTCCCGTATCGTTCGGGAATGTTGCGATAGATAGAGGTGCCGGTCACGGTACTCACATGCCCCGGTGCCAAATATCCGTCAAGGGGAACTCCCTCATCGATCAGTGCCTCCATCGCCGGAGGCATGATCTTGTGGGCACTGTACACATAAAAGTTCTTCACCCCCGTACGGTGGGCCCATTGCACGGCTCCCGCCGTGACAGGAGCGGTGGTCTCGAAACCGATCGCCAAAAGGACCACCTTCCGGGAGGGGTTCTCTTTGGCGATCTTCACCGCATCGAATGCCGACATCACGATCCGAACATCCTTTCCGGCGGCCCGTTCCCGCGCAAGCGTGGAAGAGGAACCGGGGATACGAACCATATCCCCAAAGGTGGCAAGGATCACGTCCGGCCGCCGGCTGTATGCCACAGCCCGGTCGACATAGGAAGTGGCAGTCACACATACCGGACAACCCGGCCCTGAGAGAAGACGAATATGCTCTGGCAACAAGGAAGGGATCCCAAACTTGCGGATGGCATGGGTGTGCCCTCCGCACACCTCCATAAAAGCAACGGGGCGGCGGGAAATACGCCGTATCTCTTCGGCCAGTTGCCTGACGATCTTTCTGTCCCTGAATTCTTCCGAATATTTCATCGCATTTACTTTCTACATATTCAAAGTTTTCCCATCTCCCTTCTTTTCGCAGCCACAGCCAATTGTCCCAGCGCAATCCCTCCGTCATTCACGGGAAACTCCTGAGGGATCAGCACCTCCAGCCCTTTTTTTTCAAGCCGGTCTTCCACCTGTCCGAGCAAGATACGGTTCTGAAAGGTTCCCCCCGCCAGAACCACCTTATGTATACCCGTATCCCGGGAAAGCCGCAAGACGGTGGATACGATCATCCCCGCCATGGTATTGTGAAAACGGGCAGCGATCTCTTCCGGCGGAACCCCTTTCCGGATATCTTCAACGATCGCTTCAAGGGCCGGAAGGAAAGAGATCACATCTTCCCCCTCCCAGGGATACTCTCCGCCGATACCGCGGACTGCGACACTTTCCAGGCGCATGGGAGCCTCGGCATGGAAAGAAGTCTCCCGGCACACTCCCGTCAGGGCCGCCACGGCATCGAAAAGACGTCCCGCACTCGAAGTAAGGGGGGTATGGATCTGTTTGCGCAACATTTCCAGTGAAGAGGCCAGCATCCCTTTCCGTTCCGTTTCCCTTACCACCTCCAGCGGCAGTTCCACCAGCTGCTCTCCGTAAAGGGAGTAAAGATATGCCAGGCTCATCCTCCAGGGTTGTTGAACGACCTTGTCCCCCCCCGGCATGGGGATATATTCCAGATGGGCCAGACGTTGATACCCGCTCAGATCACACTGGAAGAACTCCCCACCCCAGATATGACCGTCATCTCCAAGGCCTGTGCCGTCAAAACTCACGCCGATCACCTTTTCATCAAGGCCTTTTTCAGCCAGCACCGCGGCTATATGGGCATGGTGATGCTGCACTTCCGTCAACAAGAGGCCTGTTTCCCGGGCATAGCGGGTGGAGAGGTAATCGGGATGCAGGTCGCAGGCAGCCACCTGCGGATCCACCCGGAACAACCTCATCATCCTTTCTGCCGCCTCGCGGTAAAAAACATAGGTCTCATAGTTTTTCAGGTCGCCGATATGCTGGCTCATGATCGCCAGCTTTTCTTTTCCCAGGCAGAAGCAATTGACCAGTTCGGCACCTGCGGCAAAGATACCATCCACCGGCAAGGAGAGCGGCACAGGGGCCGGCACAAACCCCCGGCTGCGCCGCACCACCCGTCTCCTTCCCCTTTCGAAAAAGACGACCGAATCATCCACCCTGTTGTGGATGCGCCTGTTGTAGGTCACCAACAGGTCGCTCACGGGGAGCAGCTTCTTGCGCGCCTCTTCGTCCTCGATGACAATGGGCTCATCAGAGAGGTTTCCGCTGGTAAAGACCAGCGCCGGCAAAGGACACAACTCAAAGAGGAGATAGTGGAAAGGCATATAGGGCAGCATTGCCCCCACCGTAGGAAATCCCATGGAAACAGAGGGAGCCAGTTTCTTTTCGCCTTCCCGCACCACCACAATAGGTCGTCGCCAGGAAAGCAACTCCGCTTCCTCTTCTTTCGTTACGCCGGCATACTCTTTCAACGCCCGAACGTCGCGGAACATCACTGCAAACGGCTTCCGATCCCTCCGTTTTGCCGACCGCAGACGTTCCACAGCCTCTTCACAAGTGGCATCACAGGCCAGGAAGTATCCTCCCATCCCTTTGATAGCCACCGTTCCTCCCATCATCAACATCCGCACCACCCTGCGAAGGATCTCCTCCTGGGCCGTTACACGCTCTCCCCACGTTTCAAGCACATAATGCGGGCCACATTCAGTGCAGGCAATGGGCTGCGCATGAAACCGCCGGTCGTTCACATCTTCATATTCTCTTCGACAACGCACACACATTCGAAAAGAAGCCATCGTCGTATTGGGACGATCGTAGGGAAGATCGGTAATGATGGTAAAACGCGGACCGCAATGAGTACAATTGATAAACGGATAATCGATCCGGTGCGGCTGGGTTTTCATATCACGAAGACATGCCTCACAGACCGCAATGTCCGGACTCACCTGCGTGATCCCCGGAACGGTATCATCACTCGGAACGATCTCAAAATCTTCCGGCGGAGGTATTTTCCCGCCATTTTCTTTCACTACGGAGATCTCCCAGATGCGTGAGGGGGGCGGCGCCTCCTCTCTCAATGCCCGTAAAAAACGATTCCGTTGCTTTTCTTCTTGAAAATATGCCTCGATCCGGACTCCCTCCAGACCATTGGAAACCCTTCCCTTCACGCCTTCCCGCACAGCCAACCTGTATACAAAAGGCCGGAACCCAACCCCCTGGACCAGTCCCCTGACCGTGATCCTATATCTTCCTCCCTTTTCGCTCATTGATCACTTTTTCTTGTTCCAGACACGGCCGAAAATAAAAAGTTTTTTTCACAATATTTATGACTTTCCTCTCCGCTAATTTATATCGTTTTTAAATTACAAAACCCCGAATAAAATCATTTGCATATATCGAAAACCCTATTATTTTTGTTGTGAAATAATTAACGTAATATATTTCATTTGTTCTTTCAGGACACATAAAACAAAAGGAGTGGTAATGAAGACGACCGCTTTTGATTTTGAGAAGATCACGGAAAAGTACGGGAATGACAAGACCCGGCTCATGGACATGCTGATCGACATCCAGCAGGAACTGGGATATGTGCCTCAGGAAGCCTTACCGGTGCTGGCTCGAAAAACGGACACATCCCAGGCCTGGGTGGAACAAACGCTCAGTTTCTATCATTTTTTCCGCAGACAGCCTTCCGGAAAGTATACCGTATTTCTGAACAAGAGTGTTGTATCGTGGATGATGGGACGGGAACGGGTGGCCCGCACCTTTGAAGAAGAGGCAGGATGTCGCTTTGGCGAGGTGAGTCCCGACGGGCTCATCGGACTGTTCGACACTTCCTGTATCGGCATGAGCGACCAGGAGCCGGCTGCGCTGATCAACGGAAAGGTCTTCACCCGCCTGACCCCTTTCCGGGTGCGGGAGATCGTGCGGAACATGCGTTCCGGCAAGCCGGTGACCGAACTGAGCACCTCAGGTTACGGCGGAGGACGCAATGCCCTGGAGGTGATCCGCTCGGAAGTGCGCAACAACATCCAGCGGAAAGGTCCGCTGCTGCAAGACAACTATCAATACGGTGAGGTACTGCGCCAAAAACTGAAAACACTTTCCCCCGAAGATGTCATCCGCGAAATACAACTTTCTGAACTGCGGGGACGCGGAGGCGCCGGTTTCCCCACCGGTCTGAAATGGGAGTTCTGCCGCAAGGCCAAAGGAGAACGGAAATTCATCTTTTGCAACGCCGACGAAGGAGAACCCGGCACCTTCAAAGACAGGGTCCTGCTCACCGAGTATCCCGAACTGGTCTTCGAAGGAATGACCCTCGCGGCTTATGCGGTGGGAGCCCGTGAAGGGATCCTCTATATCCGGTACGAATACAAATACCTTGAAGAACACCTTCATACAGTTCTCCGCAAACTGCGTGAGGAGAACCTTCTGGGAAAAGACATTGCCGGAATGCAAGGGTTCGATTTTGACATACGGATCCAATACGGAGCAGGTGCGTATGTCTGCGGAGAAGAATCCGCATTGCTCGAGTCGGCCGAAGGGAAACGAGGCGAACCCCGTTTCAAACCGCCTTTCCCCGTGGAAAAGGGTTATCTGGGGTTCCCGACGATCATTAACAATGTGGAAACCCTTTGTGATGCGGTAAAGATCATCCATTTCGGAAGCGAATGGTATCGTTCCCTCGGAACCGAAGCCTCCAAGGGCACCAAAGTCCTGAGCATCTCGGGCGATTGCCGCTATCCCGGCATCTATGAGCTTGAATGGGGCTATACGGTCAATGACATCCTTGACATGTCAGGCGCGGAAGAGGTACAGGCCGTTCAGGTGGGGGGACCTTCCGGCACATTGATCGGCC
This sequence comes from Bacteroidales bacterium, assembly GCA_027067975.1. Lineage (GTDB taxonomy): Bacteria > Bacteroidota > Bacteroidia > Bacteroidales > VadinHA17 > DRPN01. The sequence continues at coordinate 4,555 of JAMOUS010000131.1, read as the reverse complement.
CGGAAGAGTTCGACCGCATACTCTGCTACAACGATCTGGCCACCGGCGGCTCGTTCATCATTTTCAACCAACGGAGAGACCTGTTGCGCAATGTAGTGCTAAACTTCATGGAGTTCTTCATTGAAGAATCGTGCGGTTCGTGCGTTCCCTGTCGCAACATGCCCTGGCTGCTCAAACAAAAACTGGAAAAGATCCTCAACGGCCACGGGGTATGGAAAGACCTGGAAGATCTGGAGAGCTGGCCCGGGATCATGCGAATCAACCGTTGCGGATTGGGTCAGACAGCCGCAAACCCGGTCATTTCCAGCCTGCGCAATTTCCGGGCTCTTTACGAAGAACGCATCCAAAAAGGCCGCTCCTTCGACGAAGGGTTCGAACTGGAAAAGGCCGTTGAAGAATCGTGCAAAGCCGTAGGCAGAGTACCACTCATTTGAAAAACAACATGTTACCATGGGAAAAGAAAAAGAATATGTGACCATCACGATCGATGATCAGGAGATCCAGGCCCGGCCGGGTGAGTTCATTGTGGATGTGGCAAGGCGGCACGGCATCTACATCCCGGTATTGTGCAACCTCAAAGGGGTAAAACCGGCAGGTTCCTGCCGCATCTGCACCGTTCTTGTAAATGGCAGGCCCATGACCTCCTGTACAACCCCCGTTGCCGACGGTATGGAGATCACCACCCGATCCCCGGAACTGGAAGATTTCCGCCGTTCGGTCATCGAAATCCTCTTCGTCGAGGGAAACCATTTCTGTCCAGCATGCGAGAAGAGCGGCAACTGTGAACTGCAAGCCCTCGCTTATCGCTTTGAGATCATGGTACCTCGCTATCCTTATCAGTTTCCTCACAGAGAAATCGATGCTTCCTGGCCATTGCTGCTCAAAGATCACAACCGTTGTGTATTGTGTAAACGCTGTATTCGGACCATATTTGACAAAGAAGGTCATCCCATCTTTGCTTTCCGGAATCGGGGACATGAGTTGGAGATCACCATCGACCCCGAATACGGGAAGAACATGACCGATGAGATGGCCCGACAAGCAGCCGAAAACTGCCCCGTAGGAGCACTCCTATACCGGAAAAAACACGGTTTCGAGATCCCGATCGGAAAAAGAAAGTACGACAAAGAACCTATCGGCAGCGATGTGGAAAAACGTAAAAAAGAAAAAGTATCATGAACAAAAAGGTCATTGCCACCACCTCTCTGGCTGGATGTTTCGGATGCCATATGTCCTTCCTGGATATCGATGAAAGGATTCTCGACCTGATCGAACTGGTCGAGTTCGACAAATCACCGATCGACGACATCAAAAAGTTCACGAAGGAGTGCGACATCGGTCTCATCGAAGGAGGAGTGTGCAACAGTGAAAACGTGGAAGTGCTGAAGGAGTTCCGGAAACACTGCAAGATCCTTGTCTCCTTCGGGGAATGTGCCATCATGGGCGGACTGCCGGCTTACCGCAATACCATCCCCATCCGGGAATGTATAGAAGAAGCCTATCTGAAGGGCCCCAGTGTCGAGGAAGCCAACGAAGAAGGCATCCTGCCCAATGACGAAGAGCTGCCCATGCTTCTGGACAAGGTATATCCCTGTCATGAGATCGTCAAGATCGACTATTTTCTGCCGGGATGTCCACCCCGTGCCGACCTGATCTGGCAGACCCTCTATGCCCTGGTCACAGGGGAAGAGACCGAGATCCCTTACGAAGTGATCAAGTACGACTAATAAAACATTGAAACCATGCCGAAAAAGATCACCATAGAGCCGGTCACCCGCGTCGAAGGACATGGGAAGGTGACCATCCACATGGATGATGAAGGAAATGTGGTACAGACCCGTCTTCATATTGTCGAGTTCAGGGGTTTTGAACGTTTCGTCCTGGGACGTCCATACTGGGAAGCACCCGTGCTGGTGCAACGTCTTTGCGGTATCTGTCCCGTCTCGCACCACCTTGCTGCCGCCAAGGCGATCGACATGATCGTCGGGGCCGGCAACGGAGACGGACTGACCCCCACCGCCGAAAAGATGCGCCGGCTGATGCATTACGGCCAGATCTTCCAGTCACATACGCTCCATTTCTTCCACCTGGCATCGCCCGACCTGCTCTTCGGCATCGACGCCGACCCGGCCGTGCGTAACATCATCGGGGTCGCCATGGAAAACCGCGACCTGGCTGTCCAGGGCGTTATGATGCGTAAGTTCGGACAAGAGATCATTCTGGCTACCGCAGGCAAAAAGATCCACGGCACCGGCGCCATCCCCGGCGGCATCAACAAGAACCTGAGCATCGAAGAACGCGACCGTTTCCTCGACGGGAAAGCCTTCCCCAATATCGACCAAATGATCGACTGGTCGCTCGGAGCCCTGGAGTTCTTCAAGGATTACCATAAAAAGAACAAAGATCTTATCGATAATTTTGCCGCCTTCCCCTCTTCACACCTGAGCCTGGTACGGAAAGACGGGGCGCTCGACCTTTACCACGGCGTGCTGCGTGCCGTCGATGCGGAAGGGAAAGTGATCCTCCATGATATCGATTACCGGGAATATCTCGATTACATTGCCGAAGAAGTACGTTCCTGGAGTTATATGAAATTTCCCTACCTCAAAAAATACGGAAAGAAACACGGCTGGTACCGGGTGGGGCCGTTGGCCCGGCTCAATACGGCCGATTTCATCCCCTCCCCCCTGGCCCAGAAAGAGTTTGAAGAGTTCCGCGCATACAACCACGGCAAACCGAGCAACAGTTCGATGCACATGCACTGGGCAAGACTGATCGAGATCCTCCATGCGGCAGAGGTGATGAAAGAACTGCTGCATGATCCCGACCTCCAAAAAGACGACCTGGTGGTCACCGGAACCCGGCAGGAAGAAGGGATCGGACTGCTCGAAGCGCCCCGTGGCACACTCTTTCACCATTACCGTGTCAATGAACACGACCAGATCACAATGTGTAACCTGATCGTATCGACCACCAACAACAATGAGCCCATGAACCGGGCAGTGGCCGAAGTGGCCCATCAATACCTTGCCGGCCAGGAGAAGATCACCGAGGGAATGCTCAACGCCGTGGAGGTGGCGATCCGCGCTTACGACCCCTGCCTCAGCTGTGCCACCCATGCCCTGGGCAAGATGCCCCTGGAGATCACCCTGTTCAACAGCAAAGGAGAAAAGATCGATCAACTCAGGAACTGACCTGCCACGTTCATGATGAAGGTCCTTTTTTATGGTTATGGAAACCCAGGCCGTCGCGATGACGGCCTGGGTATCTCCTTTGTCGAACGTCTTGAAAGACACGTCAGGGAACACCGGATCGCCGGAATCCACTTCGATTCCAACTACCAACTCAACATCGAAGATGCAGAAGAGATCAGCCACTACGACCGGGTCATCTTCTGCGACGCCTCCTTCGAAGCGATCGAAGATTTCTGCCTTACCGAGGTACACCCCTCCGACGCCCGCATCGAGTTCACCATGCATGCGGTCTCACCGGCCTATGTCGTAGATCTCTGCCGCAAACTCTACGGCCAACATCCTGCCACCTGGCTGCTCCATCTAAAAGGATATGAGTGGGAGTTCCGCGAAGGCCTATCCCCCCGGGCAGAAAAAAACCTCGAGAAAGCCCTCGCCTATTTTGTCCCTCTTCTGAATCACCTGGGACAAAAATCCGCCCCCTTTCTTCCTCTCGTCCTCTCCTGCCAATCCTGACATCCCGGTTGGATGAAAACGCAAGGGGTCCTTTGGGAAAGGACCCTGACGCAGGACCCTTTTTTTGCCCCACCCTCTGGCGATTTTTCTTGATAAAATCCTAACAAAAATCAGTGTTACTTTTTATAGTTTTGTGTTACTTCGTCCTGTCCAAAAAAACCCGACCATGAGAACGATCGTAACCATCTTCGTCATTCTGGGAGTTTTGCCGTTTGCCAGGGCCCAGGAAAAACAGAAAGAAAACAAGACGACCGCTGACACCATTCCGATCGAAGAAGTGGTCGTCACCGGCAGTCGTGTAAAGGTTTCACGCAATTATGTTCCGTTAACATTGTCGGTGGTAGATGAGCAGCAGATCACGGAATGTTCGGAATCGGCGCTGCTACCGGTGCTCACCCAATGGGTCCCGGGGCTTTTCGTCACGCAACGTGGGGTAACAGGTTTTGGTGTGGCTCAAGGTTCTGCCGGTCAGATCACCATCCGCGGCGTAGGCGGCTCGCCCAACACCCAGGTACTTGTCCTGCTCAACGGGAACCCTCAGTACATGGGGATCTTCGGCCATCCTCTCCCGGATGCTTACCTGGCCTCCGATGTGCAGCGGGTGGAAGTGATCCGGGGCCCTGCCTCCACCCTTTACGGCTCCAATGCCATGGGAGGAGTGATCAACATTATCACCAAAGAACAAACGAAAGAAGGGTTCTCCGGAAACGGACGCCTGATGTACGGTTCATACAACACCGGGAAATACATGGCCAACGGCGGCTTCCGTCACAAACGCTTCCGCATTTTCGCCAGCATCGATCACGACCGCACCGACGGCCACCGGGATTCTTCCGACTTCCGTGTCA
>JAMOUS010000130.1 GCA_027067975.1 Bacteroidales bacterium | reverse complement strand
CGCCGGGGTACGGACATCTGCAACGGGATACCGTTCGGCCATCTCTAAAAAAGATGCTATGGGGAGGCTCTCGGGCATAAGAAAAGGTTGAATTCAGCAGCACAAAGATCGTAAAAATGATCAATCCCGATGTGTATTTTCTTGATCGCCGGAAAGCCATTTGATCAGGATCTTCTTGATATCTTCGGATCGTACCGGCTTGGTAATGTAATCGTTCATTCCGGACTCCTTGGATCGTCGTTCCGCCTCGTCCGTGACATCGGCCGTGACGGCCACAATGGGAGTGGTGACCCCTCGTTTGCGGAGGATCTCCGTAGCCTGCCATCCGTCTATGTTTGGCATCATCACATCCATCAGGATCAAGTCATACTCCTGGCGTGTGGCTTTTTCAATCGCCTCTTCTCCGTCGGCAGCCAGATCGATCTCAAATCCCAGGTTTTTGAAAAAGCTCTGCATCATCTTTTGATTCACCAGGTTGTCTTCCGCTACCAAGATCTTTTTCTTACGGCTGATCTCATCGAGGTGGATCTCGGAAGAATGCTCGGGTTGAATGTGGGGAAAATTGTCCTGCAAAATATTGAAGAGTTCGGATCCCTGGACAGGGTCGATGAGGTAATAATCTGCCCCGAACTTCCGGGCCCGGGCGAATTTTCCTTTCTGATCGTTCGAAGTGATGACGATGATCAAGTATTTTTCGGTGAGGCCCTTTTTGTGGAGTTCTTGCAGAAGGGCAAGTCCGTCAAAGGTCTCCGAATCCTTGATGATGAGGATGTGATAGCGGGTGGCAGGATTTGACGCATTGTTTTCGATCAGGCGGACGGTCTTGTCCATGTAAAAATTGAGGGTGGTCTGCACGCCGAAATGTTGCAGGTATTCCCGGATATATGCATCCGAATCGTCATTGTTTTTGATCAGCAGAACACGGATCTGGGAATAGCGGGTCACCTGTAGAGTATCCACCTCTTTACGGAAGCGTTCATTGAGGAAGAGCGGGATCCGGATCCGGACGGTGGTGCCGGGTCCTCCCTGGGGCGGAACTCCTTCCCGGGAGAACGAGGCGGGGGAACGAAAATGAATATCTCCGTTGAGCATCTCGATCAATTGGATGGTGATGGAGATACCCAATCCGCTGCCGTGTTTTTCTCCCACTTCGGCAATGGCTTTGTCTTCAGGGCTCAACTCTTTGGAATTGAACAGCTTTAACTGCTCGGGTGTAAGTCCTTTTCCGGTATCGGAGATCTCAAATCCAATGTATACATTCCGTTCGTCCATGTCCATGCGATCCATAAATACCCGGATCCGCACCTCTCCCTCATCGGTATATCGGATGGCATTCTCGATCATACGGGAAAGGATCTGTCGAATCTTGAATGGATCACCAATGAATTGGTCGGGAATGTCTTCTTCGAAAATGGTGTAAAGATGGAGGTTCTTCTTTTGGGCCAGGGGTTTATATTTGTTGAAAACCAGTTTCAGTTCGCTGCGGAGGCTGAAGGGGACCTCTTCGACCATCATCTTCCCCGCTTCGATCCGGGAGAACTCGAGGATATCATCGATAATGGAAAGGAGCAGGTCGGCTGAGAGACGGATCTCTTCCAAAAAAGCCTGGTCGGGTTTTTCACCTGATTCGAGGAGTTCCTTTGTTTTATCAAGGATCTTTCCGAGTGGCAGGCGGATCTCCTCGCTCATGGTGAGCATCATTTCGGTTTTGGCTTTGACGGCAGCCGCCTCACGTCGACGGGCCTTTTCCAGAGGGGTCACATCAATGATCGCTTCCAGCACCGCTTCCTGACCTTGGAAAATGATGGGGATCTCTTCACGCATAAGAACCCATTCGACCTCATCTTTTCGGATGATCAGGAAATTATGCGGATCCACATTTAATCCGTCCAAAGCACGGATTTCATCATGATGCTCGACGAAGAACCAGTCGCCTATCACTTTCCCTGTTTCCGGAGGGTCGTCTATGACCGCAAAGGTGGCGCGGGCACGATCGTTGATGAAAAGAATGCGATGTTCCTTGTCCAGAACGATCACCCCGAGAGGGATTCTGCTGAGGATCTTACGAAGGTTCTCTTCTAAGCGCTTGATCTTTTCCTCTTCTTCCCGCTGCCGGCGAATGAACAGGACGAAAAGGATGATGATCAGGAAAATAAGCAGCAACGTGAGGGAGGCGAGAATGATTGCGTTCTTGATGATCGTTTTCAGGATAATATCGGTCTGGAGGGAAAATACGATCCCGAAATCCCTTCCGAGAAAGTTGGTGGGATAATAAGCGGAGATTACGGTGGTTTCTTTTCCGTTGATATACACTTTGTGAAGGAGTGCCCCTTGGAATCCGTTGGAAATGTCGCGTGCGATCTTCTCCATCTCCAGAATCCGAAGGCTGTCCGTTTCAAGGTTGCTGAAAAGAAGGTGGCCTTCCTCGTCCAGCAACCATTGCCACTGAATGTCGCCGAGGTGCGACTTCTCGAAAACAGTATTAATGAAGCGGTTATAATCCAGTGTGACGACAATGTTGGCCGTTACCTTGTTGTTCGAAAAAACC
>JAMOUS010000129.1 GCA_027067975.1 Bacteroidales bacterium | reverse complement strand
CACCGTCAAGGTCGAAGGCTCAGGGATCTGGGTGAGCATGGGTCTTTTAGGCCGGAGGTCCCTGCCCGAGGTGGATGGTATCCGCCTGGTGATACCGCTGTGGTACTTGTACAACGGCAAGAAGGGGCCCTGGGAATGCCGGGCGTGGGGCTCCGACGACGGGAAGACCTGGACGCTCCTCAGCACTGCAAAAGGATATGGCGACCTTGTCGACACCACTTTCTTCCCGTTAGGAAAGATCTTTATGCCGACCCTCTCTTTTTCCGCTCCGGCCCATTACCGTTATTACAAGATGTCGGTCCGCTCGCCGGTCATGCAGCAGTGGCTGGTGGGAGAGTTTGTTCTGTTGCACCGGGGAAGGCCGCTGGAGCTGAAGCCTTCGCTCCATTTTGTCAGTGCCTGGATGAGCGAGGACGACGCACCGCAATGGCTCATCACCGACCTGGGGGCTCCCGCCCGTCTTGATAGTATCGTCCTCCACTGGATCGTCCCTCCCCGTCACGGCGAGGTGTTCCTTTCCGATGACAGGCATACTTGGCGTTCCTTTGCCACTTTTTCCGGCACGAAAAAGAATGTGCTCACCGCCGTCTCATCCCGGCGGGGGCGCTATCTCAAGATCGTCATGGACGAGCCTGCGGGCGGGCACTATTTCGTTTTGAGCGAGGTGGAGGCTTGGGGTAGCGGCGGTCTTGTTACCACACCCCATCCTGCCGCTCCGCCCGGGAAGAACAAGATGTTGCTGGCCGGTGGCCGGTGGAAGCTGCAGCGTGCCTCCCAGACGCCGGATGACCCCTATCTCCTCTCCCGTCCCGGCTACGATGACAGCCGTTGGCTCCCCGCCACCGTGCCGGGCACCGTCCTCAGCAGCTACCTCGACGCCGGCGCCCTCCCCGACCCCAACTACGGCGACAACCAGCTGATGGTCTCTGAGTCGTTTTTCCTGGGCGACTTCTGGTACCGCAATGTCTTCTCCCTTCCTTCGTCCTTCCGCGACCGGACGGTATGGCTCCACTTCGACGGCATCAACTGGAAGGCAGAGGTGTGGCTCAACGGCACCCTCCTCGACCGTATCGACGGCGCCTTCACACGAACACAATTCAACATCACCTCCCTGCTCAGGGAGGAGGGACCCAATGTCCTCCTCGTAAAGATCCATCCCAACGCCCATCCCGGCGGAGTAAAGGAAAAAACCTTCGAGAGTCCCGGCCTCAACGGCGGTGTGCTGGGCGCCGACAACCCCACTTTCCATGCCACCATCGGCTGGGACTGGATCCCCACCATCCGCGGTCGCGACGCCGGCATCTGGAACGACGTCTGGCTCCAGGCCAGCGGTCCCGTCACCCTCCACGATCCGTCGGTCATAACCCATCTTCCTTTGCCCGACACCACCACTGCTGACATCTCCATCCTCGTACAGGTGACCAACCATTCCGATCAACGGGTAAAGGGGAAATTACAGGGATCCTTCGGGAAGATATCTTTTGAAACACCGGTCGAGCTCGAGGCCAAAGCCACCAAGAGGGTCGTCTTTAACCCTTCCACCCATCCGCAGCTGCACCTCTCCCGGCCCCGCCTATGGTGGCCCAACGGCTATGGCCGTCCTAACCTCTACGACGTGCATCTGGCCTTCGTCACTCCGGACGGACAGGTATCCGATCAGAAGGATCTCCGCACCGGCATCCGCCAGATGGACTATGACACCACCGGCAATAAGCTGAAGATCTTCGTCAACGGCATCCGCATCACCCCGCGTGGCGGCAACTGGGGTTTTTCCGAGTCGATGTTGCGCTACCGCGCCCGCGAATACGATGCGGCTGTCCGCTATCACCGCGACATGCATTTCACCATGATCCGCAACTGGGTGGGGATGACCGGCGACGAAGAGTTCTGGGAGGCATGCGACAAGTATGGCATCCTGGTGTGGCAGGACTTCTGGCTGGCCAACCCCTGGGACGGTCCCGACCCTGATGACAACCTGATGTTCCTTGACAATGCCCGGGACCTACTGCTGCGTCTCCGTAACCATCCTTCCATAGCGCTCTACTGTGGCCGCAACGAAGGCTATCCTCCCAAGGCCCTCGACCAGGGGTTGCGGGAGCTGGTGAACAAGTACCATCCCGGCATCCTCTACATCCCCAACTCCGCTGCCGATGTGGTGAGCGGGCACGGCCCCTACCGTGCCATGCCGCTCAAGTATTACTTTGCCGAAAGGGCCACCCGCACCCTCCACAGCGAAATGGGCATGCCCAACATCATGACTCTCGAGAGCATGCGCGCCACCCTTCCCGACAGTGCGCTGTGGCCGCAGGGACGCATGTGGGGACTGCACGACTACTGCGCCAGCGGCGCCCAGAGCGCCATCAGCTTCAACAAACTGGTAAAAGAAAAGTACGGCGGCGCCGAAGACCTCCGTGATTGGCTCACCCTGGCACAGTTCGTCAACTACGACGGCTACCGCGCCATGTTCGAAGCCCAGGGACGCCACCGTATGGGTCTGCTCCTGTGGATGAGCCATCCCGCCTGGCCCTCCCTCACCTGGCAGACCTATGACTACTACCTGGAACCCACCGCCGCCTATTTCGGCGCGAAAAAAGCCTGTGAGCCGCTCCACATCCAGTGGAATGTCCTCACCGACAGCGTGGAGGTGATCAACTACAGCGGCCGTGACGGCGGCCCCTTCACCGCCCGCATACAGATCTTCAACGCCCAGGGACAGGAGGTCTCCCGCTCCGACAGGCAGATCACCCTCCCCGCCGACACGCTGATACGTGTAGCCGCCCTTCCTTCCAACCCCTCCTGCCCACTGCAGTTCCTCCGCCTCACCCTCCTCGACAGCAGCCGGGTGATCTCCCGCAACCTCTACCTGCGCGGCGACAAGGAAGGTAACCTCACGGCCATCCACGAGCTGAAAAAAGCCACCGTCACCACAGCCACCACCATGAACCGGGAAGGAGAGACCTGGCACCTCACCACCACCCTCCACAACAACTCCGACACGCCGGCATTGATGATACGCCTGAAAGTGGTGCGCCACAAGAGCGGCGACCGCATCCTGCCCGTACTGTACAGCGACAACTATATCACCCTTATGCCCGGAGAGAGCCGCACCCTTCATATCGAGGTCAAGGAAAGCGACTGCCGCGGTGAGAAACCGGACATACAGATCGAAGGCTTCAATGTAAAAAAAGGGAAAAGATAAAAGGGAAATAAAAGAACGATACATTGAACTCCAACCCCGGAACGACCCATTGCCAAATGAAAAATACCATCAGAAATATTGCCATCGGGGTGGGTACAGCGGCACTGTTGTTCTTCTCTTCTTGCCAAAGGGAGGAGAAGGCGGTCTGTCCCCCGGCAGAGGGTTTTCTCTCCTCCGAGACACGCAGGGCACTGCAGGAGTGGCAACAGCATAAGTTCTCGATGTTCATCCACTGGGGACTTTATTCCCTTCCCGCAGGCGTATGGAAGGGGCAACGTATTTCCGGTTACAGTGAGCAGATCATGGGTCATGCCCGCATACCCAAGGAGGAGTATGAGCTGCTGGCCCGGCGTTTCAACCCCACCCGCTGGGATCCCGACTCGGTCGCCCTGCTGGCACGAGATGCCGGCATGCATACCATCGTCATCACGGCCAAGCACCACGACGGCTTCTGCATGTTCCATTCGAAATACACAAAATACAATGTCGTCGATGCCACACCCTACGGCCGCGATGTGGTGGGCGAGCTGGCCGAAGCCTGCCGGCGCCACGGGCTGAAGTTCGGGGTGTACTATTCGCTCATCGACTGGCACTACCCCGGCGCCCTGCCTTTCACCTCTACCCGCAACTCCGACTCCATACCTCCGGAACATCATCAGTACAACCTCCACCAGATCGAAGAGCTGCTGACGAAATACGGTGCCATCTCGGAGATCTGGTTCGACATGGGCTCGCCCACACCGAAGCAGAGCCGTGAGGTGCGCGAGCTGGTCAAACGCATCCAGCCGGGATGTCTCATCAGCGGCCGCATCTGGAACGACCAGGGCGACTTCATTGTCATGGGCGACAACTACCGCCCCCGTTTCCATATGGGTGTACCCTGGCAGACGCCCGCCTCGATGTTCCGCGAGACATGGGGTTACCGCTCCTGGCAGGAGCGGGGCGACCCACAGGCAAAGATCCGGGAGAAGATCCGCGACCTGCTGCTGGTGGTGAGCCAGGGAGGCAACTATCTCCTCAACATCGGCCCTGCCGGCGACGGGGAGGTGATCCCCTTCGAGCGGAAGGTGCTTGAGGGCATGGGCCGCTGGCTCAAGCAGAACGCCGAGGCGGTCTACGGCACCCATGCCGTGCCCTTGGTGCCGCAGCCGTGGGGTGTGGCCACCGCCCGCCCCAGTCATCTCTACTTGCACCTGCTCCGCCCCCCTGACGACAGCGTCGTGCATGTGGCCGGCCTCCGGGCCGACATCATCAAGGTCACCCCGCTCTCCAACATCTTACATCCCCTGCACTGGGAGCAGCACGCCGACACCCTGCTTATCCACATCGTCCCTCCGCCGCCGGGGAGCCTGCCGGCGGTGCTCAAGGTCACGCTGCGCGGAGATCCCCATTACACCCCCGAAAGGGTCGTATCCCCCGCCGGCGACACTCTCTTGCTCACCCCTGCCAACGCCATCGCCTACCACAGCTTCAGTGGCCACGACTACTACTCGCTCCATCCCACCATCGTGCGGATGGTGTGGTATCCCGCCCTGCCCGCCAGTGGCACTTACACCCTCCACTTTGCGGGAACACCCCCCGAAGACTATTGCCTTTTCGTCAACGGCAAAGGCTATCCCGTCCCTGCCATCCTGCGCGAGACCGTGATCCCCTCCCTGCATCTGGAAGAGGGCACCACCACCAAGATCCTGCTCCGGCGGCGCGACCTCACCGACCCGCACAAAGGCCTCGCCACCGGCGGCTGGAAGATCATCCTGAAAAGAACAATATGAAAAAACTGCTTGAGATCTCCTGTTATTCGGTTGCCTCGGCGGTCATCGCCGAGGAGGGTGGCGCCGGCCGTGTGGAGCTGTGCGCCGCCCGTCCTGAGGGAGGCACCACCCCTTCGCCGGCGGCCATCACGCTCGCGCGTAAGCGGCTCCATATCCCGCTTTATGTGATCATCCGCCCCCGCGGCGGCGACTTCCTGTACAGCGATCTGGAGTTCGAAGAGATGAAGCGCGACATCCTCTTCTGCAAGGAGGCCGGCGTCGACGGTATCGTCAGTGGCGTCCTCCGCAGCGACGGCACCGTCGACACCGAACGCACGGGCGAGCTGCTCGCCCTGGCCCGGCCCCTGGGCTTCACCTTCCACCGTGCCTTCGACATGACGCGCGACCCCTTCGAAGCCCTCGATGCCCTCATCGCCCTGGGCGTCGACAGGGTGCTCACCTCCGGCCAGGAAGCCACCGCCGTCGAAGGTCAAGCGCTCATCCGCCGCCTTATCGAAAAAGCCGGCGACAGGATCACCATCTTCCCGGGGGGCGACCTCAACGAAGAGAACCTGGAAGCCTTCGCCCGCTATACCGGCGCCAAGGAATACCACGCCGCCGCCGGCCACCTCGTACGGGGAGGGATGACCTTCCGCAACCCCAAAGTCCTCATGGGCGGCATGGAGGGCATCCCCGAATATGACATCTGGGAGGTCGACATCCGCAAGGTGCGCAAGATGGCGGAGATCCTCGCCCACCTCTGACGCTCTCACATGCTCTCATGCTCGGTGCGCCGGATGATCTCATTCTGCAGGTCGGTGCCCAGGTCGTTGAAATAGTCGCTGTACCCCGCCACCCGCACGATCAGATCCTGGTACTTCTCTGGATGCTTCTGCGCATCCCGCAGGGTGTCGGCACTCACCACATTGAACTGGATGTGGTGGCCGTCCATGCGGAAGTACGACCGGATCAGGGCGGTGAGCTTTTTCTTTGCCTCGGGATCTTTGAAGAAGTCGGGCGAAAACTTCTGGTTCAGCAGCGTGCCGCCGGTGCGCAGGTGGTCGATCTTGGCCACCGACTTGATCACGGCGGTGGGGCCTTTTCTGTCGGCTCCCTGCACGGGCGAGATCCCTTCGGAGAGGGGTTCGCCGGCCTTGCGGCCGTCGGGCATGGCACCTATCACCGAGCCGAAATAAACATGACTGGTGGTGGGCAGCAGGTTGATGCGGAAGGTGCCGCCGCGGGCCGTGGGCTTGCCGTCGACCGCCGCAAAGAAGATCTCGAATACCTCGCGGGCATGCCGGTCGGCATAGTCATCGTCGTTGCCGAACTTGGGCGTCATGTACACCAACTCGTGCCGCAGCTCCTCATACCCTTCGAAGTTATGCTCGAGCGCCTCCAGCATCTCCGCCATGGTAATCTTCTTCTTGTCAAAGACATGGTACCGCAAGGCGGTGAGGTTGTCGGTGATGCTGCCGAGGCCGACACCCTGTACGTAGCTGGTATTGTAGCGGGCGCCGCCGGCATTGTAATCGCGGCCGTTGGCGATACAATCGTCGATGAAGAGCGACAGGAACGGCGCCGGCAGATGGCGGGCGTTGATCCTTTCGATGATGTTGTTCCCCCTCAGCTTGATCTCAAGGAAATGGTTCAGCTGTGTACGATAGGCCTGCATCAGCTCGTCGAAGGTACGGAAGGTGCGGGGGTCGCCGGTGGCGAGGCCGATCTTTTTCCCCATGCGGGGGTCACGGCCGTTGTACAGGGTAATCTCCAACACCTTATTGAGGTTGAAGTAGCCGGTGAGGATATAGGCTTCGGTGCCGAAGGCTCCCGCCTCGACACATCCGCTGGCGCCGCCGCGGCGGGCGTCGACGATGTCCTTGCCTTGGCGCACCAGCTCGGCCACGATGGCGTCGGTGTTGAACACCGACGGCTGTCCGAAGCCGGTCTTGATAATGTCGAGAGCCCGCAGGATGAAACGGTCGGGATTCTTACGGCTCACCTGGATCATCGACGACGGCTGGAGGATGCGCATCTCCTCGATGACGTCGAGAAGGAGGTAGGTAAGCTCGTTGACGGCATCGTCGCCTTCGGGGGTTACGCCGCCCAGGTTGATGAGGGCGAAGTCGGTATAGGTGTTGCTCTCCTGGGCGGTGACACCGATCTTGGGGGGTGAGGGATGGTTGTTGAACTTAACCCAGAAGGCCTGTAGCAGTTCGCGTGCCTGTTCTTCGGTGAGGGTGCCCTCCTCAAGTCCCCGGCGGTAGAAGGGCAGCAGGTGCTGGTCGAGGCGGCCGGGGTTGAAGGAGTCCCACGGGTTGAGCTCGGAGACCACGCCCAGGTGGACGAACCAGTAGTATTGCAAGGCCTCATGGAAGGTACGGGGAGCGCGGGCCGGCACCCACCGGCAGACGGCTTCCATCTGCTGCAGCTCGGCGCGCCGCTGCGGGTCGCGCTCCTCCTTGGCTTTCTCTTGCAGCAGCCCGGCATAGCGGGCGGCAAAACGCATCATGGCGCGGGCGGCGATATACATCGCGCGCAGCTCCTCGCGCTTGTCATAAGCGTCGGGATCATTCACCATGTCGAGCGCCTTGATGCGGCGCCGTATCTCACGCTGCAGGTCGAGCAGCCCCATGCGGTAGATCTTGTCACCCAGCACCGTATGCCCCGGCGCCCGCTGCTCCTGGAACTCGGTGAACACCCCCGCCCGGTAGGCTGCCAGCCATGCCGGCTCCATCGCCGCCATGATGCGGTCGCGGTTGGTACGCCCCCGCCAGAAGGGGATGATCTCCTCACGGTAAAGACGCCGCACCTCATCGTCGACCTTGAACGACACCTTCGACCGCGTATCGAGCACCTCGAGGTCCTTCAACGAATGCAGTGAGATCTCAGGATAGGTGGGCGTGGCCTTGGGTGCCGGCCCGCGCTCTCCCACGATCAGCTCCCCCTCGCCCAGCCAAAGAGACTTGTGCAGGAGAAAATGCTCAAAAGCCAATGCCCGCTGCACCGGCACCGACAGGCTCTGCACTCGCGGATTCCGGTAAAACTGCGTCACCAGCACCGCCCGCTCCGCAGAGATGCGGTTCACCGCCTGCAGGCTCTCTTCACGTAACCGCTCGATCCTTTTTGTCATCATCATTGATCAATTTTAGTTCTTAGTTCGGTGTTCCCAGTTGGGAGTTCGGAGTTGGGAGTTCGGTGTTCCCAGTTCTCAGTTGGGAACTTCCGGTTTTTTATTTTTCGTATCACATTTCATCCTCCTATCTTCACCCTGAATCCTTCCCGTTCGAACTGTTCCCGGAGCTGTTCCATCTCCCCTTCATCCGGCTCGGGCACACCTTCCATACGGTATTCCCTGCCGAACTTTTCATACTTGTGTGCGGCCAGGGCATGGTATGGCAGCAGGTCGACCTCCCTGACAGCCCCGTCCAGCTCATTCAGCAGGTGCAGCGTCGCGGTGATGTTCTCCGCGTCATCGTTGATCGTCGGGATCACGGGAATTCGGATGAAAAGCTGCTTCCCCTCGCGGGCGAGGTAGCGCAGGTTATCGAGGATCAACCGGTTCGACACGCCCGTATAATGCTGATGCCGGACGGGATCCATCATCTTCACATCGTAGAGGAAGAGGTCGGTCAGAGGCATCACCCGGTCAAGGGCTTTTCGTGAGATATGGCCTGTCGTGTCGACAGCGGTATGGTATCCCCGCCGCTTGCACTGCAGCAGCAGCTCCTCCAGGAATCCGGCCTGCCACAGCGGCTCGCCCCCGGAAAAGGTGACCCCGCCGTCCGACTCCTCCATGAAGGTACGCTCCTTGTCGATCTCGGTCATCACCTTCTCCACATCCATCCAGGTGCCGACGCTCTCCCGCACGGGAAACTCCCGCCCCTCCATGCGGTGCACCGTCACCACCTCCTCCGGCTCCGGTGAAATACCCTCAGGGTTGTGGCACCACCAGCACGAGAGCGGACAGCCTTTCAGGAAGACCGTCGTCCGGATGCCCGGACCGTCATGCACCGCATAACGCTTGATATCGAAGATGAGACCTTTCATCCAAGGAAATGACCAACAATAAAAAAAGGGAAGGAATAAACAGGAAAGAAACAGATATGCCGGGGCCCCCCGGGCAGGTACGATCCTAAAAGATCCAGCACTCAAAGAGGTGGTGGACGAAAAGTTTCTTGTATTTTTTGATCGCAGGCATTTTGACCTTCTTGCGAAGGCAAGTTATGAAAAAGAAAGGAAATCTCAAAATGCCGGGACCGGGAGACTATTCCCAGCTCACTTTGCCGGTGAGGTGGTCGTACATGGCGCCGGCGATGATGATCTCGCCACGTTGTTCCATCTCGCGCAGCACCTGGCTTTGGCGGCGGATGTCGTCGACGGAGATATGGACGTTCTTGCGGGCGACGCTGTCGACGAACACCTTGTCGGCGGAGGTATGGTCGCCCGGCAGGAGGCGGGCGGTCTTCTCCACGGCCAGCTGCAGGGGACGCAGGGCGCCGGAGAGGTTACCCAGCACCACGCCGTCGACGGCGCCCTTCACCGCACCGCAAGAGGTATGTCCGAGCACCACCACCACCTTCGAGCCGGTGACGGCACAGGCATATTCCAGGCTCCCCAGGATGTCACGGTTGACGATGTTACCGGCAATGCGTACGACAAAGAGCTCGCCCAGGCCGGCATCGAAGATCATCTCCGGCACCACACGCGAGTCGATGCATCCCAGCACGACGGCATAGGGATGCTGGCCGGTGGCGGTGCGCTCCCGCGCCGCCGCCGCATCATGGGGCAGGATCCCGCCCCGCACATAGCGTTCGTTGCCGGCACGCAACCGCTCCAGCACCTCCTGCGGCGTGAGCTGTAACAGCTCCTCCTTACTTAACGGCCTCTTTTCCATCTTCCAGCAAATGTTTGAATTTTTTCTGCAGGTAAGCTTCCACCTCCTCACGGCTATCGAAGCATTCGTCGTACCTGACCAGGTTGGGGATAATGCCGATCTTTTCGAACATGTCGCGCACCTGTCCCTTCACGCCGGTGAGAATGACGGTGAGGTTTTTATGTGCCTCAAGTTCCATGATC
>JAMOUS010000128.1 GCA_027067975.1 Bacteroidales bacterium | reverse complement strand
TATCAGTACAAACTGGAAAATTACGACGAGCAGTGGTCGGAGGTGACCACGACTCCGTATGCTTACTATCCCCGCCTTGAGGATGGAAAGTATGTTTTCAAGCTGCGGGCTTTCAACAGTTCGGGTTATTCGGTGCACGAGCCGGTGACGCTGCGCATCATCATCCGCAAGCCGGTTTGGAAGACTTGGTGGTTCATCACGTTGATGGCCTTGTTGCTGGTGTTGATCTTTTTCATCATCCTGAAAGTGCGGGAGCGGAACCATATCCGGCTGGAGAAATACCTGCAGACGGAGTTGGACAAGCGCACGCATCAGGTGATCAGGCAGAAGGAGGAGCTCGAGATCAAGAACAAGGAGATCACCGACAGTATCAATTATGCCCGGCGCATCCAGCGCAATATCCTGCCGCCTTTGAGGAAGTTGCAGGAGGTCTTCCCCGAGTCGTTCGTCTTTTACCTGCCGCGCGACATTGTGAGCGGTGACTTTTACTGGTGGGGGCCTGTGGACGAGGGGCGTTATCTGGTGGTGTGTGCCGACTCGACGGGACACGGGGTGCCGGGGGCTTTCATGTCGATGATCGGCTCGACGTTGATCAAAGACCTTACCAACCAGGGCCGCTATGAGTCGCCTTCGCAGTTGTTACGCTTCCTCGACCGGGAGATTGTCAACTCGCTCAACCAGGACCGTGATGGCAAGTCGAACGACGGCATGGACATCACCGTGGTGGAGGTGACCCCCTCGACCCATCATATCAAGTTCGCCTCTGCGATGCGGCCGGTGATCCTCTTCATCGACAATGAGCTTTATTACATCCGGGGCAACCGCAGTGGCGTGGGAGGAGAGTTCACCGGCGACAAAGTGTTCGACGACCAGGAGTATGACCTGAGTCCCGGCGATACGATCTACCTCTTTTCCGACGGATATCCCGACCAGTTTGGAGGGCCGAAAGGAAAGAAGATGAAAGTGGAACGGGTGAAACAGTTGCTTGAACGGATCCATTCGCTCAGCATGCAGGAGCAATACGAGGAGGTGAAGAACTATTTCCTCAACTGGAAGGGTGATTATTTCCAGGTGGACGATGTGCTCTTCATGGGCATCCGGCTGTAATCAGCGGGAAGCGTTAATCTCATCCATTTCGATCAGGTTGTTCAGCAAAGCGTAGATGGTAAGGCCCGATACGGTGCGGATGCCGATCTTGCGGGTGATGTTCTTGCGGTGGGTGATCACCGTATGGGTGCTGATGAAAAGTTTTTCGGCGATCTCTTTGTTGGTGAATCCCAGGGCCACGTAACGCAGGATCAGTTTTTCGCGTTCGCTGAGCTTCTCTTCGCGGGATGATGTGGTGGGGTTGTATCCTTCGCTTTCGATCAGCTCATTGAGCTGTTTCAGCAGTTCGCTTTTGGTGAGGGAGAGGTCGAGGAGGTGGTCGTAGGGGATTCTTTGCCTCGGCTGTTCGTGGTCGTGGTGGTGACCGATGCCCACGAGGAGGGGACGTTCGCTACGGGGGGTGGTAAGTAGTTCCTGCGGTAGCGGCAGGGAGGTGTCGACGAAGAGAACGTCGGCCTGGGTGGAGGTGATGTGGTCGGTGTCGTCAGCCAGATAGATCTTCCCCGTCACATCCAGCTCTTCGAGCAGGAAGCGCAAGCCGGTGCGGCAGACGTATGATCCGGTGACGATCAGGAAATTGACCTTGCTCATGAGCGGCGGGATTTGTCCGGACCTTCCGGTTGCCGCAGCTTCTGTTCCATGACCGCCACTTTGGGCACCAGTACCTTTTCTTCGATGCGGCTGTGGTCGTTCATGTCCTTCTCCAGGTCAAACAACATGGCGATCACCCGGAAACAGGCTTCCGGATTACGGGGGGGCGGAAGGTACTTGATGATGATGTTCTTCAGGTCGAAAAGTTTCTCTTCAATGTTGTCGTGTTCACGAAGATAATCCATGATCGAGTAGCGGGGGATCTCGTCAGGCTTGATACTCCGTGAATCCATCTCATGGTAAAGCTTTTCGATACCCAGGGCATAGGGGAACACCTGTTCGTCTTCCCGGCGGATGTGAAGGATCAGCTCTTCTTTGTATTCACGGAAGAACTTCAGAAGCAGGAAATTGTGCTCTTCCTTTTCATAACAGGCCTCCTCCCGGGAAGAGATGATCGCCTCGATCTCCGGGATCCGTTTCTCCAGGTAGTCCTGATGGGTACGGGTGAGATAGTCGACGATGAGGCGGAGAGGAAAAGAGATGAGATGTTCCCGCGGGAAGTATTCGTCGTCGAGGAAGGAGTTGATGATCTCCAGGAAGAAAGGGAGGTTCAGGCCTTTCTCCTCGCAGACTTCGCGAATGGTTTTGTCGCCGAAACCCAGGGCGATACCGAAACGGTTGAGGACGGGAATGAGGTTGTAGTTTCTGTGGACCAGGTCCACCATTTTGTTGTTTTCGGTGATCATCGGTACAGCGTTAGTCTTTGGGGAGCACGAAGAAAGGGGTTTCTTCGGTGTTGCTCCGGTGGCCGGCACGGTCGACCACATAGAAGGAGTAGCGAATGGTGTCGTAGGGAAAGTTGAGATAAAAGAAAGTGACCCG
>JAMOUS010000127.1 GCA_027067975.1 Bacteroidales bacterium | reverse complement strand
CCTCCGGGGACGTGATGTGCCGATAACCAATTCAATGTTTGAATATTGATTATTGTGATTTGGGATTTATTTTCCCGTAGGGATGCCAGCGGCAGGAATTTGAAATTTGGAATTTTCCCATTGGGATGCCTCCGGCAGAAATTTTCAAACCGTATCCGGTTGGAAGGCCGGAGAAGAGGGGGGTCAAGAATAATTCCTATTTTTGTATGGAACCCATTTTCCTGTTGATGAGAAAGGTACTGATTTTCCTGTTGTTTCTTTTCCCGGCGGGGGTGACGGCCCAGACGGTGTTGTACGATATCTCCAATACGGCGGTGTATGCTTTCCTGGAGGAGATGGCTGCGGAGCATCTCATCACGGTGACGTCGGAGGCGAAGCCCTGGTCGCGCATGTATATTGCCGAGCGTTTGCAGGCATTGCAGGAGCAGGAGGACCGCCTCACCCCTCGCCAGAAGAAAGAGCTGGCGTTCTATCTTCGTGATTTCAACAAAGAACTTCGTCCGGAGGGGGAGTACAAAAAACGTTTCGACCTGATCCGTTACCAGGATTCGCTTTTCACCATTGCCGCCAACATCATCCTGGGGGTGGAGTACTGGCACAACGGGAACGGCGGGGTATATCACCGCTGGAATGGCGCGCAGGCTTTTGCCTATGTGGGCGAGCACTGGGGTTTCCAGGCGAGTCTTCGTGACAACCACGACTCGCGCAAGATCCGTGATCCGCGTTACCTGCAACAGCTGCCGGCGAGCAACTACAAGGGGGACAACGACTTCAGCGAGATGCGCGGTGGGGTCTTCTATTCCTGGAAATGGGGCCATTTCGGCCTGGTCAAGGACAATTTCGCCTGGGGGGATGGCCGTGCCGGTGCGAATATCTTCGGCGGCCGCACCCCTTCGTTCGTCCGTCTCGACCTGCTGCTTTCGCCGGCACGGTGGATCGAGTTCCGGTACACGCATGGCTGGCTCGCCTCGATGGTCGTCGACAGCAGTCGCAGCTACTGGTTCCAGGACGGCGACCACATGACCTACCGTAAGTATTACATGCCGAAGTATCTCGCCGCCAATCTTTACACCGTGAAGCCCTGGCCCCGCCTGCACATCTATTTCGGCAACTCGATCATCTACGACTATGCCGGTCCTTTCCCGGCCTATCTTATCCCGTTCGTCTTCTTCAAAAGCATTGACCATACATACAGTGCGGGGATCGACAACATGAACGCGCAGATGTTCCTCGGTGTCTCCTCGCGGCAGATCCGGCATCTTTATCTTTACACCACCCTCTTCCTGGATGAGATCTCCCTGTCGCGGATGACCGATCCCGACCGTCACAGCAACTTTTACAGTTGGAAGGTCGGCGGTGAGCTGAGCAACTGGCCGTTGCGGGATGTGATGTTCACGGCCGAGTACACGCGCACCAATCCTTTGGCCTATCAGCACTATGTGCCTACGCTCACCTTTGAGACCAACCGTTACAACCTGGGATACTGGCTGGAGGACAACTCGGAGGAGCTCTTCCTGGCTCTGGCATGGCGGCCCCTACGCGGCTTTTCCGCCCGCCTGAGCTGGTCGGCGGCGCGCAAGGGTCCCGACTACACCCCCTTGGGCAACAACGGCCGCCTGGGACTGCCCTTCATCGAGCATGTCGACTGGCAGCAGCAGCTTCTGGCCCTCAACCTCTCTTACCAGATCATCAACGACGGGTACCTTACGCTGGGATATTCCCACCGCAAACAAACGGGCAACCCTTCCTATACGCCGGAGTTCTGGCAGGGCACCACCGATACCTGGCACATGGGGATCAACTTCGGCTTTTGATCTTTTGGATCATTTGGATCTTTTGTCTTTTATCTTTTGTCTTTAAGATAGCTTTCCACCTGTTGTTTCACCATCTTGGCGATGTATTTGCCGATGATGTCGAATTCGAGGTTGACGATCGTCCCGGGGCGGATATTGTGGAAGTTGGTCACCTCGTAGGTGTAAGGGATGATCGCCACCTGGAACGATGTTTCCCGGGAGTTGACGACGGTGAGGCTGACGCCGTTGACGGCAATAGAGCCTTTTTCGACGGTGATATAGTCTTCCTGTGCCGGTTGGTAGGCGAAGGTATAGTACCAGCTTCCCTCCACCTCTTTGACGTCGGTGCATTCGGCCGTCTGGTCGACGTGGCCCTGCACGAGGTGGCCGTCGAGGAAGCTGTCCATCTTCATGGAGCGTTCGACGTTGACCTCGTCGCCCACCTTCAGGAGGCCGAGGTTCGACTTCTCCAAGGTTTCTCGGATGGCGGTGACGGTATAGGTGTTGCCTTCCTGGCGGACGACGGTGAGGCATACGCCGTTGTGGGCGATGCTCTGGTCGATCTTCAGCTCATGCGCAAAACTGCATGTCAGCGTGATGTGCAGGTTCTCCTGCTCTTTTTCCAGTTTTACGACCCTGGCGGTCTCTTCGACGATCCCTGAGAACATGGCAAAATTTTTTTTTCGAAGATAAGCAAGTTTGTTTTGACGGCAAAAGGAGGGGCCGGGTGTTTGTATTTCTTTGTGTATCCTCTATCTTTGTGCGTTATTTTTCAGGAGATAACGCCGAACATTAACCACTG
>JAMOUS010000126.1 GCA_027067975.1 Bacteroidales bacterium | reverse complement strand
ACCCCCCGGCCGTTCTTGCCCGTGCGGAACGAGTGGGTCTTCTCAAAGTCGTTGTATGCCAGCAAGGTTGCATCTTCCGGGAGACGGGTGACCGTCTGGGCATGGTTGACATGCACAGGAAACGATCCCGGCAGGCCGCGGAAGAGAGGGTCCTTTTGGGCTTCGGGGGTGAGGGTGACCATGACGCTGCCGAGCTCCTGGCCGCCGGGGTGGTTGCCCACCTCGCCGCCGGCGGCATAGGCCAGCAGCTGGTGGCCGAAGCAGATGCCCAGCACCGGCAGCCCGCGCTCCTGCAAGTACATCACATATCCCGCCAGCCGCTCGATCCAGGGGGAGTGGTCGGTGACGTCGTCATGCGAACCGGTGATGATGAAACCGTCGTACCGCGAAGGATCGGGCATCTCCACCTCCTCGCGGAACACGTCGACCGCCTCCAACGGCTCGCCGGGATAGAGCTTGGCCCGGATCCAGTCGTCGAAATCGCCGTGCTCGCGGATCACCTCATCATAGGTGTTGCCCGCCTTCAGGATGAGGATGGGCTTCTTGGCCAGCGCCGTGCTGCCGCTCATCAGCCGCAGCAGGTCGAGGAGGAGGTTGCCCGAGAGACGGTAACGCCCCGCATAGCGGACGTAAAGACGTCCGCCGAGATACTGTCCCAGGAAAAAGGCTCCCACCATTGCCGGATAGGTGTACAACTGAAATCCCAACCGGAAAAGATACCGCATCGCGATCACAAAAGGCACCGGGATATGGATGGCCAGAAACCATGGTGCCGACAGCTTCGGGACGTGCTCGCGCCAGTAACCGAACGGGAGGTTCAGGAAAAAGACAGCCAGGGATGCCCACAGGAGGTTCATGATACAAGCTTTTCTTTCTTGCAAAGAAAAGGAATGAGGGAAAAAAACAAAAATGGATTCTTTAGCGGGGCAAGATACATTTTGGGCTGCGCTCTTGTAAAACCTTTTCCCATTCGTAGAGGCTGCGGAGCATCACGGGCGAGTCTTCGTCGTGGCAGGTGAGGCAGGCGCCGGCGGTGAGGATGCGCTGTTGTTCTTCGGGGGTGAAAGGACGCAGGTTCGTACGGGTAGCGTAGTAGGGTGAGGGGGGGGTGCCGCCGAAGGGGATCCAGGCGTCTTCAGGGAGCGAGTCGTAGGGTAGGGGGGCGTAGTGGGGGGAGAAGGTCCAGTGTCCTGTGCCGCCGGTGGTGTCGTAGGTGAGGATGCCTTTGCCGTAGCCCAGGGCCTGGGGGTTGTTGTGGCAGGAGCGGCAGGAGCGGCCCCGCCGGGCGGTGGTGTGCGGCTCGGCAGGGGCGAAGAGGCGGTGGAAGAGGGTGTCGTGGCGCCGTCCGCCGGGGTAGCTGGCCGTGTCTACCGTGAGCACCATGCCGGGGATGGCCGGGACGATCTCGCGCTGGCTGTTGCGCAGGCGCACCCCTAGCGTGGGCGGGTCGGCGTTCATCACGCCGGCGTATTCCACCCATGTCCCCCGCGTGGGGCGGTCGCCATGCAGCATGTCGTAGCCGGGGGTGCCGGGCTCGTAGGTGGTGTGGCAGCCGATACAGGTGGGGGCCCAGGCGGTGTGGCAGGCGCTGCAGGTGAGGTCGCCGTGGACGCTGTCGCGGCGGCAGCGGAGGGCGGGAGGACGCAGCGCCAGCGGAGCGCCGTCGCGCTGGCGGCGCAGCACATAGCCGCTGTTGGTGGCAAAGACGTTGAGCAGCGGGTTGGCCGACCGCACACCCACGACGACGCTGTCGTCAGGGTAATGCCGCAGGCCGGCCAGGCGGGACGTCCCGGCGTCGAGACGGCTGCGCGCCCGGCGGGGCCGCTCCTGCCGCGTGTGGCAGTCCTCGCAACGCACCGTCACCGCCTCCTCCTCATGCAGGTGGGGGCGTCCGTCGCCCATCACATCATAAGAGTTGTGACAGTCGATGCAGGCCATGCCTGCGGCATGGTGCACGTCGTCGGGGCGGCGGACGAAGACGCGCCCGTCGGCGAGGAGGCGGTAGTGGACGCTGTCGGGCATCTCGCCGGCGGTGAGGAAGGTCTCATGCCACCCCTCGTAGTTGGTGCTGATGCGGCCCGAGCGGCTGTGACAGGAGAAGCAGTGGTCGTCGGTGACGGCGATGCTTAGGGAGGGGTGGGTGCGGGGGAGGAGGGTGTCGTGGCGGCCGCCCGCGACGTAGGCCTGCCACTGCTGCCAGGAGGTGTCGGCATAGTGGAGGTGGCAGGCGGTGCAGCCGCCGCCGCGGCGGTCCCCGGCGATGCGTGCGGGTGCCTCCTTGCGGCGGCGCGTATGGCACGAGACACAGAGCGTCTGCAGGTGGCTCTCGGCCGCCGTGAGGCGTTTTTTTTCTTTCAGGGCATCGACGTGGTGATATCCGTCGGGGTCGGGGCGCTCGCCGAAGACGTACTTGTCGACGGCGATCATGCCGGATAGGGTGGCCATGAGGCTCTGCTCGACGCGCGGGATGATGTCGGGGTGGCACCGGGCGGTGCCGCAGGTGCGGCGGGCGTCGGCGAGGTTGCCGGGGACGAGCACCATGTCGCGGTGGGCGGCTTTTTTGTCGGGGGTGTAGGGGTTGCCCAGGTGGCAGGACGAGCAGCCGATGGCGGCGGGGTCGTGGGCGGCGGCATGGCCGCGGGTGACGCCGTGGCAGGCCACACACCCTTCGTCGCGGGCGGCCGCCACGCCCGGCGGCGGCGTCAGCGGCGGAGCG
Source organism: Bacteroidales bacterium (assembly GCA_027067975.1). Classification (GTDB taxonomy): domain Bacteria; phylum Bacteroidota; class Bacteroidia; order Bacteroidales; family VadinHA17; genus DRPN01. The sequence continues at coordinate 7,586 of JAMOUS010000126.1, read as the reverse complement.
GCGAGCGACCGCACCAGCGTCGCCGTGGGACGTATCCCCATCCCGGTGCCATCACGGGAGAAAGGCAGGTGCCATTGCCATGCCTCGCCGCGGAAAAAAAGACCGGTGACGGTGAGCAGGAGATACACTCCCAGCAGCGCCGCCAGCATCTGCCGCCACAACCGCCCCTTCCAATGACGCAGCAGCCCCAGCAGCAAGAGCAGTGCGGCCAGCACCCACCAGATCTGCCCCGGACGGTGCATGTAGTGCAGCACCTCCTGAAGGCCGACGAAGTACCACGGTCCCTTCAATACCGGATCGTGAGGGTCGTGCAGCGGGGCGGGGAAGAAGAGGGCCGCCACGGCGGTGAGGAGGAGGACCCCCAGGAGTATCCTGCCCTTCGGCCACAGGCGCCGCGCATGTTCGAAGGTCACGAACAGGATGATGAGCGTGGCCGTGGCCAGGTGCTGGAGGTAGACCGTCAGCAGCGTGTCGCCCTCGCCCAGGAAGAAGGCCGCCAGTGTGTCGCCGGCGAGGGGCAGGCGTCGCAGCAGGTCGGTGAGGATGTGGCGGGCTTCGAGGCTGTCGGCGTCACCCTTGAGCAGGAAGCCGCTGAGCATGGCGAAGAGCAGGAAGGGCAGGCTGAGGATGAGACGCCACCATACGCCCGTACGCAACCGCTTTTCGCCCCCGCGGGTGATCTCGTCCCACATGTGCAGCAGCACCAGCACGAGGAAGAGCTGGGCGCTCCAGTAGTGCAGGTTGCGGGCATAGGCGGCAGCAGGGTTGTAGAGCATCATCTCCGTGACGCTGGTGCGGGCGGCGGCGGGGGCGTAGGGCAGCGCCACGGCGATGCCGGAGAGGAGCACCACCACAAGTGCCGCCAGGGCCCAGTCGCCCAGGCTGTCGCGGAAGAGGGTGTGGAGGATATGTCGCCGGGTGTTCATAGCATACAGTAGGGCTAAAGGTTCACCACGGGACGGCCCTGCCGGTCGCGGTGCCAGGAGAGGCGCTCGAGGGGTTGGGTGGCGGGGCCTTGCAGCACCCGGCCCCTCTCGTCGAAGCGTGAGCCGTGGCAGGGGCAGCGGATCGTGCCGTCGCCGGCAGCCTCGAGGGTGCAGCCCAGGTGGGTGCAGCGCGCCGCCAGGAGGGTGAGCCGCTCGCCGTGGCGCACGGCGATGACGCCGTCGTGGAAGGAGATGCCCTCCGGCAGGGAGGCGGGCAGCACCACCGTGCGCCGCCGCCGCAACACCCGCCCGCGCCGCACAATACGCCCCGTGAGCAGCAGGAACAACGCCCCCGCCGCCGCCAGCACCACCCCCACAAAGCGCCGGCGAGAGACACTCGTATTTTTCTGAATCGCCATAGAAAAAAAAGATGACGAAAGATAAAGAACAAAGAGGAAAATGTCAGAAAGAATTTTTTTCGTCCGGTAGGTAATATTTATGCAAAAGGGGAATAATTTGCTAAAAGTGAAAAAAATCCGTCCTCCACTTGCGCCGAAAAGGATTTTTGAATATGTTTGCCGTGGATAACGACGATCGAAGATGAAGGCAAGCTTTGCATACTTTTATTTTTACTTTTTCGCCAGACCGCATGTCTGACGGGATTCCCGTATGGAACGAAATGAAGGATCCCGGTCAGACGCCGGGATTTTTTTTTGAATAAAGATGCGTCATGAACGAGACGAAAAAAAAGAAGAGGATCGCGATCCAGGGGGGCTTTGGCGCCTTTCATGAGATGGCGGCCATCCACTACTTCGAGCCGGAGGAGGTGGAGATCGTCCCGCGCAACACCTTCAACGACCTGTTCCGGTCGCTGCGTGAGCGCAAGGCCGACTACGGCATCCTGGCGATCGAGAACTCCATCGCCGGCAGCATCCTGCCCAATTACAACCTGCTGCGTGAGTCGCACCGCAAGATCGTGGGCGAGATCTTCCTCCGCATCCGTCACAACCTGGTCGCCCTCCCCGGCCAACGTATCGAAGACCTTCACGAGGTCTATTCCCACCCCATGGCCATCCTGCAATGTCAGGAGTTCTTCGACCGCTATCCCAACATCCGTCTCATCGAGAGTGTCGACACCGCCATGTCGGCGCAGGAGATACGCGAAAAAGAGCTGAAAGGTATCGGCGCCATCGCCAGCGAATTGGCCGCAAAGATGTATGACCTGGAGATCCTCGCCGCCGGCATCGAGACCAACCCCACCAACTACACCCGCTTCCTGGTGGTCAGCGAGAACGGCAACCATGACATCGACGGAACAAAACCCAACAAATCATCCATCTATTTCACCCTCTCTCACCGCATCGGCAGTCTCTCGAAGATCCTTTCGATCCTTTCTTTCTACAATATGAACCTTACCAAGATCCAGTCGCTGCCTGTGATCGGCAAGGAGTGGGAATATGCTTTCTATGTCGATCTGATCTTCGACGACCTCGACCTATACCGTCAGGCGTACCATGCCATCGGTCCCTTCACGGGTGAGCTGGGTGAGCTGGGCATCTATCCTGTGGGAAAAAAGATCATCTGAGCCATGGAAGTAGCGCGACGGTTACAACGGACCCGGGAATACTATTTCTCCCGCAAGCTGGAGGAGATCCGCCGCATGTCGGCGGAGGGGATGCCGGTGATCAACCTGGGTATCGGCAATCCCGACATGCCGCCTCCGCAGGGGGTGCGGCGCCGCCTGGCGGCGTTGGCGGCCGAGCCTGACGTCCACGGCTACCAGTCGTACCGCGGCCTGCCTGCCCTGCGGGAGGCTTTCGCCCGCTGGTACGGCGAACATTACGGTGTCGCCCTCGACCCTGCCCGCGAGGTGGTGCCTCTCATCGGCTCCAAGGAGGGCATCTTCTACCTCTCGATGGCCTACCTCAACCCCGGCGACCGCGTGCTGGTGCCCGACGTGGGCTATCCCGCCTACCGTGCCGTCACCGAGATGGTCGAGGCCGTGGCGGTGCCGTACGAGATCTCTGCAGCGACAGGATGGTATCCCGATTTCGACGTGCTGGAACGGCAGGACCTGCGTGGCGTGAAGATGATGTGGGTCAACTACCCCAACATGCCCTCGGGGCGGCCCGCCACACGCGGGCTCTTCGAGCGCCTCGTCGCCTTTGGCCGCCGCCATGGCATCCTCATCTGCCACGACAACCCTTACAGCTTCATCCTCAACGACGAGCCGCTGAGCATCCTCTCGGTGGAGGGCGCCCGCGGGACGGCCGTCGAGCTCAACTCACTGAGCAAGACCTATAACATGGCCGGCTGGCGTGTGGGCATGCTCGCCGGCGCCGAGGCGCTCGTCGCCCCCGCCTTCACGGTGCTCAGCAACATCGAGTCGGGCATCTTCAAGCCCCTGCAACTGGCAGCCGTGGAGGCGGTGAACACCCCGCGGGCGTGGCTGCAGGAACAGAACGACCGCTACCGGCGGCGCCGCACCCTCATCTACCGCCTCCTCGACACCCTCGGATGCCGCTACGATGAGGGCGGCCAGGGGCTCTTCGTCTGGGCTGCCACCCCCGGCGGCGAAGACGCCTTTGCGTTCATCGACCGTGTCCTCTATGAGGCCCGCGTCTTCATCACTCCCGGCGGCATCTTCGGCGAGAACGGAAGAGGATACGTGCGCGTCTCCCTCTGCGAAGAGGAGCGGGTCATCGAAGAGGCCATTGAAAGAGTGGAAAAGAACATCGAAAAAATATTAACTTACTAGCCATGGAATACAATTTGGATCTGGAGCAGTTGGACTGCACGCGTGACCGGGGCGGACAACCGTACATCATCGCCGGTCCGTGCAGCGCCGAGTCGGAAGAGCAGGTGATGGAGACTGCCCGGCAGCTCAAGGAGATGGGCATCACCGTCTACAGGGCCGGCGTATGGAAACCCCGTACGCGCCCGGGCAGCTTCGAGGGGATGGGCTCGAAGGCACTTCCCTGGCTGCGCAGGGTGAAAAAAGAACTGGGGATGAAGATCGCCATCGAGGTGGCCCAGCCTTCCCATATTTTCGAGGCGCTGAAATACGAGATCGACATCTTTTGGATCGGGGCCCGCACCACGGTGAACCCCTTCTTCATCCAGGACCTGGCCGACGCCATGAAAGGGCTCGACAACCCCATCTTCGTGAAGAACCCGGTGAACCCCGATCTCAACCTCTGGCTGGGGGCTTTCGAGCGGCTCAACCGCGCTGGCATACGCAAGCTGGCAGCCATACACCGCGGTTTTTCCTACTTCGGTCCGACGAAATACCGCAACGTGCCCCAGTGGGAGATCCCCATCGAGTTGCACCGCCGTCTGCCGGAACTGCCCATCTTCACAGATCCCAGCCACATTGCCGGACGGCGCGACCTGCTGCAGGAGATCATGCAGGAGGCGATGGACCTTAACTTCACCGGCCTCTTCATCGAATCGCACATCAACCCCGACGCGGCCCTCAGCGACAAGGAACAGCAGGTGACACCCGCCGACCTCAGGAAACTGCTCGACAGCCTCGTGATCCGCGAACCGGAAGTGCATGACGACCGTGTGAAGAACACCCTCTCGCGACTGCGTAAGCAGATCGACCTGCTCGACGACGAGTTGATGGACGTCCTGGAAAAAAGGATGCGCATCGCCGAGGAGATCGGACGATACAAAAAGGCCAACAACATCACCATCTTCCAGAACACGCGCTGGAACGAGATCGTCGGCAAGCGGCTGGCCCAGGCCCTTGAGAAAGACCTCAGTCAGGAGTTCGTCGACAAGGTGTTCCGGGCCATCCATCAGGAGTCGATCAAGAAGCAGAACCGCATCATGAACGAAGAGGAGGAGCGGGAAAATGCATGAACGTCATCGTCTGATCTCGACTTGCGGTGCCTCAGAGATTCTGCTGGGGCCGGTGATGCCATTATTGGAGGAGCAGGTGCGCGGCCGGCATGTGATCCTGTTTGCCGACGAGAAGGTGTTCGGCCTGCACGGTCATCTTTTCGAGGGGTACGAGACGATCCTAATCCCCCAGGGGGAGCAGGCCAAGTCGCTCGGACGGGTGACCCTGCTCTACCAGGAGTTGTTGCGCCGCCATGTCGATAAGTCGTCCCTGGTGGTGGCCCTCGGCGGCGGCGTAGTCACCGACCTGGTGGGATTCGTCGCTGCCACCTACCTGCGCGGCGTGCCGATGGGCTTCATCCCCACCACCCTCCTGGCACAGGTGGATGCCGCCATCGGAGGGAAGAACGGCGTCAACCTGGGGGAATACAAAAACATGGTCGGCACCATCCGCCAGCCGGAGTTCATCCTCATCGACACCGACTTCCTTAATACCCTGCCGCGGCGCGAGTTCGCCAGCGGCCTGGCCGAGGTGGTCAAGTACGGCCTGATCCGCGATCCCCGCATCCTCGACCTTCTCGAAGGGAAAGATACCGATGAAGTGACACTGAATACCTTGCTGCTTAATGATATCATCGCTCGGAGTGTACGGGCCAAAATCGAGGTGGTGGAGGAGGATCTCGACGACAGCGGCATCCGGAAGATTCTCAACTTCGGCCATACATACGGCCACGGCATCGAGCGCCTCTACGACCTGCCCCATGGCGTCGCCGTGGCCTGCGGCATGAAACTGGCCCTGCACATCTCCGTCGAACGCGGCATGCTCGACGCCGCGGTGCGCGATCGCGTCCTGCTGATCATGGAGCAGCTCGGCCTCCTGCCCGAGATCAAGCCGGACAATGCCAAGGTGATGGAGCTGATCACCCATGACAAAAAACGTCGCGGCGACACCATCGCCTTCATCCTTCTGCGGGAGATAGGGAAGCCGGAGATCGTGCCGATGACCGATGAGGAGATCGAAGGATATGTGAGGAACTTTGAATGTTGAAAGATGATTGCCGATCTGAACAATATGGGGATGAAGGAGTGGACGGTGACGGTGGCTCCTTCTTTTTTGGAGGGGGAGGTGCGCGCACCGGCGTCGAAGAGCATGATGATACGTGTGCTGGCGGCAGCGTTGCTGAGCCGTGAGGTGACGGTGTTACACCATGCGGGCGTGTGCGATGATGTGCTGGCGGCGTTGCAGGTGGTGCGAGCTCTCGGTGCCGACGTAGTGAGAGAACACAACCATTGGGAAGTGCGGGGCGGCATCGCCTTGCGCGATGATGTGCTCGACGTGGGCGAGTCGGGCCTCACGGCGCGCCTCTTCATCCCGCTGGCGGCGCTGCTCTCGCAGCCCATGACCGTCACGGGACGGGGGTCGCTGATGTCGCGGCCCATGCAGATGCTCGAAGAGCCCCTGCGCAGCCTGGGGGCGCGCATCACCACCAGCGGCGGGCGTCTGCCGGTGACCGTGCAGGGACCCCTGCGCGGCGGCAGGGCCGTCGTCGACGGCTCGAAAGGATCGCAGCACGTCACCGGCCTGCTGATGAGCCTGCCCCTGGCCGGTGAGGACTCCCTACTCGAGGTGCGGGACCTGCGTAGCCGGCCTTATGTGGATCTTACGCTGGAGGTGCTGCGCCGCTTCGGCGTGAGGGCGGAACACGATCCTGCCTATAGCCGTTTCGAGATCGCCGGCAACCAGGAATACCGGGCGGCGGAGGTGACCGTCGAGGGCGACTGGAGCGGCGGGGCGTTCCTGCTGGTAGCTGGCGCCGTCGCCGGAGAGGTGGTCGTCAAAGGGCTCGACCCTGCCAGCACCCAAGCCGACAGGGCCGTGCTCGAGGCGCTCGACCGTGCCGGCGTGGCGGTGGAGACCGACGGCACCTCCCTCCGCGTGCGGCAGAGCGCCCTGAAGCCTTTTACCTTCGACATCACCCACTGCCCCGACCTGGCGCCGCCGCTGGTGTGCCTCGCAGCCTATGCGCCGGGACGCAGCGTCCTGCACGGCGCAGGACGCCTGCGCGTGAAGGAGAGCGACCGCGCCGCCACACTGCAGCAGGAGGCCGCAAACCTCGGCGTACGCGTCGACGTCGAAGGGGATGAGATGATCATCCACGGCGGCAGGGTGCAGGGTGGCACCAGCGAGGCACACCACGACCATCGCATCGCGATGGCCGCGGCGGTCATGGCCCTGCGCGCCGAAACACCCGTCACCATCCGCGGGGCCGAATGCGTCAGCAAGTCCTATCCCGCCTTCTTCGACGACCTTCGGAAACTGGGAGGAAAAGTGAAAACATGGTCACCATGAACCCGATACTCGGAACACGGAACACGGAACTCCATACTCCAAACTGGGAACTAAGAACTCAATTCTATGAACAGCTTTGGCAGATTATTTTCGGTAGCGTTGTTTGGTGAGTCGCACGGCCCCGCGGTGGGGGTGGTCATCGACGGGGTGCCACCGGGCATACCGTTGGCGCAGGAGGAGCTGGTGCGGGCCATGGACCGCCGCCGCGGCGGCGCCGCCGGCACCACGCCGCGCCGCGAACCCGACATCCCCGAGATCGTCAGCGGCGTATACCGCGGTCACACCACCGGCGCCCCCCTCATGCTGATGATCCGCAACACCAACGTGCGCTCGCGCGACTATGACAAGCTGAAGGACATCCCCCGTCCCGGTCATGCCGACTTCGTGGCGCGGGTGAAGTACGGCGGCTATGCCGACCCGCGCGGGGGCGGTCACTTCTCCGGCCGTCTGACGGCGCCGTTGGT
>JAMOUS010000125.1 GCA_027067975.1 Bacteroidales bacterium | reverse complement strand
GCCTTATCGCCTTATCGCCTTATCGCTTTATCGCTTCATCGTTCTATCCCTTCCCGGTCCATTCAGTCCCTCCGGGACGTACGTTTTGTTTATTGTCCCATTATTACAGCCACTAAAGTGGCTGCCTATTTTCAAATAGTCCCTAACGGGACAAAACGCCCCGATAGGGGCAGAATTAAGTTAGGCAGGCAATTCATTGCCTGTGCAACAATGGCATACCCCAAACCCATTCGCCCCAGCGGGGTAGAATGAAGTTCCGTCATGCATCGCACCCGGTCCATTCAGTCCCTCCGGGACGTATGTTTTGTTTATTGCTCCCTATTACAGCCACTGAAGTGGCTGCCTATTAATGAGACCCGGTTTTCGCGAGGTGAAGCCGAAGCGAAAGACGTTGGTCGAATTAATCCCGGCAGGCCGGGATTGTCTTTAAGTCCCTAACGGGACTAGTACGTTCATCGTCTTACACAATTTTTCCCTATTCCTCACTTTTGCCTTTTGCCTTAACACTTTTGCCTTCTTTTGTCTTTGTCCTTTCCTTTTGTCTTTTATCTTGTCCCGCTTCACCTCGTCCGCCGAAGCTTCAGCGAAGGCGGATCGCATCATCGCATCATCGCTTTATCGCATCATCGCATATCGCGGTTGACCGCGCGTAGGCGGATCAAAACCCGGGCACGGCCTTGCGGATGAGGGTGAGGACGTTATGGACGTTCTCGCGGAACACCTTGAGCACCTCTTCCCAGCTTACGGGGTCTTCGTCGTCGCGCCAGCTGTCGTAGTCGGTGCTCATGGCCACGACGGCGTAGGGGAGGGCGGCCTCGTTGGCCAGGGCGGCTTCGGGGGCGATCGACATGTTGATGATGTCGGCGCCCCAGCTGCGGAACATGCGCGACTCGGCGCGGGTGGAGAAGCGGGGTCCTTCGATGGTGATGATCGTGCCGCGGGGGTGGCAGCGCAGCCCCAGCTCGCCGGCCGTGCGGATGAGCACCGCCCGCATCGCCGCATCGAAGGGCTCGGCCATGGGCGTGTGCTTCAGCTCGCCGGGGGCGAACGACTCATAGAAGGTGTTGATGCGATGGCGGGTGAAGTCGATGAACTGGTCGGGCACGACCAGGTCGCCGCGGCCGATCTCTTCGCGCAGGCTGCCGCAGGCGGTGGTGGCGAGGATATGGGTGCAGCCCGCCTCCTTCAGGGCGTGGATGTTGGCGCGGTTGTTCACCTGTGTGGGCGGGATGGTATGCTGCCGCCCGTGGCGCGAGAGGAGCACCACCGCAGTGTCGCCGATGCGGCCGAAGGCCAGCGGCGAGGAGGGGGCGCCCCAGGGCGTCGTCACCGTACGGTCTTCCTCTTTTGTGAAAAGGGCGGGATCTTCCAGTCCGGAACCGCCAATGATGCCGATACGTTTCTGGGTTGAGGACATAGGACGTGCGGGTCAGTGTTTTCTTTCGAGCAGGGCGGCGATCTCTTTGCGTGAGGCCTTGCAGATGCCGCGGTCGGTGATGAGGGCGGTGATGAGGCGTGCCGGCGTGACGTCGAAGGCGGGGTTCTTCACGGGGGTCTCCTCGGGGGCGAGGCGCACCTTGTGGTATTCGCGGCTGGCGGTGATGCCGCCGATCTCGAGCACCTCGGCGGCGGGGCGCTCCTCGATGGGGATCTCGCGCAGGCCGTCGTGCAGGGCAGGGTCGATGGACGAGACGGGCAGCGCCACATAGAAGGGCAGGCGGTTGTCGCGGGCGGCGAGGGCTTTCAGGTAGGTGCCGATCTTGTTGGCGGTGTCGCCGGTGAGGGTGGTGCGGTCGGAGCCGACGATGACCATGTCGACGAGGCCGTGTTGCATGAGGTGGCCGCCAGCGTTGTCGACGATGAGGGTGCAGGGCACGCCGGCCTGTTGCAGCTCCCACAGGGTGAGACGGGCACCCTGGTTGCGGGGGCGGGTCTCGTCGACCCAAACGTGTATGGCGAGGCCGCGGCGGTGCGCCTCGTAGACGGGCGCCAGCGCCGTGCCATGGTCGATGGTCGCCAGCCAGCCGGCATTGCAGTGGGTGAGGACATTCACCGTCTCGCCCCCTTTTGCGCGGGCGGCCTCCTCGATGAGCTTCACGCCGTGTTCGCCGATGCGGCGGCTGGCCTCCACCTCGTGCTCCATGAAGGCGACAGCCTCCTCGCGCATCGCCCGGATGATGCTGTCGTTGTCGGTGAGGGGGGCATACACCTCCTGCTGCCGCCGCACGGCATAAGCGAGGTTCACCGCCGTGGGGCGGGAGGAGATCAGGTACTCGGCAATATGGTCGAGGTTTTCCTTCAGGTGCAGGTCGGTGCTGTGGTTGAAGGCGTACAGGTACATGCCGAACGAGGCGAGGGCGCCGATCACCGGCGCGCCGCGCACCATCATGTCGCGGATGGCGAGATACACCTCCTCGGCCGAGGAGAGCGTCACCACCTCCAGCCGCCACGGCAGCTCACGCTGGTCGATCACCTGCACCTCCCCCGGATGGGCCGGGTCGAAAAGGATCGACCGCAGTTCCTGTTCCCCCACTTTCATGACCCCCGTTTTTCGTACATTTACTCCCTGTTCAGAGCACTAAGATAAACCAATTTTCAAAAGCATGGACATACCCGAGGGAATAAGGAATATCATTTTCGACCTGGGCGGGGTGGTGATGGACCTCGACATCGAGGCGTCGCGCCGGGCTTTTGTCGAGCTGGGCTTCGACGGCTCTGCCTTTCACCTGCAGCGTGACGACGGGAAGAACCTTTTCGTCCTCTACGAGACGGGGAAGATGGACACCTCCACCTTTCTTGCCCGGCTGGGGGAGCTGCTTCCCGCCGACCCCGGCGCCGCGGTGCTGACGGATGCCTGGAACCGCATGATCGTCGGCTTCCGCGAGCCCAAGGTGCGGCTGCTGCAGACGTTGCGGGGACGGTACCGCACCTTCTTGCTGAGCAACACCAACCCGCTCCATGTGGCGCGGTGCGATGCCCTCCTCCGCGAGGGGTACGGTCTGCAGGGGCTGTCCGACCTCTTCGACCGTACCTATTACTCCTTCACCACCGGCCTGCGCAAGCCGATGCCGGAGATCTTCGAGCGGGTGCTACGTGAGAACGCCCTTGTGCCGCAGGAGACCCTCTTCCTCGACGACAGCGAGGAGCATGTGGCAGCGGCACAGCGGCTCGGCATCGTCACACGCCTCGTGCCACGGAACGGGGAGCTATGAGGGATTATCCCCTCTCAAGAGGGGACTTGTGTATGGAAAATGTCTCGAGCGGCGGCTTTGAGATATGAGGTGAGTGTTTTCTCATCTCACCGGATCTTTCCAATCCCCTTTCTCTTTGATCAGTTTGATGAGCTCGTCGACGGCCCTGTCGGCGGGGATGTTGCGTTTGATCACCTCGCGCCGGTGGTAGAGGGTGACGCGGTCCTTGCCCGACCCCACATAGCCGTAGTCGGCGTCGGCCATCTCGCCGGGGCCGTTGACGATGCATCCCATGATGGCGATCTTCACGCCGGTGAGGTGGGAGGTGCGGGCGCGTATGCGGGCCGTGACCTCCCGGATGTTGAAGAGGGTGCGGCCGCAGGAGGGGCACGAGATGTATTCGGGGCGGGTGGTGCGCACGCGCGCCGCCTGGAGGATCATGAAGGCGATGTCGCTCACCGGAAAGCGGGGATGGTCGAGCCAGATCCCCTGGCCGTAGCCGTCGAGGAAGAGGGGTCCCATGTCGGCGGCGGCGGCGACGAGGAACGCCTCCCGGTCGGGGGTGTCGTAGTGTTTTTTGAAGATCACCGGGTTGTGGAGGTGATGGGCTTCGAGGCGAGCCAGCAGGCTCATGAGGGCGTTGGCGCCCTCCCCCTCGCGGGCCTCGGCCACCAGCACCTTGTCGCGGGCGGCGGCGGGGGTGGGGAGTTCGCTGTCGCCGGGGTGGATGACGAGGAAGGGGACCTCCTCTCCGCTGGCGGCGACGACGAGGCGGCCGCGCTCCTTCTCCCACCACAGGTCGGGCTGCCGGGCGGCGCGGTCGCCCCGCTCCCGCGCGGCCACCACCGCCGGGGTGCGGGTAATGCCGGGGAGGCCGGCGAGAGCGGGGGCATGGTACTCGAAAGGATCGAACGAGGGCGGGAAGGGCGGCGTCATGCTCCCGTCGCGGAGGGAGGAGAGGTGGTGCAGCAGCTTCTTCCCGACGGGGATCTCGTTCTCGGAGGGTTCGGTGAGGGAGACACGCAGCGTGTCGCCGATGCCTTCGGCCAGGAGGGCGCCCATGCCCGTAGCCGAGCGGATGCGGCCCTCGTCGCCCTCGCCCGCCTCGGTGATGCCGAGGTGCAGGGGGTAGAGGTCGCCCTCGGCGGCCATGGCCGCCACCAGCAGACGGTAGGCCTGCACCATCACGCGGGCGTTGCTCGACTTCATCGAGAGCACCACCTGGTGGAAATCCTCTTCCTTGCAGATGCGCAGGTACTCCATCGCCGAGGTGACCATCCCCTGCGGCGTGTCGCCGTATGTTTCCACGATGCGGGGGGCCAGCGAGCCGTGGTTGACGCCGATGCGGAGGGCAGTGCCATGGGCTTTGCAGAGGCGCAGCAGGGGCACCAGCCGTGCGCGGATGGTGTCGCGGACGGCCTCGTCGCGGCGTTGCGGCGGCAGGGAGGAGAGCTCCTCGGGGAAGCGGACGAAGTTGCCCGGGTTGATGCGCACCTTCTCGACGATGCGGGCGGCGGTCTCGGCCACCGAAGGGTTGAAGTGCACGTCGGCGATGAGGGGGGGGCGGTAGCCGCGGCGCCGCAGGGCGTCGCGTATGTTGGCGAGGTTCTCCGCCTCGGCCACGTTCTGCGCCGTGAAGCGCAGGTACTCCGCCCCCGCACGGATGATGCGGATGCCCTCCTCCACACACGCCGCCGTGTCGAGCGTCGGCGTCGTGGCCATCGACTGCAGCCGCACGGGATGACCCCCGCCCAGCGGCACCTCCCCCACCCGCACCTCACGCACCGGCAGCCGCCGGCGCCGCGCGATGGTGTTGAGAAATATTTTTCGTAAATTGATATCCTTCATGAAAAGGATTATTTTTAATCCGCATTATTTGCAAATATACGTCCAAAATAACGAAATGGAACCAGGCACAAGATCGCGGGCGCGTCGCTCCTTCCGGCGTCTTCTCCCTGCCCTGGCGGGAGGGTTGTTGTTGTGGCTCCTGGCGGTGGTGCCGGCCGGTGCGCGCAGCCTGGAGGATATCAAGCGCAGCGGCAAGATCTACATCGCCTTCGACCCTTCCGACCTGCAGACCATCAACTACCCCCTGGCGTATGAGTTCGCCCGCTTCCTCAACCTGCAGGTCGAGGAGGTGATCATCAGCTGGGACGAGGTGTTCAGCCACAACGGCGTGCGCCCGCCCGACCTCGAGACCAACCCTTCGTATCATTATACGCCCGATGTCTTCAAGAAGGCCGACATCGTCTGCAGCACCTTCTCGATCCTCGAATGGCGGAAGCGGCTGTTCGACTTTGCCGAGACGCTGAAGTCGGCCGAGCTGCTGGTGATCCGCAAGGACGTGGAGGTGCCGCGGGGGCTGGAGAAGCTCAAGGGGATGAAGATCGCCCTCATGGACGGGACGAGCTATGTGACCCACCTCGAGGCCATCAACAAAAAGATCGGCGGCGGCATCGAGATGCTCCGCACGCCCGACTCACAGACCTCCGAGCAGATGGTGCTCGACGGCAGGGCCGACGGCGTCATCCTCGACGCCGACGAGGCGCTGCGCTTCCGCAAAGAACATCCCGACGAGGTGATGATCGTCTTCCCCATCAGCAAGATCACCAACTCGGCCTGGGCCGTCGAAAAGGGCAACCGCCTGAAAGAAGAGGTGGAGAACTTCTTCACCACCATCCGCCACAACGGCGTCCTCGACAAGATCTTCTACGAGAAGTTCGGCGAGAAGTATTCGGTGTTCGTCGAGAACATCAACCCGCATACGCCCATCCAGCCGTATCACCGCGACCTCGACGAGATCCTCCGTTCGAAGAAGATCGTCGTGGCGCTGCGCGAGCGCGACTTCATCTATCACAAGGGCAAGACGAAACAGTTCATGCAGGCGCTGGCCGAAGAGTTTGCCGACTACCTCGGCGTGGAGATGGAATACGTGCTGGTGCCATCTTTCTCGAAGTACTGGGAGGACAGCGAGGGACGCATCGTCAAGGACAGTGTCTATACGCCCGAGATCTTTCACTATTTCGACATTGCCTGTGACATGTTCGCCCCGCTGCCGTGGCGCAAGACGAAGGTCGATCTCATCCCCGTCTATACCACCGAGGATGTGATCCTGGCGAAGCCGGAGACGAAGATCACCTCGATCGACGACCTGAGATACCTGCGGGGTGTGACGGGGCGGGGCACCAGTTACGAGGAGTTCCTCCTGCGTCACGGCATCGACAGCTTTTACTATGCGCCCACGAGCCGTTTCGTGAAGGATGTGATGAGCGGCAAGGCCGACTATACGATCATCGACAATGCTTTTCTCTATCCCAAGCTGGAGCCGAAGATCATCCTCGGCCGCAACGATGTCTGCTGGGCGTTGCGCAAGGACCAGCCCCTGCTGGAGGAGAAGGTGCGGAAGTTCCTCGCCGAGTCGAAGAGCAAGGGCCTTCTGAACGTGCTCAGTCGCGTGCAGCGGGGCAACACCTTCCTCGACCCGCAGGATTTCCTGCAGAGCTACTACGAGCGCTTCCAGACGGGCAAGCTGCCGTATATCCTCTTCAGCGTCGAGAACGGCCTGCCGCAGGAGGATGTCACCTCGATCCTGCAAGACCGTAAGGGGTACATGTGGTTTGCCACCAACTCGGGTGTGGTGCGCTACAACGGCCGAGAGATGGAGGTGTTCGACGTGCGGCGCGGCCTCAGCGACAACGCCGTCTCCGACATGCGGCAGGACCGCCGCGGCTTCATCTACCTGGCCACCTCCAAGGGCATCTCCGTGATCCGTGGCGACTCGGTGGTGAAGGTGTACCTCCCCGACCATGCTTTCAACAAGATCTATATCGACCGGCACGACCGCAAGTGGTTCCTCAGCAACGAGGGGGTCTTCCTGCTCGACACGCTGGGTGTGCCGCAGCGTCTGCAGGACCGTTATCCTTCGCTGCCGGGCAATGTCAACGCCATGACCGAAGATACCGCCGGCGTGCGCTATTTCTTCGCCACCTCGTCGGGACTGTATTACCTCTCGCACAAGGGCGAGGTGCAGCGTCTCCTGCCGGGACATATCTATGCCATCTTCATCGACCGGCACGACCGGGCCTGGTTCTCCACGCCCGAAGGTCTCTTCAGCAAGCCGGTCTCCCTGCTGCTGAGCCGCGTGAAGGGCCGTCCTCTCAACAGCCGCTTCGGCATCCCCCTGACCGTCATCAAGGACATCAGCCAGAGCCGCACGGGCTCGATATGGCTGATGAACGACTCGCATCTCTACCAGATCATCTCGATGGACCAGAAGGCGGTGGTGTACAAGGCCGGCGGCGAGCTCATCAACAACACGCTGCTCTCGTACTGCGAGGACAACGAGGGCAACCTCTGGATCGGCTTCTCCGGCGGCCTGCAGCGGATCATCAACACGAAGAACCTGCGCAACTTCTTCCCCGAGCGCATCAACAATTACATCTATTCGATCACGCAGGATGCGCAGGGCCGCATCTGGATCGGCACCAACGACGGGGTGTATTACTACCGCGGTGAGCTGGTCAACTTCACCTCGCACCTGCCGGTGTCGCAGGGGCGGGTGGTGGCGGCGCTGCTGCCCGACCGCAACATCCTCCTGGCCACCACCGAGGGGATCTTCGAGGTCGATGTGCGGAGCCTGCGCATCGTCCGCCAGAACAAACGCCAGCTGCTGGTGGGGCTGGAGAACCTCTACGTCGCCCCCGACGGGCAGATCTTCGTCCTCACCGGCAAGCGGGGCATCGTCTATTATTTCCGCAACCTCACGGCCACGCCGGAGATCCTGCGCAACAAGGCCACCGCCGGCGTGTACCAGCTCACGCGCTGGCACGGCGAGATCCTCGGCGGCGGCAACCAGGGCCTTATCCGCTGGAACGGTAGGACATTCGACATCTTCGTGCCCATGGATGCGTCGGTGTGGTCGCTCTGCGCCGACGAAGACCGCCTGTGGGTGGGCACCGAGAAAGGCCTCATCCTCTACCACAACAACATCTTCCGCGAGATCCCCCTCAGCGAGGAGCATGTGATCATCAAGACCATCGTGCCCGCACGCAACCGCAACTACCTGTGGGTGGGCACCAATATCGGCTTCCTCTACTTCAACAAAGAGACGCTGCGCAAGGAGTTCCTCATCAACTCGAAAGAGGGGCTCTCCGGCGACGAGATCACCAGCGGCGGCCTCTTCGTCGACGCCAACGGCCTGCTGTGGGTGGGTACCTACCACGGCATCTCCAACTTCAACATCAAGGTGAAGCGCGAGACGGCCTATTCGCCGCGCTGTTACCTCGAGAAGGTGTGGGTCAACGGTAAGGAGATCCGTAAGGTGCCGGGGCAGCGCTTCCGCTACAACGAGAACAACCTGGTGTTCGAGGTGTCGGGTCTCTTCTTCTCCGACGAGCGGTCGATCGAGTATGAGTTCTACCTCCGCGGCCACAAGGGCAGCTACGACATGATCCGGCGGGGCAAGGAGTACAAGGCTTATTACACCAACCTGAGCCCGGGCGAGTACGAGTTCGTGTACCGGGCCAAGGGCAAGGACAACATCTGGAGCTATACCAGCAGCTTTCCCTTTGAGATCCGCAAGCCTTTCTGGCAGACGTGGTGGTTCCGGCTGGTGAGCCTGGTGGTCTTCCTGTTGATCGTCTATGCCCTGTACAAGTGGCGGGTGCGCACCATCGAGCGGCAGAAGGAGGTGCTGGAGCAGTTGGTGCGGGAGCGCACGCGCGACCTGGAGGAGGCGAAGAAAGAGATCGAGAAGCAGCGCGACCTGGCCGAGGCGCAACGCGACCAGATCGCCCAGCAGAAGAAGGAGATCACCGACAGCATCCTGTATGCCGAGCGCATCCAGCGGTCGCTGTTGCCGCGGGAGGAGAAGATACGCAGCCTCTTCCGCGACGTCTTCGTCCTCTTCAAGCCGCGCGACATTGTGAGCGGCGACTTCTACTGGGCGGCCGAGGTGGGCGGCAAGGTGATCATCGCCGCGGCCGACTGCACGGGTCACGGCGTGCCGGGAGCGTTCATGAGCATGCTCGGCATCGCCTTCCTCAACGAGGTGGTGCGCGAGAACGGCGTCCTGCATGCCGACGAGATCCTCAACGAGCTGCGGAACCATGTCATCGAAGCCCTCCAGCAGAAGGGCGTGCCGGGCGAGTCGAAAGACGGCATGGACGTGGCCTTGTGCGTCGTCGACAGGCAGGCGGGCGTGCTCGAGTTCGCCGGCGCCAACAACCCCCTCTATTACATCCGCGACGGCGTCCTCACCGAGATCAAGGGCGACAAGATGCCCGTGGCCATCCACGTGCGGATGGACCCCTTCACACGCCATACGATCACCCTCGCAGAGGACGACCACTTCTATATCTTCTCCGACGGCTATGCCGACCAGTTCGGTGGCCCCAACGGCAAAAAGTTCAAGTACAAGGCGCTCAAGGAGCTTCTTGTGACGATCCACCGCCGCCCCATGAGCGAGCAGAAGAAGATCCTCGACGAGACCTTCGAAAAGTGGAAAGGCGAAATGGAACAGATCGACGACGTGGTGATCATCGGGTTCAAAGTGTGAGAAAGAAATTCCAAATCACAGATTCCTGCCAAAGGCATCCCCTGGGAAAATCACAAATTCCAAATTCCAAACACCAAATAAATTCCAAATCACAAATCACAAATTCCAAATTCTAATAACCAATATTCAAACATTCTGATAAGAGATCGATAAGAAAGTGCATTTTTTCCGATTCAGATGAACGGCGTAAGAGAATGACAGGCCTATTTGGATTCACCGTACCTTCTTTGGTCACTTTCTTTGGCGCTGGAAAGAAAGTGACCGGGGTCCGGGGCATCGCTCTGGCAAGAAATTCAGTTACGAATGTGAAATAAGGGTTTGGAAATTAATGGAAACCCTTGCCAAGGGCATCCCCTCGGGAAAATTCCTGCCGAAGGCATCCCCCTGGGAAAATTCCTGCCGAAGGCATCCCCCTGGGAAAATTCCAAATTCCAAATAACAACAAATAAATCCCAAATCTCTGCCGAAGGCATCCCTTAGGGAAAATCCCTATCGAAGACGGAATGCTTTCTTTTGTCTTTGCATAGTCGGATCGCATTATCGCATTATCGCTTCATCGTTCTATCCCTTCCCGGTCCATTCAGTCCCTCCGGGACGAATGTTTT
>JAMOUS010000124.1 GCA_027067975.1 Bacteroidales bacterium | reverse complement strand
GATGAACGATAGGTCCTGGAACGACTGGGAAGTAAGCTTTTTGATGCCGCGGATCCCGTCGATCTCTTTTTCGAGCGGCCGGGTGATCAGGTTCTCTATGTCGGCGGGGGAGTTGCCCGGATAGACTGTCTGCACCAGGACTGTCGGCACCACCACGTCGGGGAACAGCTCTTTGGGGAGGCGGATATAAGAGACCAGGCCGAAGATGACCAGTACGATCGTCATCAGGAAGACCGTGTTCCTGTTCTTCAGCGAGAGGGTGGTCAACCCGAAGTTCCGGATCACTTTGTCCTTCATCGGTTCGTTTTCCATGGTCATGCGGTTTGGTCGTAGCTTATTCGGTCACCTGGATCTTTTCGCCGTTGGTCACCTGGTCGTAGCCTTCGACGATCACCCGGTCGCCGGCGGCGAGGCCTTCGCGCACCTGGGTATGGTCCTTGAAAAAGACACCGGGGGTGATGTACACTTTGCGTGCCACGGTCTCCTTGCCTTGCTGACGGACCACGTAAAGGAAATAACCGTGGATATCCTTCTTGATGATCTCCGAGGGCACCACCAGGGCCCGGGGGTTGTGGTAATCGCGGAAGCGTACCAGCGTGAAGAGGTTGGGTTTGATATACCAGCCTGGGTTGTTCAGTTTGATCTCGATCTTGAAGGTGCGGCTTTTGGGGTTAATGGCGTTTTCCTTGCGAAAGACGGAGAGACGGTAGGGTTCGCTGTCCAGGTCGGGGAAGAGCACCTCCACCTTATCGCCCTTATGGACCTTTTGGAGGTAGGTTTCGGAGACGTCGGCATAGATCTTCATGCGGTCGAGGTTGAGCAGTTGCACCAACTGGCGGCCGGGGGCGGCCAGTTCTCCCTCCTTGGCGTGGATCTCGTCGATGATCCCGTCGAAGGGGGCTTTGATATAAGCCATGTCGAGACGGGCCTCGAGCGAACGGAGCCGTTCGCGGGCAGCCTCCAGGTTGGTCTTGGCCTGCAGATATTGCACCTCGCTGCCGATGTGCTGGTCCCACAGCTCTTTCTGTTTTTCATAGAGCTTTTCGGCCAGGGCCAGCTGGGCTTTGGCCTCGGCGATCGAGCTTTCGGTCACTTCGGTGTTGAGCTTCAGCAGGAGTTGTCCCTCTTTGACATGCTGGCCTTCGATGACATAGATCTTTTTGATCTGGCCGTTGATCTCGGAGCTGACGAAAGCTTCTTTTTCGGGGATCACCGTGCCGGACACTTCCACATCGTGGGAAAAGGGGATGGGTTGGAGGGTGAGGGTCCTGACCGGGATGAGCGAGGGACCGGCATGAAGGGTGTCGGCGGCCAACTCTTTTTCCAGTTGTTTGATCTTGAGGGTAAGCTCTACGAGCTGGGTCTTGTAGCGGGCCAGTTGCTTTTTCTTCTTTTCGATGTCGTTGCCCCGCTGGCAGGCTCCCAACAGGACGAGTGCGAGAAAGAATACGGAAGTTTTGCGCAATATCCTTTTCATGTGCATGAGGGTTTACAGTTGGTTGAGCATACGGTCGAGGTGGATCTTGGCTTTAAGCAGTTCGATCATGGCGGTGAAATAGCGGGTCTGGGTATCGAGATACTGGTTGTTCACCTGGGTGAGATCGAGGCTGGAGGCGGTGCCCAGCGACACCTTCACCCGTGTCTTGTCCACCACCTTGCGGGCCAGTTCGACGTTCTTCTGCTGGGCTTGGAAGTTCTCCCAGGCGGTGATGAGCGCATCGCGTGCCTGCTGGTATTGCAGCTGCAGGTTTTCAGAGAGCAACTCCTTGTTGATCGAGGCCTTCTCGAGCTCAATGCGCCGCATACCTACATTGGCCTTGCGCATGCCGCTGCTGAAGATCGGGATGGCCACGCTGATGCCCAGGAACGAGGAGTGGTACCATTTTTCATTGGGATCGAAGAAAGAGAAGGTGTTGCGCATGGCCGACCACTGGTTCATGTAGTTGGCGTTGATGGTAGGCATGTACATGAACTTCTCCTTCTTGAGGTTGATGGCGGCCAGCTCCTCGCGCGTGGAAGCCACCTGGTATTCGATCTGGCTGTCGAGACGGAAGGGTTTTACCATGATCGAGGGCACATCGATCGCTGCGATCAGGTTGTCGAGCGAATCGGTAAGGCGGATGGGGGTGTCGAGGTCGAGACCCATCTGGAACTTCAGCAGGCGCTCTGAGGCAGCCACCTGCCGCCAGGCGGATTTTACGGCGTTCTCGAGCGAGGTGACCGACACCTGCAACTGATCGACAGCGATGTCATCAGTGAAGCCTGCTTCGTACATTTTGCGGGTATCTTCCAGGGTCTTCTTCATGTTGCGGAGGTTCTCCTCGATCACGCCGGCTGTTTTGCGGCCGAGGAGCACGAGGTAGTAGGTCCGGGCCACCGTCTCACGGATATCGGTCTCGGTCTTGACCACGTTTTGTTCGTTGAGCTTGCGCAGGATCTTGGTGGCTTCGAGGCCGACGATGAAGGGGCCGTTGAAGACCATTTGGCTCACGCCGACGCCAAAATCGGCCGTATGCTGACTGCCGAACTGGACCGGGATCTTGTTGTCGGGATTGCCGTGGATGAAGTCGGGCATCAGGGTGGTACGGAGCACCAGATTGTCCTGGTAGTTGAGGTTGGAATTCACCTGGGGGAGCCCCGTGGCCAGGAACTGCTTGATCTGTTGGTTGGCATGCTCCAGGTCCTTTCGGCTGGTCTTCACCGTCAGGTTGTATTGCACGGCATGGTCCTGGGCTTCCTTCAGGGAGAAACTGTACACCGTATCCTGTTGGGCCTGCACCGGCAGGCAGGTGAACGACAACAGAAGCCACGATCCCCACAGGATCTTTCTTTTATGCCAGCTCATAATGGTCGTCATTTTGCCGCATTTGTCGGGAATATTTGTCGATCAGTTCCTTCCCTTTCTCGTTCGCGATGCCGTGAACATGGTAAAGGAACGCCTGGATGATGAAACGGGGAGAGGTGAACTCCTCCGGAGTGAGCAGGTCGCTCTCAAGCGGATATTCCGTATGGCTCATGTAGAGCTTGGCGATCACCTCCTCGTCCACATCTTTCCGGAAAAGTCCTTCCTCCTTCCCTTTCCGGATGTTGGCAACCATCGAACGGAACATGTTTTCCCGTTGCCCTTTCCGGATCTTCTGGTAGATGTCGGGATAGTGCTTTTTCAGGTCGAAGAACTTGGTGGGATTGTAGCTTTTGATAAGTCTGAGCACCAGTTTGTTCACCTCAAAGATCTCTTCGATGGCATTGAGGCCGCTGCGGCGGATCGCTTCGAAAGCTTCCCGCCGGCGCTGCATCTCCATTTCACATACTTCCCTGACCAGTTCTTTCTTGTCGGTGATGTACTGATAGAGTGTTTTCTTGGAGATCCCCAGCTCGTGGCATACATCGTCCATGGTGATGTTCCGTATGCCCACTTTGTTGTAGAGCTCGGCGGCTTTCTCCACGATCCTTTTTTTCAGGTTCTGCTCCATGTTGGTAGAATTTCAGGTGCAAAGTTACCAACAATAAACTTAGGAAACAAAAAAAATATAAATAGTTTCCTACGTTTACTTCAAAATCGACATGGTTCGGTTGATGGGAAAAGGAAGGGTCGGGGGCCGGTTCAGAGCAGGGAAAGGAAGAAGTTTTTCAGTTCGGAAAAATGGTCGAAGACGAGGGGATGGACTTTTATGAGGCGTTTGCGGGTTTGGTGGCCGCAGGCGAGAAGGGCGCATTGCAGCCCCAATTCCCGGGCCACCTCCAGATCGTGGGTGGTGTCGCCCACCATCCAGGCAGAGGCCGGATCGATGGCCTCTTTCTGGATCAGCTCTTTCCCGGCTGCCAGTTTTCCGTCGGCATAGATATCCTTTGATCCGGCAATGCTTTTGAAAAAACCCGAGATGCCATAATCCTCCAGCATCTTTTCCAGCCGTTTCTGTTCCATGGCCGACAGCACATATTGGGGGATGCCGTGCTGTTGCAGCATCTTGAGGGTTTCCACGGCTCCCTCATGGAGGGAAGCGTTGCCGAGGTTGCGGAAATAGGTCTGCAGGAAACGTTCCGACATGGCGTCGAAGTTGTCGCGGCTGAAGTTGATTCCCAGTTTTTTGTAGAAGTCCTTGACCGGAAAGTCGAAATGTTGCCGGTAATATTCCCGGCTGATGGGAGGCAGGCCGCGGGCCTCCAGTTCCTGGTTGACGCTCAGCAGGCTGACATGTACATCGTCGAGCAGCGTGCCGTTCCAGTCCCAGACGACCGCCCGCAGGGGAGGTTTATTTTCCATCTTCTTTTTTTCTTTTGCCGGTGTTGACCAGGGCTGCCCTTTCGAAGGGGATCGCCGGGTCGAAGAGGTAGCGGTAGGTGGCAAGCCGTTTGGTGACGGTAGCGCCGATCTGGCGCAGCACCTTGTTCATCGGCGGGTTGTAGTCGGCGATCCAGTTCATCTCCAACTCCTTGTATTGGAAGTTCTCGGAATAGGCGATCTTCGAGAATTCGTAGATCATGGCGGCTTCCACCCCTTTGCCGCGATGTTCGGGCACCACCCCGAAAAGGAGGCCCACCGCTTTGGTGATCACCTTTTGCACATCCTTATACCAGAGGAAACGGAGCTTGTTGAGCAGATGGATACGGCCGTTCATATGTTTGAGGATCTGGTTGATCTCGGGGATCATCAGAAAGAAGGAGATAGGCTCGTCCTTGTAATAACCGAACCACAGCAGTTTTTCGTCGAGGATGGGGCGGAGGGTCTTAAAGAGGTGGCGTGCCTGGCCTTCGCTCATCCGAGGAACGCCGGGAAAGTGGGCCCAGGCTTTGTTGAAGATGGCACGCACCATGGCGGGCAGCTGGTCCATCTTTTGGCGGGGAAGATAGCT
Source organism: Bacteroidales bacterium (assembly GCA_027067975.1). Classification (GTDB taxonomy): domain Bacteria; phylum Bacteroidota; class Bacteroidia; order Bacteroidales; family VadinHA17; genus DRPN01. The sequence goes on along the minus strand of JAMOUS010000124.1, from coordinate 40,014 downwards.
GAACGAATAGTCCGGGTTTTTCAGCAGTCGCTGTGCGCGCTCAAGCATGGCCGGCTGCAGGGCCCCCTTCTCGACGGTGCGGTGGTAGATGAGCTGGCCGAAATATTCGCGGAACCCGTAAGCCTCGAAGAGCTCTTTGTAATAGGGCGGGTTGTAGTTGACTCCGTAGCCGGGCTCGGTGAATCCTTCCACGAGGAGGCCCCAGAAACGGTCGCGTTCGCCGAAGTTGATAGGGCCGTCCATGGCCTTCATCCTCCGTTCTTCGAGCCAGTGACGGCAGGCATCGAAGAGGGTGAAGGCCGCCTCCCGGTCGCGGATGCATTCGAAGAAGCCCATCCCTCCCACGGGATAAGCATATTTCCGTGCTGCAGGGCGGTTGATGAATGCAGCCACGCGCCCTACGGCCTGGCCGTGGCCGTCATGCAACAACCAGCGCACCGCCTCGCCCTGGCGGAACATCTTGTTGCGGCGGGGGTCGAAAACATCCCGGATGTCCTGGTCAAGCGGTCGGATCCAGTGGGGATCGTCACGGTAGATATGCAGGGGCACCCGGAGGAATGCCTTCTCCTCCGCCGTGTCCTTCACCTCCCGGATTTGAAATCTTCCCGGCATATCGGATCACCGCAGACCGAAAGCCTCTTTCAGGGTGTCTACATAATCGAGTTTTTCCCAGGCGAAGAATTCCACTTTTTTAAAGTGGCGTTCCTTGCCGTCGACCACGCGGGTGATGATGTCCTGGTGGGTATTGTAGGCCACCTCCACCTCGTCGGTGTAAGGTTCGCGGCCGAAATGGCCGTAGGTGGAGGTGACGCGGAACACCGGGTTTTTCAGTCCGAAGCGTTTCACGATGGCGTAGGGGCGCAGGTCGAAGATCTCTTTGATCTTCTGTGCGATGGCACCGTCGCTGAGGATGTTGCCGTCGGTGTCCTTCACTTTGGCTGTCCCGTACGTATTGACGAAGACACCTACCGGTTCGGCAATGCCGATGGCGTAGGCCAGTTGGACGAGCACCTCATCGGCAATGCCGGCAGCCACCATGTTCTTGGCGATATGGCGGGCGGCGTAGGCCGCCGAACGGTCGACCTTCGAGGAGTCTTTGCCCGAGAAGGCTCCGCCGCCGTGAGCGCCCTTGCCGCCGTAAGTGTCGACGATGATCTTGCGGCCCGTCAGGCCCGTGTCGCCGTGCGGACCGCCGATGACGAACTTGCCCGTAGGGTTGACGATCAGCTTGTAGCCGTTCTCAAAAAGATGGCGGATGCGTTCGGGGCACTTCTTCCGCACACGCGGGATGAGATATTCCTCGATATCTTCGCGGATCTTGTCCTGCATCGCCTTCTGGGCGATCTCCGCCGCCTCGGGCGAGCCGTCCTTGGGGATGACGAACTCATCATGCTGTGTAGAGATCAGAAGGGTGTCGATACGAATGGGGGTGCCGTCGTCATCGTATTCGATGGTCACCTGCGACTTGGAGTCGGGGCGCAGGTAGGTCATCACCTTGCCCTCCTTGCGGATGGCGGCCAGCTCACGCAGCAGCAGGTGGGCCACCTCGACGGCCATGGGCATGTAGTTGTCCATGTCGCGGTTGGCATAGCCGAACATCATCCCCTGGTCGCCGGCGCCCTGTTCCTCTTCGTTCTCTTTTTCAACCCCCTGGTTGATGTCGGGGCTCTGTTCGTGGATGGCCGAAATGATGCCGCACGAGTCGGCATCGAAACGGTATTCCGCCTTAGTGTAGCCGATGTCGCGAATCACCTCGCGCACGACGTTCTGGATGTTCACCCAGGCTTCGGTCTTCACCTCGCCGCCCACGAACACCAGGCCGGTGGTCACCATGGTCTCACAGGCGACCTTCGATTCGGGATCCTGGCGCAGGAACTCATCCAACAAAGCATCGGAGATCTGGTCGGCCACCTTGTCGGGATGACCTTCCGAGACGGATTCGGATGTAAAGAGATAAGGCATGATCGTTATTTTTTTAAGGTTTGACAACACCGGGAAAGGAAGGCCGGGTTGCAGGTGGGGAACACTGTTTTAGCATTTTTTTCCGTGGTTGCAATCAGCCAAATCTTTCCACAGGAGGCAAAGGAAATGAAAATGTGCCAGATAACAAAACGCCGCAGCTTTTTTACGCCTCGTAGGGGGTGCGGGAGGTGAGTTCGCGGAAGACATCTTCGAGGTTCCGGCCGGCGAGGGCCAGGCCCCGCAGGGTGAGGCCTTCGCGCACGGCCAGGCGGAAGATCTCTTCGCGGAGATCCTCTTCGCAGTGGAGGGTGAAGGTCCCGGGGCCCTCCTCCTCCACGGCCAGTACCTTTGGGAGCTGTTCCAGGAGGCGGGCGGGGACACTCCCGCTGAACTCCACCTGCAGGGTGAAGTGAGTTTGTTCCTTTTGCAGTGTCACCAGCGAGCGTTCCGACTCGTCGGCGATGATGCGGCCGCGGTGAATGATGATCACCCGGTCGCAGATGGCTTCCACCTCCTGCATGATATGGGTGGAGAGGAGGATGGTCTTTTCCCTGCCCAGTTTTTTGATCAGCTCACGGATCTCGACGATCTGGTTGGGGTCGAGGCCGGAGGTGGGTTCGTCGAGGATGAGCACCTGCGGGTCGTGGATGAGCGCCTGGGCCAGCCCCACACGCTGACGGTAGCCTTTCGAGAGCGAGCCGATCTGTTTGTGCTGTTCCGGTCCCAGGCCCGTCAGTTCGATGATCTCTTCCACCCGCTTGCGGCTGCGCCGTCCCAGACGGTAGATGCCCGCCACATAGTGCAGGTATTCCCGCACGTACATCTCCGGATAGAGGGGATTGTGCTCGGGCAAGTAGCCGATCATCTTACGCACCTCCAGCAGGTGGGCGCGTACCTCCAGACCGTTCACCCGCACCTCACCCGCACTGGGCGGCAGAAAGCCGGTGATGATCTTCATCATCGTCGACTTCCCCGCTCCGTTCGGTCCCAGAAAGCCGGTGACATGCCCCTCCTCCACCGTGAAGGAGACATTGTCCAGCGCCTTCTGCTGACCATACCACTTCGTGACATTGCGTACCGTGATCGACATCCCCTGCTCCTTATTTTATCGATCCCAAAGTTAAGAAATATGAAAGATGCGAGGAACAAAAAATATTTTCCGAGAGGGATGAAACAAATCGGGTTATTTTTCGTCTATAAAAGTGAAAGCAGTAGGTTTTTTCGCGGGGTTTATGAGTAGGTTAACAAAAAGAGGGGGCCATGAGGGTCCCCTCTGCTTTTTTTTTATTTTTAAGTTTGTTTTTCAGCTGGGGTAACGAACGAAAAGTGCGACAGTCATGAATTTCACGTTACTGGGGTTCATCATTTACCTGTTGTTGGTGTTGCTGGTGGGGTTTCTCACCTATCATTCGAACAAATCGCACAAAGATTTTTTTCTGGCGGGGCGTAAACTGAACCCGTGGGTGGTGGCTTTTTCCGAGCGTGCCTCGGGCGAGTCGGCTTGGCTGCTGGTAGGGCTTCCCGGGGCGGCGTTGGCCGCCGGTTTCCTGCATGTGTGGACGGCCCTCGGGTGTGTGTTGGGCATCATCTTCTATTGGTTTGTCATCGCCAAAGACCTGCGGGTGCAGTCGGAGAAGTACGATGCCATTACCCTGCCCAACTTTTTCTCCGAGCGTCTCGGGCAGGGGGGCGATCTCATCCGGCTGGTCTCGTCGCTGATCATCGTCTTCTTTTTCACTTTCTATCTGGCGGCGCAGTTCAACGGTGCGGGCAAGGTGCTTTTTGTCACCTTTGGCATTCCGCAGTTTTGGGGCATCGTCCTCGGGGCGGTGGTGATCATCTTTTATACCATGATGGGGGGCTTTTTTGCGGTGGCGTGGACCGATTTCATCCAGGGGATCATCATGATCGGCACGTTGGTGGTGTTGCCGGTGGTCGGGCTCTTCGAGGTCTCGGCGACGGGGCATTCGTTGCGGGAGGCGGTGCATCAGGCCGGCCCGCATTATGCCAGCCTCACCGGCGGGGCGACAGGCCTGGCGGCGGTGAGTGTCGTCATCGGCGGCCTCAGCTGGTTTTTCGGGTACATGGGCCAGCCGCACCTGCTTACCCGTTTCATGGCCATCCGCGACAGTGAGAAGATCAAGGTCAGCCGCCGCATCGCCATCGCCTGGGCCGTTCCCGCCTTCACCGGCGCCTTCGTCATCGGCCTGGTGGGGCTGGCCATGTATGGCGAAGGCCATTTCAGCGATGTCGAGCAGGTGATGCCGGCGCTGGCGAACGACTTCCTGCCGGCCTGGCTCGCCGGCATCTTCATCTCCGGCGCCATCGCCGCCATGATGTCCACCGCCGACAGCCAGCTGCTGGTGATCACCTCGTCGGTGATCGAAGACCTTTACCACCGCACGTTGCGCCGTGAGCTGACGGGTAGGCGGCTCCTCTTCCTCAGCCGTCTGATCACCGTGGTCGTGGGGGTGATGGCCTTTGTCATCGCCGTCACCTCCACCAAGCTGGTCTTTGGACTGGTCTCGTATGCCTGGTCGGGGCTGGGGGCTTCGTTCGGGCCGGCCCTCCTCCTTCTGCTCAAATGGAAGAAGACCACCTGGCAGGGCGTTCTCGCAGGCATGATCACCGGCACACTCGTCACCGTCGTTTGGTCGGAGATCACCTTCCTCGATCAGGCTGTCTCTGTGCGTTTCACCTCGTTCGTGACCGCCCTGATGGCCGTCATCGTCGTGAGCCTCCTCACCCGGAAAGAGGAGGTTCCCGTCTTACCCAACCAACCCAACCCGTCATGAAAAAGTTCTTGTTTGTCATCTCGTTCTGGTTTCTCTTCTCTATTCCACAATACGGACAATGGAAGTCGATCAAGGAGCAGCTTTTGAAACAGGCGAAGAAGGAGGCGATCCACATCGCGAAGAAGAGTGCCCGGGCGCTTGAGGACAGTTTGCGGGCACGCCTCGTCCGCTGGAGCGAGGCGTATGACCCTGCCGAGCTCAACTATGCCGTCTCGTTCAGTGACAATTCCGGCATGTTCGAGGCGGAGGACAAGTTCGAGACCTACAAGCGTTCGATCATCGGTTTTGCCGCGAAGCCGGGGACGTGGGATGAAAAGCTCGAAGCACGTCTCTCGGAGCTGGATCCCGACGATTACAACCGCACGGGCCAGCTGCTCTATGCCACGGGTCATTACCAGGGGGCACAGAACGCCTTCCTCACGGCACTCATGCTCCTGCGGCAAAAAGGGATGGAGGGGACGGAAAAATATGCATTGGTGCTGAGCAACCTGGGGTTGTTGATGCAGACCACCGGACGTTATGCCGAGGCGGAGGAGTACAGCCGGGAGGCTTATGAATTGCGGGAGAAGCTGGGTGATCCTGCGCCGCTGGGGGCATCGTGCAACAACCTGGGCGTTCTCTACAAGGAGACAGCCCGCTACGGTGAGGCGGATGACCTCCTCTCGCGGGCCCTGCAGCTCACCGCCGCCTCGTTGGGGGAAAGCTCGGCGGCATATGCGGTGATCCTCAACAACCTGGCCGTCCTCAACCAGCAACTGGGAAAGTATGACAGGGCGGAAAAGCTCTTCCTGGAAGCCCTCGACGTGGCCGGCAACAACCTGCGCGACCGCTCTCCCAACTATGTGCGGATGAAGGTGAACCTGGCCATGCTCTATGAGGCCGAGGGAAAGAAGGATAAGGCGGAGAAGATCTTCCTCGAGGCCATTGCCATCAAAAAGCGGCGTCTGGGCACGCACCATCCCGACTATGCGGTGATGCTCCAGAACCTGGCGGGGCTTTACCTTTCCAACGGGCGTTACGACCGGGTGGAGCCGCTGCTGAAGCAGGCGCTGGGGATTTACGGGAAGAAGTTCGGCACCTCGCATCCGGCCTGGGCAGGTTGTATGGCCGACCTGGGGCGTTTTCATCTTTTCATGGAGCGGCCTGCGGCGGCGCGGCCCGAACTCGAACAGGCGCTGGCCGTGCTGCGGGGGACCCTCCCCGACCACCATCCCCGCCTCGCCGACCTCGAAGAGGCCCTCGCTGTTCTGGATTGGGAAGAGAACAACTATGAAGGAGCCTTTACCCGCTATCGCACGGTCCTGGACGAATACATCGCTCAGATCGACCGCTACTTCCCCGCCCTCAGCGAATACGGGCAGGCCAGCTTCTGGCATACCATCGCCCCCCGTTTTGAACGCTTTTTCAACTTTGCGATGGAGGCAGGGGAAAAAGTGCCGGGGGTGGTTTCGGCCTTTTTCGACTACCGCATGGCCACCAAGGCCCTCCTGCTGAACACCTCCAGCCGCATCCGCAACCGTATCCTCACCGGCGATGACGAAGAGCTGAAGAAACTCTATCGGCAGTGGCTCGACAACAAACAGTATCTGGCAAAAGTGTATTCGATGACCAAGGAGGAGATCCGCAGCAACGGGATCAATGTCGACTCACTGGAGACGGTCGTCGGACACCTGGAGAAAGAGCTGGCTGCCCGTTCCGGACTTTTCGGCGGCAGTAAGAAGGAAAAACCTCTCTTTGCGACCATCCGGCGGCAGGTAGCCCCCGGGGAGGCGGCCATCGAGATCGTCCGGCTCGACAATTACCGGCACTACCGGAAGGATACCGTGGTGCGGTATGTGGCACTGGTGGTCACCGCAGGAACGGAACGCCCCCTCCTGGTGGAGATCCCCCACGGGAACGAACTCGAAGAGAGGGTCATCACCGGATACCGCCGGGCGATGCAGCAGGCCAAGGAGAAGGTGCCTTTTGCCGCCCCTTTCTGGGGAAGTGTGGAGAGAAAGGTTCAGAAGATAAAACGCTGGTATGTCTCGCCCGACGGCATCTACAACTTCGTCAACCTGGCCACGCTGCAGTATGACGACGGATCGTTCGTCATCGACCGCCATGATGTGTTTTACCTCACCAACATCGGGGATCTGGTGACCCTGAAGAGGGAGAAGACGACACGTCTCAGGAAAGATGCGGTGTTGGTGGGCAATCCGCAGTATGATCTGGGGTTCGACTGGGACAAGATGAAAGAGATGCCGTTGCCGCCGTTGCCGGGGACCGAGAAAGAGGTGAAGAAAGTGCAGACGATCCTGGAGGGGCATGGCTGGCATACCACCCTCTACCTACAAAAGGAAGCTACCGAAGCGCATGTGCGGGGGGTGCATCGTCCCGGCGTGTTGCATCTGGCCACGCATGGTTATTTCCTGCCCGACATCCCGCCAAGGGAAGAGCGTATCTTCGGCATCGCGCCGCAGCGGGCCGTCACCAACCCCCTGTTGCGGTCGGGTCTCCTCTTCACAGGAGCCGACAAGACCATCCAGAACCTCGACTCGCTCACCTCACAGGAGCAGGACGACGGCATCCTGAATGCCTATGAGGCTTCGATGATGGACCTTACCGGCACGGAGATGGTGGTGCTGAGCGCCTGTGAGACCGGTCTGGGGGAGGTGCGCAACGGCGAGGGGGTCTACGGCCTGCAGCGGTCGTTCCAGCTGGCCGGCGCCACCTCGGTGATGATCTCCCTCTGGCAGGTGAGCGACCAGGTGACCCAACAGCTGATGACCCTTTTCTATAGTTACTGGCTTGAGGGGGGCGACCGGCAAGAGGCTTTCGTCAGGGCCCAGCGCAAGGTTCGGGAGCAGTATCCCGCCCCTTTCTACTGGGGGGCTTTTGTGCTGGTGAACAGGTAAAGCTTCTCTTTTCCCATCCGCCAGCAGCGGCCGGCGAGGGCATCCCCCCAAAGGTCTTCGGCATTGGGAATATAAGAGGAGATGATCTCCCGCACACCGGGGTCGAGACATAAAACCGTCCCTTGGGGCAGACGGAGACGGAAGGTGACCTGTTCGCCGCGCCACACCTCTCCGTCCTCGAACCATTCCCCCAGTTGCAGATGACGGTCGCGGTAGAGCCAGGTGACACGGATCGCCTCGGCCCGCAGCCGTGCAGCTCTACGGGAAGGACCGCCGGCCCGACGGAGGATCTCCAGCTCGGGACGGTCGCCCCCGCTGGGGACGATCTGCAGCAAAGGACGGAAAGCCAACATGCCGGTGCTGTCGTTGCGACCCACCCATTCGTCTTCGATCACGGCGATCTCATGTATCTGCATCGGAGGCGGGAAAGAGGATACATACAGCGTATCGCCGGGAGGAAGGGAAAGAGGCACCACCTCCGTGGTGAGGGTATGGGTTTCCTGGCTGGCCAGGACATTGGCGACAAAAAATCCGAAGGTCACGGCACTGAAGAGCCAGATGACAAAAAATGTGACCCCTACCAGAGGATGCCCGCCGCGAAGACGGAAGATCATCTTGATGCCCAGATAGATCAAGGCGGCCATGGGAATGCCCAACGTGAGCAGCAAAGTGCCGATGAAATAGGGAATGTTCTCCGGGCGGATGAAGACACCCAGCAGTTCTGTCATATCCACGGGCCGGTCGGCAATGAACCAGGGCAGGAAAGAGGTGACGTTGAAAACGAACGAGAAAAGAAAGGCGACCAGCAGCACCATGCCGGTAAAGAGGAAAAGGATTCCGGCAAGGATGACGGTGATCCGTACCAACACCTCGAGGATCTCGGCCAGCGAATTCCACAGCGACCGGACAAAAGAGGCGGAACGGCGGTAGGTCTCACTCTCGGGAAACCTTTTCAGGTCGTCCCGGAACTTTCCCACTCCTTTTTCGACGTTTTTGCTGATGTTCTGGAGGTTGACTGGTTCTCCCATCATCTCCAGCCGCTGGATGGTGGTGCGGGCTTCGGGGAGAATGAGCCAGAGAAGCAGGTAAAGAAGCACCGAGGCTCCATAGACCAGTGTGAGGAGGATGAAACCCACGCGAAACCAGACGGGGTCGAGGTTGAAGTAAGCCCCCAGACCGCCGCATACTCCTCCCAGCACGGCGTTTTCGGGATCGCGGTAAAGGCGTTTGTGGCCTTTGGGGGAAGAAGATCCTTCTGCCCCGGCCGGCGAGGAGAATTCCTCCCCGCTCTCACCGATATCTTCGGGTCGGCCCAGGAGGCCGATCATCTTTTCCACATCGTCACGGCTTACCACTTCCCGTTTTCCGGCCAGCCGGTCGGTGAAGATCTCCGCAATGCGGATCTCGATATCCTGGATAATCTCCTGCCGCTCTTCCTTTGAGGCGAATCGTTCGCCGATGCGGGTGAGATATTCCTGCAAAAGGGCATAGGCGTCCTCGTCGAGGTGGAAGACGGCGCCCTGTAGATTGATCTTGATGGTCTTTTTCATGGCGGGGTGGTTATTTGTTGCGGATCTTTTCCACGGCGTCGATCAGCTCTTTCCAGGCTTTGTCCAGCTCGGCCAGGTATTTCCGTCCTTCATCGGTGAGTTCGTAGTATTTTCTGGGGGGTCCCTGAGGCGACTCCTCCCAGCGGTAGCTGAGCAGACCGGCGTTTTTCTGGCGGGTGAGTATGGGATAGAGAGTCCCTTCCACCACGATGATCTTCGCCTCTTTCAGCTCTTTCAGGATGTCCGAGGCATAGCAGCTCTGACGGGAGATGATCGAAAGGATGCAATATTCCAGCACGCCCTTTCGCATCTGTGCTTGTGCATTCTCTATCTTCATGACCATGGATTTACGCATTTGGGCTTTTTCCGCTCTCCTCTTTCACCTTTCGTCCGATGCTGGAGGCATTCACCGGCTCTCCGCGCATCTCCAGTTTTTGGGCGGTGGTCCTGGCTTCGGGGATGATGATCCATAGGATCAGGTAAAGCAGGATGCCGGAGCCGCCGGCAACGGTGAGCAGGATGAAGAGGATGCGGAAGAGGATGGGATCGATACGGAAATAGGCCCCCAATCCCCCGCATACTCCACCTACGATGCGGTTGTCGGGATCCCGGTAAATGCGGCGGTAAGAACGTTTTTTTTCCGTATGGACCGGTCGTGCGGGATCTTCTTCCTCCATCTCTCCGGGATCGCCCATGATCCCGATCACCCTCTCCACCAGCGGGAGAGTGAGGACCTGCTCACGGTCTTTCAACCTCTCCCTGAACAATTCGGCCATGCGACCTTCAATGTCTTCGAGGATCTCTTCGGCTGCCGGATCACCGGCGAAATGTTCCTCCCACGAACGGAGATAGCCTTCCAGTCGTTGGTAAGCCTCTTCGTCGATGTGGAAAAGCATCCTCCCGAGGTCGACCGTGATCGTTCTTTTCATTTTTCTTTATTTTATATGACCATGTAGCATACATTGCAAAGATAAATGAAAAAAATAATACTATGCAATACCTAATACTAAAAAAAAATATCTCGGGGGGAGGGTCCGGGGATTACCGGAAACGGAGAGATGAAGGAAGAATCAGTGTGAGGGGGATAAGGGGAAAAAATTTTGTACATTGAAAGGGTTACATAAGATGTTTGGGTCATGCCATATCTATATCCATTGAACAGGAGGCGTTTTCTGAAGGTGATGGCAGGGGGGGTGGCTGCCGTCATGGTGACGGGGTTTGTTTCTCCTTTCGGCGGGGGCCGGAAGGAGGTTTTCCGGCTGGCCCTGATGTCCGACACGCATGTGCCGGAGGATCCGGAGAATGCGTACCGGGGCTTTTTTCCTTACCGGAACCTGCGGGAGGGGGTCCGGCAGGTGAGGGAGGCCGCTCCCGACCTGTTGGTGGTCACGGGCGATCTGGCCCGGTTGGAGGGTCACCCCGGCGATTACCGGACGATGAGGGATCTGCTGGTCCCCCTGGCGTCGAAGGTGCCGGTAGCCATGGCCCTGGGAAATCATGACGTGCGGGAGAATTTTCTGAAAGCCTTTCCGGATGGACCGGGTGACAGGATGCCGGTACGGGGGAAATATGTGCTGGTGATCGAGCATCCCATGATGCGGTTGGTGCTGCTCGACTCGCTCGTCTTCACCAATCTTGCCCCGGCATTGGGGTTGCTTGGGAAGGCTCAACGGGAGTGGCTCGAAGGATTTCTCCGTGACCATACGGACAAGCCGGTGTTCCTTTTCCTGCACCATACCCTTGACGACAGCGACGGCTCCCTGGCCGATGCCGACCGTTTCCTGCGCATCGTGACCCCTTCCCGCCATGTGAAAGCCGTTTTTTACGGTCACTCTCACGTTTACAGCATTCAACAGCAAGAGGGATTGCACCTGGTCAACTTACCCGCAATGGGGTATAACTTCCGGGAAAAAGACCCGGTGGGTTGGGTCGAGGCCGGGCTCAGCGCCCGTGGCGCCCGTCTGACACTCCATACCGTCGCCGGCAGCCACGCCCGCAACGGCGAAGAGATTCAACTCAATTGGAGAAACTGAAACGGAACATCCCCTTTCCGAAAACAGAGAAAAGACAGATATACAGACAGTTGCACACGTACTACGTAGAGAGCTACGTAGCTCTCTACGTAGTTATGTTATGCTACTCTCCTGGTTTACATAGATATAAAAAGATATTTATCAGAAATAATGAAAATACTTTATCAAAAGTGTTGGGTTTTCATTCGAGGGTCCTGTGTGGGATCAGGAGCGTAAGGATCCGAACAGTTCCAAGTAGCGGGAGGTGATCTTTTGCCAGTCGTATTCTTCCCGGAGACGGCGGAGGGCTTCCTTTTTCAGTAGTTCGCGATGGTCTTCATAGTTTTGCCATGTTTCGAGCAGACGTTTGAGGGAGCCGGCGGAGTCGAAGAATGCGTTTCCTTCCGGCAATATGTAGCGGTTGAAGGGGTTGTCGTGGGCGGCGATGAGGTTGCCGGCGGCCATGGCCTCGAGAAGGGCGGGGTTGGTACCGCCTGCGGAGTGGCCGTGCAGGTAGCCGCGGGCATGCTGCCGCAGGCTGTCGAGGAGCGGTTTGTCGTAGATCGCACCGGCAAAGAGGATATTGCCGGCAGTGCCGTACCTCAGCACCAGCCTCCGGCCGTAGCGGTCGCGCGGACTCCCCACCACCACCAACGGTTCGGTCAGCCCCGCCCGCCGGAAAGCCTCCAGGATCAGGGTAAGATGGTTCTCCGGCACGAAGCGTGCCACGGTGAGGAAATACTTTCCCGGCGTCGTCCTGCCTTTGAGGATCTCCGGCATCCCGGCGAGGTTCTCCGGCGGCGGCAGCGGGCCGGGGATCTCTGCCCCGTAGGGGATCACGGGTGTGTCGATGCCGTAGGTGTCCCGGAAATGCTGCGCGATGGCGGGATGGTCGGAGACGAGCTGCCGGCTGCGGCGTACGGCCAGCCGCTCCATCGCCTGGAGCCAGCGGCGGGCGGGCCAGGACCAGCCGGCCCGCCGCCATTCCAGTCCGTCGGTGAGCGTCACCACCGGCACACGGTGATGTGGACGGAGAAAGAGGGCATTGCCGTAACCGCAGTTGAGGATCACATCCGGCCGTCGGCGGTAGGCGTCGACCAGACAGCGCAGGTCGTACCACAACACCCCCGCCGCACCGGGAGGCCAGGGATGACGCAGCCGCCGGATTCCCTCCCACACGTTCGATTTGTCAGGATGGGAGGAGGGTACACAAACACCCACCTCGTGCCCCGCCGCCACCAGACGGCGCGACAGCTCCTGCGCAAAGGTCTCGAAGCCTCCGTAACGGGCAGGAATACCCCGCGTGCCGGTGATGATGATGTGCATGCTTTCGGTTCATTGGGTGGAGGACCCCCGTGCGGTGAAGCCTTCCAATGGTCAATTAAACAAAAAAATTTTGGAAATCTCATTTCCCGGGCGTAGTTTTGCTCCCACACGTTCAAATATTCTTTTGAAAAAAAGGGTGTTTGATTTATTGAGAAGAGGGGAGAGATTAGGCTCTGTGAACCTCTAGCAACCCCCCCGGTCGGCCGGGGAAAGGTGCTAAAACCTAATCCCGGCATGCCGGGAGATGATAAATTAAACCGATCGTCCATGAAAGGCAGCGTTTCCATTTTCTGTTTGCCCTGTGACCGGGGATACCGTTTCCTGCCGGTGATCCATGATCCTTTGATGTGAAAGGGGACATGTGTTGTGACCTTGCCTGATCAGGATTTTCCCTCTTTTTTTATTTATTGTACCACGAAAAACATTCATCCATCATGAAATACCGTTTTGAGACTTTACAGATCCATGCCGGTCATGAGCCGGATCCTGTGACCTTGTCGCGGGCGGTACCGATCTATCAGACCACTTCGTATCTCTTCCGGGATTCGAAGCACGGGGCGGATCTGTTTGCTTTGGAAGAGTTTGGCAACATTTATACGCGCATCAACAATCCCACCACGGAGGTGTTCGAGCGGCGCATTGCCGCCCTGGAGGGGGGTGTGGCGTCGTTGGCCACCGCTTCGGGTCATGCGGCGCAGTTCCTGGCCCTCACCAACATTCTGGGGCAGGGGGATAATTTTGTCTCTTCTCCCTATCTCTATGGAGGCACCTTCAACCAGTTCAAGGTGACATTCAAGGCGATGGGCATTGAGGTGCGTTTTGCGCCCACTCTTGATCCGGAGGAGTTCGAGAAGCGCATCGACGGCCGCACGCGGGCGATCTATCTCGAGAGCATCGGCAATCCCGCCTTTCATATCCCGGATTTTGAGCGTTTTGCCGCTTTGGCCCGGGCACACGATCTGCCGCTGGTGGTGGACAACACCTTCGGGGCGGCGGGATATCTTTTCCGTCCCATTGATCACGGTGCGCATGTGGTGGTCGAATCGGCCACGAAATGGATCGGCGGCCACGGCACCAGCATCGGCGGGGTGATCACCGACGCCGGCACGTTCAACTGGGGCAATGGTCGTTATCCGCAGTTCACCGAGCCTTCGGAGGGTTACCACGGTCTGCGCTACTGGGAGCGTTTCGGTGCGGACTCGCCCCATGGCAATATCGCCTTTATCGTGCGGGCGCGGGTGGAGGGGCTCCGCGATGTGGGGCCGGCGCTGAGTCCTTTCAATGCTTTTCTCCTCCTGCAGGGTCTCGAGACCCTCTCCCTGCGTATGGAGCGTCATGTACAGAACACGCTGGCGCTGGCCACGTGGCTGCACGACCATCCGCAGGTGGAGCGGGTGAACTACCCCGGCCTGCCGGACGACCCCAACCATGCGCTGGCACAGAAGTATATGCCGCGCGGCGCCGGCGGCGTCCTCACTTTCACCCTGAAGGGGGATCTGCAGAAAACCGCTACCTTTGTGGAGTCGCTCCGGCTGGTGAGCCACCTGGCCAACATCGGCGACGCCCGCACGCTGATCATCCAGCCGGCCGCCACCACCCACCAGCAGCTCACCGAAGAGGAGCAGCGTGCCGCCGGCGTCACCCCCACCCTGCTGCGCGTGTCGGTGGGACTCGAACATATCGATGACATCATTGCCGATTTCGATCAGGCATTCGAAAAGATCAGATGACGGATGGGACTGCAGCGACTGAAACATGAAAAGCCTTTTCCCCTTGAGGCCGGGGGTACCCTGCCGGGGGTGGAGATCGCTTATCACACTTATGGCACCCTCAATGCGGAAAGGGACAATGTGATCTGGGTGTGCCATGCCCTCACGGCCAACTCCGACGTGGAGGAGTGGTGGCCCGGTATGGTGGGGCCTGGAAAACTGCTCGATACTGAGAAATATTTTATCGTCTGTGCCAACATCCTGGGTTCGTGTTATGGTTCCACAGGACCCATGTCGGTGAACCCGGAGACGGGACGGCCGTGGTACCGGTCGTTTCCGCTGATGACCTTCCGTGATGTGGTGGAAGGGCATGAGCTGGTGCGGCGGCATCTGGGGATCCGGAAGATCCGCATGGTCATCGGCGGTTCCATCGGCGGCCAGCAGGCACTGGAGTACTGCATCATGTATCCCGACCTGATCGAGCGGCTGGCTTTTCTGGCCTCGAGCGTGCAGTACGCACCGTGGGGGATCGCCTTCAACCAGAGCATGCGCTTGGCCATCGAGGCCGATGCCACCTTTTTTGAGGACCGTCCCGGCGGTGGTGACAAGGGTCTGCGCGCCGCCCGCTCCCTGGCCCTCCTCAGCTACCGCAACGATACCATCTACAACAAAACCCAACAGGACGAGGACGATGACAAACTCACCGGCTTCCGCGCCATCTCATACCAAAACTACCAAGGCGACAAACTGGTGAGACGCTTCGATGCCTATACCTACTATCATCTGCTGAACCTCTCCGACACCCACAATGTCGGCCGGGGTCGTGGAGGCAAGGAAGCAGCCCTGCGACGTGTGAAAGCCCGTGTCCTCGCCATCGGCATCTCCAGCGACCTGCTCTTTCCCACCTACGAACAGAAATATCTTGCCGAACACGTTGCCCATGGTACTTACCGGGAGATCGACTCCCTGTACGGGCACGACGGTTTTCTCATCGAGACGGAGAAACTCACCGGGATCATCCGCCCTTTCCTCGAAGAGGAGTGAGCAGGTACGAAGAGAGACCATAAAGCCAAGCCATAAAGCCCTTCGCATCCCCTCTCCCCCCTGGGATGGCCGGGTTGGGAGAAATAGATAATTTTGCAAAAGCGGAGAGCATACGGAATATGGATAGGAAAGGAGAAAGAAAAGAAGTGGAGGAACGCCTGAAAAAGATATTATCGGAACGGATCTTGGTGATGGACGGGGCCATGGGCACGATGATCCAGAGCCATGGTCTTTCGGAAGAAGATTACCGGGGGGAGCGTTTCCGGGATCATCCCATGCCGCAGAAGGGCAACAACGACCTGTTGGTGCTGACACGTCCCGGGATCATCCGGGGGATCCATGAGCTATACCTGGAGGCGGGAGCCGATATGATCGAGACCGACACCTTCAATGCCAACCGCATTTCGTTGGCCGATTATGGTATGGAGGATTTGGTATATGAGATAAACGTAGCGGCGGCGCGGCTGGCGCGTGCGGCGGCCGACCGGTATACGGCGATCACGCCGGAGAAACCCCGTTTTGTCATCGGCACGATAGGCCCG
This sequence comes from Bacteroidales bacterium, assembly GCA_027067975.1. Classification (GTDB taxonomy): domain Bacteria; phylum Bacteroidota; class Bacteroidia; order Bacteroidales; family VadinHA17; genus DRPN01. Next base: position 24,177 of record JAMOUS010000124.1, on the reverse strand, counting down.
ACCAACAAGACGGCTTCCATCTCCCCGAAGGTGGAAGATCCCGGTTACCGTGCGGTCACTTTTGATGATCTGCGGGAGGTATATGCCGAACAGGCGCGGGGGCTCATCGACGGAGGGGTCGACCTGTTGATGCTCGAGACGGTCTTCGACACGCTCAATGCCAAGGCGGCGCTGTTCGCCCTCGAGGAGGTGTTCGAAGAGGTAGGGCGCCGGCTGCCGGTGATGGTCTCGGTGACGGTGGTCGACGCCAGCGGCCGCACCCTCTCGGGACAGACGCTGGAGGCCTTTGTCGTCAGCATCTCGCATGCGCCGCTCTTCAGTCTGGGGTTGAACTGTTCGCTGGGGGCCGAGGAGCTGGAGCCTTTTGTCGAGGAGCTCTCGAAGCTTACGCCCCTGCCGGTGAGCGTGCATCCCAATGCAGGTTTTCCCAACCAGTTCGGCGAATATGAGTCGACCCCCGACCAGATGGGGGAGGTGCTGGAGCGGCTGATGGCGCGGGGGCATGTCAACATCATCGGAGGGTGTTGCGGCACCACGCCCGATCACATCCGGGCCTTCGCCGCCCGTGCTGCCGGCAAGCAGCCCCGTCCGCTGGGCGGAAGCGAGCATGTGCTGCAGCTGGCCGGCCTGGAGCCGCTGAAGGTGTTCCGGGGAAGCAACCTCATCAACATCGGCGAACGCACCAACGTGGCGGGGTCGCGGCGTTTTGCGCGGCTCATCCGCGAAGAGAAATACGAGGAGGCGCTGGCCGTGGCACGCCAGCAGGTGGAGAACGGCGCGCAGGTCATCGATGTCAGCATGGACGACGCCATGCTCGACGCCCGCCGGGCCATGGTCACCTTCCTCAACCTGCTGGCGGCCGACCCCGAGATCGCCCGCGTGCCGGTGATGATCGACTCGTCGAAGTGGGAGGTGATCGAGGCCGGCCTGAAATGTCTGCAGGGCAAGGGCATCGTCAACTCGATCAGCCTGAAGGAGGGGGAGGAAGACTTTTTGGAAAAAGCCCGCCGCATCCGGCGTTACGGGGCTGCTGTGGTGGTGATGGCCTTCGACGAGGAGGGACAGGCCACCACCTTCGAGCGGCGCACGGCCATCGCCGAAAGAGCCTACCGCCTGCTCACGGAAAAAGCCCACTTCCCGCCCGAAGATATCATCTTCGACCTCAATGTCCTGGCCATCGGCACCGGCATCGAAGAACACAACCGTTATGCGGTGGAGTTCATCGAGGCGGTGCGGTGGGTGAAAGAGCATCTGCCGTATGTGCATACCAGCGGCGGCATCAGCAACCTTTCTTTCTCGTTCCGCGGGCATAACCCCATCCGTGAGGCGATGCATGCGGCTTTCCTCTATCATGCCGTGAAGGCCGGCCTCGACATGGCCATCGTCAATGCCGGCAAGCTGCCGCTGTACGATGAGATCCCGCCGGAATTGCTGGAGCGGGTGGAGGATCTGATCTTCGACCGCCGGCCCGACGCTACGGAGCGGCTGCTGGAGTACGCTGCCCAGGCCGACAGCACGGGCGGCGAAGTGGAGGAGAAAGGAGGGGAAAGCTGGCGCAAGCTGCCCCTCCACGAGCGCATCATCCACTCCCTGGTGAAGGGCATCCCCGACTATGTCGAGGAGGATATGCAGGAGGCGATCCGTACCTATCCCTCCGCCCTCGACATCATCGAAGGACCGATGATGGAGGGGATGAACAAGGTGGGAGATCTCTTCGGGGCGGGGAAGATGTTCCTGCCGCAGGTGATCAAGAGTGCCCGTGTGATGAAAAAGGCGGTGGCGGTGCTCGAGCCGGTGCTCGAGGAGGAAAAAGCCGCAGGCGGCGGCCGGCAGCAGGCCGCAGGGAAAGTGGTGCTGGCCACCGTCAAGGGTGACGTCCATGACATCGGCAAGAACATCGTCGGCATCGTCTTGCAGTGCAACAACTACGAGATCATCGACCTGGGGGTGATGGTGCCGGCGGAGAAGATCCTCGAGACGGCACGCCGCGAGCAGGCCGACATCATCGGCCTGAGCGGGCTGATCACCCCCTCGCTTGAGGAGATGGTGCATGTGGCGCAGGAGATGGAGCGGAAAGGCTTCACGCAACCCCTCCTCATCGGCGGCGCTACCACCTCGGTGATGCATACGGCGGTGAAGATACGGCCCCATTACAGTCATGGCGTGGTGCATGTGAAGGATGCCTCGCGCAGTGTGGCGGTGGTGGGGAGCCTGCTCTCCGGCGAGCGGCAGCGTTTCCTGGAGGAGACCGACCGTTACTATGAGCAACTGCGCCGCATGAACCGCCGCGGGCTGGGACAGTACCTGCCCTTGGAGGAGGCCCGGCACCGCCGCTGCCGTATCGACTGGGACCAATATGTCCCTCCGCCGCCGCGCCATCCCGGCATCACCGTCTATGAGAATATCCCCTTGGACGAGGTGATCCCTTATATTGACTGGACCTTTTTCTTTCACGTGTGGGAGCTCAAGGGCAAGTTCCCCGGCATCCTCGACCATCCCGAGCGGGGGGCCGAGGCGCGGCGTGTGTACGAGGAGGGGCTTCAATGCCTTGAGCGGCTGCGGTGCGAGGGCATCCTGCAGGTTCGGGCGGTGGTGAGCCTGCTGCCGGCCGCCGCCCGCGGCGACGACATCATCGTCTATGAGGATGAGGAGAGAAAAAAAGAAAAGGGCATCCTCCACCACCTGCGACAACAAGAGGCCAAGACTCCCACGGGACATAACCTCTGTCTCAGCGACTTCATTGCGCCGGTGTCGGTGCCGCTGCACGACCACCTCGGCCTTTTTGCCGTCACCGGCGGCATCGGCTTGGAACATTATCTTGAGAAATTCGAGAAGGAGCATGACGACTTCCGGGCGTTGATGGTCAAGGCACTGGCCGACCGGCTGGCCGAGGCGGCCACCGAATGGCTCCATGAGAAGGTGCGGAAAGAGCTTTGGGGCTTTGCCCCCGACGAGCGGCTTAGCAAGGAAGAATTGTTCCGCATGAAATACCAGGGCATACGCCCCGCATACGGTTATCCGGCCTGTCCCGATCATTCCGAGAAACGCACCCTCTTTGCGATGCTGGAAGCGGAAAAGCATACGGGCATCCGTCTTACCGAAGGCTTTGCCATGATGCCGGCCGCCTCGGTGAGCGGCCTCATCTTCTCGCATCCTGAGTCGGTATATTTCGATATCCGCAGAATCCTCGACGACCAGGTGGCCGACTATGCCATGCGGAAGGGGATCCCTCTCGAAGAGGCCGAACGTTATCTTTCACATCTAATCGTCAGGGAAAATGGATGATCTCTCGGGAAAGAAACTCTCCGACGCCCTGCAGGAGCTGCAGGGTACACGTTTTTCGTTCGAGCTGTTGCCCCCGCCCAAGGGCAGGGATATTCGTTACATTTACGAACGGATCGATCCTTTGATGGAGTTCGAACCGCTTTACATCAACGTGACCTACCATCAGGAGGAGGTGGTCTACCGCCAGGTTGGGGAAGGTTTGCTTGAGCGGCGAACCGTCTGGAAACGTCCGGGGACGGTGGCCATCTCAGCCGCCATCCAGCACCGCTACAAGGTGATGGTGGTGCCGCACCTCATCTGCGGAGGGTTTACGAAGGAGGAGACGGAAAACGCCCTGATCGACTTGAACTTTTTGGGGATCCGCAATGTTCTGGCGGTGCGGGGCGATCCGCCGCGGGGGGTCGGCGCCTTCGTGCCCGAAAAGGGAGGGCATGCCCATGCCCTCGACCTGGTGCGGCAGATCGTCGACATGAACCGGGGCGTTTACCTCGACCCCGAACTGCAGGAGCCCAGCGCAACCGACTTTTGCGTGGGGGTGGCAGGGTATCCCGAAAAGCATGCCGAAGCCCCGAACTTCGAGTCGGACTTGCATTTTCTGAAAGAGAAGGTGGATGCCGGTGCGGAGTTCATCGTGACACAGATGTTTTTCGACAACCGGAAATTTTTCGAGTTTGAGCGACGGTGTCGCGAAGCGGGCATTACGGTGCCCATCATCCCGGGCCTGAAGCCGCTCTCCACAAAGCGTCAGCTGACGCTGCTGCCCTCGACATTCCACATCAACCTGCCGGAAGAGCTGGTGAAAGAGGTGCTGAAATGCAAAGACGACCGGCAGGTGTATGAGGTGGGAATCGAGTGGGGCATTGCCCAGACGAGGGAGCTCATCGCCCACGGCGTACCGGTGGTGCATTTCTTCACGATGGGGAAAGCCGACAATGTGCGGCGGATCGCGGCAGAGACATTTTAATCGCCTTCGAGCACACGGCGGGCTTCTGCATAGCCAATGTCGAACATCTCCCGGGCACGCGAGATGTCAAAGATGCCGTAACCTTTCAGCTCCTGGGGGTCGATGCGGATTTCGCATTCCTCCAGGTTTTTCCATACGGAGGCGAGGATACGCAGGTAAAACGACCACTCGGCCATCTTGATGAGTCCGGAGATGTTGTCCTCCTCCCAGTGGGGGTTGACGTTGACTCCGATGATCCGGCGGCAGAGATGGCGGATGGGGCTTACGGGCAGAACGTCGAAAACGCCGCCGTCACAGTACTGGTATCTTCCGATACGGTGGGGAGCAAAGAGGATGGGGATGCTGGCCGAGGCGATGACCACATCGGCGAGGGGACCTTCGTGGATATACTCGACGCGTCCCTTGTTGAGGTTGGTGACGGTGATCCACAGCGGGGTATGCAGCGCTTCGAAGGTGCGGGCGCGGAGGGCCGAACGTAACAGCTCCCGCAGGCCGGTAAGGCGCAAAAAGCCGTTGCGGGGGACGGTGAAACGCACCAGTGAGAAAAGCTTCTTCTTCACAAAGAGGTCCATGATCTCTGCGGGAGAATAGCCGTCGGCGTAAAAAACCCCCACGATGGCGCCGGCGCTGACACCCGAGATCACCTCCGGAAGGATACCGCCCTCCTCGAGCGCCTGCAACACCCCCAGGTGGGCGAAGCCTCGGGCTCCGCCACCACTGAGGACTAAACCGGTGTCATAAGAACGATCCATAGAAGGTTTGGATGCAATAAACCCAAATATCGGCGGAATTCGTTAATTTCACAAAATTATTTTACAGAAATAACCATGAGCAAGAAAAAGAAAAGTACAAAGAAAAATAAGGAACTGACCAATCGGCAGGCGCTGAAGAACAAGATCCTGGGCATCTTTTCCAACAACCCGTCCAAAGCCTTTAACTACAAGCAGATTGCGGCTCAGCTCAACCTCACCCGCAAGGAGCAGAGACGGCTGATCGAGAAGTTGTTGCATGAGCTGAAGAAGGAAAACAAGCTGGAGGAGCTGCATCCGGGGAAGTTTCGGTTCAAGAGCCGCACGGGCTATATCATCGGTACGGTGTACATGACGCCCTACGGCAGTGCGTATGTGGTGAGCGACGAGTTGGATGAGGATGTGTACGTCACCGAGTCGAACTTGCACCATGCCCTGAACGGTGACAAAGTGCGGGTATACCTCTTCGCCCGTCGCCGCAACCGTCGTCTGGAAGGAGAGGTGGTGGAGATTATCGAGCGCAAGCGCAAGACCTTCGTGGGGGTGGTGGAGATCACGGGCCATTATGCTTTTTTGATCCCCGACAGCCGCCAGATGCCGTACGATATCTTCATTCCCCGGTCGAAACTCAATGGTGCCAAGAACGGCCAAAAAGCCGTTGCCCGCATCACCAAGTGGCCGGAGAGGGTGAAGAATCCTTTTGGAGAGATCGTGGAGGTGCTGGGGAATCCCGGAGAACATGAGACCGAGATCCATGCCATCCTGGCCGAGTTCGAGCTGCCGGCGAAGTTCACACCTGAGGTGGAACGGGCGGCCAGGCGTATCTCCGACAAGATCACGAAGGAAGACCTGGCGGGACGGCGGGATTTCCGGAAGGTGACCACTTTCACCATCGACCCGGCCGACGCGAAAGATTTCGACGATGCGCTGTCCATCCGTTTCCTGCGGGGAGGGATGGTGGAGGTAGGCGTCCATATCGCCGACGTGACCCACTATGTGCACCCCGGCACCCTCCTCGATCGCGAGGCGTACGAACGGGCTACCTCGGTGTATCTGGTCGACCGTGTGGTGCCCATGCTGCCGGAACACCTCTCCAACGGCGTTTGCTCTCTCAACCCCGAAGAGGACAAACTCACCTTCTCGGCCGTCTTCAAGATGACCCCCGACGCCAAGGTGGTGGACAGCTGGTTCGGCAAAACGGTGATCCGCTCCGACCGGCGTTTTACCTATGAGGAGGCACAGGAGATTATCGAGACCGGCAAAGGCGACCTGGCACGGGAGATCCTCAAGCTGAACGAGCTGGCACAGATCATGCGCAAACGGCGTTTCCAGCACGGTTCGCTCGACATCGAACGTGTGGAGGTGAAGTTCGACATTGATGAAAAGGGTACCCCGCTGGGGGTCTTTTTCAAGGTGAGCAAGGAGGCAAACCAACTGATCGAGGAGTTCATGCTGTTGGCCAACCGTAACGTGGCCGAGTTGGTGGGGAAGAAGATGAGTGCCGGCGGCAGGGAGAAGACCTTTGTCTACCGCGTGCATGACAAGCCCAAGGAAGACAAGTTGGAGAGCTTCACGCGCATCGCCCGGAAATTGGGTTACGAGGTGCGTACCGAAAACCGCAGGGCCCTGGCCCGGTCGATGAACAAGCTGATCAAACAGGTGGTGGGCAAGCCGGAGCAGAACCTTATTGAGACATTGGCGTTGCGGGCCATGGCCAAGGCGATCTATTCCACCAAAAACATCGGCCATTACGGACTGGCGTTCGATTATTACACCCACTTCACCTCACCCATTCGTCGTTATCCGGACATGATGGTCCACCGACTGCTGGAGCGATACCTCAAAGGGGGCAAGTCGGTCGATGAGGAAGAATACGAAGAGCGATGCCGCCATGCTTCGGAGATGGAGCGCAAGGCCACCGACGCCGAGCGGGCGTCGATCAAGTACAAGCAGGTGGAATACCTGGCTGACAAGGTGGGGCATGTTTACGACGGCATCATCGCCGGCGTGACCGACTGGGGGATCTACGTGGAGATCAATGAGAACAAGTGTGAGGGGATGATCCCCATCCGAGAGCTGGCGGATGATTTCTATGAACTGGATGAGGAAAACTTTACGATCGTCGGTCGCAGAAAAGGTCGCAAGTTCACATTGGGGGATCCCATCCGTGTGGTGATTGCACGGGTGAACCTTGAAAAGCGGCAGCTCGACCTGCGTCTGGCCGAGGAGGAGTGAGTCGATGGTGCTGCGACGATATCCCGGCTACCGGCGGCAGCTGCGTCACGAGATCGTGAAGGCGGCCAGTGAGGTGTTCGGTCGTTACGGCTACCGTAAGACGACGGTGGAAGATATTGCCGCCCGCCTCCACATGGGTAAAAGTTCGCTCTATTATTATTTCCGGGGGAAGGAGGAGATCTTCCATGCGGTGGTCGACTGTGAGGCGGCCAAAGTGCGGCGTCAGCTCAGTGCCATCCTGGAGAGGTATGACGACCCCCGCACGCGCTTGCGTAAGTACATCCTGGCACGTATGTCGGCCTTGGGCAGTATCGCGGCGCGCTATCCTTCCATCTTCGAGCCTTCGATGACACAGTACGACTTCATCGAGCGGATACGCCGCAAATACGACCGTTCCGAGCGCATCACCATCGCCCGCCTGCTGATAGAAGGTATCGGCCAGGGGGTCTTCACCGTACAAGACCCCACCCTCGCCGCCACGGTCATCTGTACGGCCATGAAAGGACTGGAGATCCCCCTTTTCTGGAGAAAAAAAGAACGGGGCGAGATGCATCATGTGGAGAACCTCCTCCATTTGCTCTTCTACGGCCTGGTGAAGAGAAATACCGGATGAAGGAAAAAAATCCTATTTTTAGATGTTCAAACCAAAAAGAATGACCATGCGAGCACTCTTTGTGACCCTCTTCCTTTTTTCGGCCATGCTCCTCCGCGCCCAGGAGGGGGATGTGATCCTCGGCAAATGGTACAACGAGGAGAAAGATGCCATTATCCAGATCTACAAGGAGAACGGCAAATACACCGGTAAGATCGTCTGGCTGAAGGAGCCGTATGAGAACGGCAAGCCGAAAGTGGACGACAAGAACCCCGATCCGAAGCTGAAGACCCGCCCGGTGATGGGGCTCAAGCTCTTCTGGGGGTTCCGTTACGATCCCGAGGAGAAAGAATGGGTGGATGGCCGTATCTATGATCCCAAGAGCGGGAACACCTATGACTGCTACATGTGGATGGAGGGCAAGGACCTCAAGATCAAAGGGTATGTGTTGGGGATGAAGTTCCTCGGCCGCAAGACCACCTGGACGAGGGCGGAATAATAGAATATTGAGTTCAGAGTATCGAGTATGGAGTATGGAGTTTTGGAGTATCGAGTATCGAGTTCTGAGCCAGTTCCCAACTCGATACTGAGAACTCGATACTAAGAACTCAATACTGAGAACTCCTTTTTATTTCCATTCCCATTCAAAGCCGCCGGGTACATCCTTGACCGTGATGCCCAGTTCGCCCAGCATATCACGGATGCGGTCGGCGGTGTCGAAATCCTTTTTCTTCTTTGCCTCGAGCCGGATGTTGAGGATCAGCTCGATGAGGCGGTCGGTGAGGTCGTTTTTCGCGGTTTTCTCTTCCTGGCGGATGCCGAGGATCTCGTGTACGAAGGTGTGGTAGAGTTTTTTCAGCTTGTCCAGGTCGCCGGCGGTGAGACTTTCCTTGCCGGCGGCGGCGAGGTGGATGTGTTTGATCCCTTCGAAGAGATGGGCGATGAGGACGGGGGTGTTGAGGTCGTCGTCCATGGCTTCGTAACAGCGTTTCTCGAGGGCTTCGACGTCATAGGTGGAGGTGTCGCCGGACCTGATGCGCTCGAGGGTGGCCATCCCGTCGAGGAGGCGTTCGAGGCCTTTCTCGGCCGCCTGGACCGCACGGTTGGAGAAGTCGAGCGTGCTGCGGTAGTGGGCCTGCAGGATGAAGAAACGGATGGCCATGGGTGAGTAGGCCTTCTCCAGCAGGGGATGGTCGCCGCTGAAGATCTCGTTGAGCGAGATGGCATTGCCGAGCGACTTGCCCATCTTCTGGCCGTTGATGGTGATGAGGTTGTTGTGCATCCAGTATTTTACCGACTCTTTCCCCAGGGCTGCGGTCGACTGTGCGATCTCGCACTCATGATGAGGGAAGAGCAGGTCCATCCCCCCGCCGTGGATGTCGAACTGTTCGCCGAGATATTTCGTGCTCATGGTGGAGCATTCGATGTGCCAGCCGGGATATCCCTCGCCCCATTTCGAGGGCCATTTCATGATGTGGGAGGGGGAGGCCTTCTTCCAGAGGGCGAAGTCGTATGGATGGTGTTTTTCCTCTTGCCCTTCCAGCTCGCGGGTGTTGGCCAGGAGATCCTCCAGCCGGCGCCCCGACAGTTTGCCGTAATGATGGTCGCGGTTGTATTTCTCTACGTCGAAATAGACCGAGCCGTTGACCTCATAGGCGTAGCCGTTCTCCAGGATCTTTTCGGTGAAGATCTGCTGTTCGATGATGTGGCCGGAGGCGTGGGGCTCGATACTGGGGGGGAGGGTGTTGAGCTGTTCCATATTGTGATGGTAGCTGTTGGTATAGCGCTGTACCACCTCCATCGGCTCGAGCTGCTCGAGGCGGGCACGCTTGCCGATCTTGTCCTCGCCGCTGTCGGCATCGTTCTCGAGATGCCCCACATCGGTGATATTGCGTACATACCGCACCTTGTACCCCAGATGCTGCAGGTAGCGGAACAGCACGTCAAAAGTGATGGCGGCGCGGGCATGACCCAGATGGGCATCGCCATACACCGTGGGACCGCAGACATACATCCCCACATGCGGGGGATCGAGGGGTTGGAACTCTTCCTTGCGGCGCGACAGTGAATTGTAGATCTTCAGCATGACAGCTTCTTATTGGAACATTGTGCAAAATTATTCCAATTTTCCGCAATAAAAAAACCGCGACAGAGGAGGCAGCCGCCTCCGCCCCGTGAGCCGCGGGCGGCGAGAAACAAGACAAAAGAGAAGGCAAAAGGCATAAGTGGCACAGCAAAGCCCCGGAGGGGCTGAGGGGATCGGTGGGGTTTCGATAAAGCGATAAAGCGATGAAGCGATAATGAGATGATGCGATTCGCCTTCGTTAAAGCTTCGGTGGACGAAGAAGGCCAAAACGAGACAAAAGATAAAAGGACAAAGACAAAAGAAGGCAAAAGGGTTAAGGCAAAAGACAAAAGTAGAACAACTCCATACTCCGAACACCAAGTACTCAAAGTACTCGAAGTACTTAAGGCACTCCAGGCACTCGAAGTACTTCAGTCACTTTTGCAGAACCCTGACGCTCCGCCTGCGGCTCCGGTCAGGGTCAATTCCACCATCGTCTTTCGCTTCAGCCAAAGCTTCGCGAAAGCCGGGTGTCATTGACTCAATACAATGAACTCCGAACTGCCGGTAAAAAATAAAGCCAGGTGCACGTGACGCCTGGCTGCCCTGGAGAGGTATATGTGGAAGATTGCCTGTGCCTATAAAAGGACAAATACTGTGCCAAGCGTGTGGAGTGCGGTTAAAAGAAGGTTAAAGAGTGTAAAAAGTCATAGGTTGGCCGGCACGAACACCGCGCATACGGGCTTGGGGACGGAGATGTCGGTGCCGGTGGGGACAAGCGAGCCGTCGTTCTTTCGCAGGAAGAGGACCATATTGTTCGAGTCCTGGTTGAGCACGAGGAGGTACTTTCCGGTGGGATCGAGGGTGAAGAAGCGGGGTGTTTTGCCGCCGCAGGGATAGTTGCCTGTCATGACAGGTTTTCCGTCACGTTCGAGCGAGAAGAGGGAGATGCTGTTGTGGCCGCGGTTGGAGGCATAGAGGTATTTCCCGTCGGGGGTGATGACCACTTCGGCGCCGGTGTTGCCGGTGGCGTCGGCGTCTTCGGGGAGGAGGGAGACGCTGCCGATCTCCTGCCAGGGGGTGGCGGGGTCGTCGCGGTGGAAATGAGCGAGTCGCGAGGCCATCTCCAGGACCACATACATCTCATATCCATCGGGGGAGAAGGCGAGGTGGCGGGGGCCGCCGCCGGGGGCGGTGGTCACATAAGGCTGGGCGGCCGGCAGAGGCTGCTGTGCTTGGCGGGGGCGGTACAGGAAGACCTTGTCGAGGCCCAGGTCAGGCACGTAGAGCAGATGGTCGACGGCGTTGATGACCACCTCATGGGGATGGGGTCCCCGCTGACGGGCGGCGATGGGACCGTGACCCTCATGGGTGATGAGGGCCGTGCGCTCCCAGATGCGGCCCTCCGTGACGGGAAACACCGACACACTGCCGCCGGCATAGTTGGCCGTGAAGAGGGTGGTGCCCGCCTCGTCAAGGGTGAGGTGACACGGCGCGTCGCCGCCGGTGGGTTGTGTCGAGAGCGGCGTGAGCTTGCCGCCGGGACGTTCGATACTGAACGAAGAGACGCCACCATGACGGTTGCCCAACTCATTGACGGCATACAGGTATTGTCCGGAAGGATCCGCCAGCAAAAAAGAGGGATTGCGGATGCCATGGGTGAGCCCTGCATAGACGATCTTGCCGCTGTCGGGGAGGAAACGGTAGGCATAAATGCCTTTTCCTCCTTCTTTCCAGGTGGTGTAAGTGCCGATATACATGAGGTATGATTGGCCGGAGAGGGACAGCTGGAGCAGGATACTGAAGAGGGTCAGGAGGAGCGTGCGGGACTTTTTCATGGGTGTTGTTTTTTTCGTTGCTGGCGGATGAGCATTTCGGCCACTTCCATGTCGAAGGGGGTGGTGATCTTGAGGTTGCTGCGTTCTCCTTCGACGAGGTGGATCTTTTCGCCCAGGCTTTCCACGACCGTGGCCTCGTCGGTGAAGTTGGGGCGGTAGGGTTGTTCGAAAGCTTTTTTGAGCAGGGGGGTGGGGAAGATCTGGGGGGTTTGGATGCTGCGGAAGCGTTCCCGGTTGACGGGGCGGTTGCCGGCGGCGGTGACCTCCCGCAGGGAGTCGGTGACGGGGATGGCAGGTACGGCATTGCCGTGGCGGCGGGCGGCGTCGAAGCATCGCTGCAGGAGGGCCGGGCTTATGAGAGGCCGGCTGGCATCGTGGACGGCGGTGAAGATGCCGCGGGCCAGCGCCAGCCCGTTGCGTACCGAATGAAAGCGCGTCTCACCGCCGCCGGCAACCGCATAGGGGATGGCAGGAGAGAGGTGTGCTGCCGTCTCCTGCCAGTGATCTTGCCAGGCGGGATGAAGCACTACGATGATCTGCAGCGACGGGTCGTAATGGTGAAAGGCCAGGAGGGTATGCCACAACACCGGCACGCCGCCAAGGGGAAGGAACTGCTTGGGGACGGGCGCCCCCAGGCGGCGGCCCTCGCCACCCGCCACGATGATCACCGTATCGAAGCGACCTTCGCTCACTGATACTTGAAGCGTTTGATGTTCTTCTTGGGCGTACGCTGGAAATCCTCTTTCATGATCTCAATGCGGTGGATCTGCATGTAGGCGGACAGCTCGCCGTTCACCTGGCGCCGCAGGTCGTCCATCACTTTGGGAAGTTCTTCTTCGGAGATCTTTCTTGCCCGCACCTCGTCCTGGTCGGGATAGACGAGGGCGACGATGCGGTTTTCGCGGTTGACGACGAGCGAGTCGGCCACCAGGGGCTGGTTGTTGAGGACGGCCTCGATCTCTTCGGGGTAGATGTTCTGTCCCGAGGGGCCGAGGATCATGTTCTTGCTGCGGCCGCGGATGAAGATGTTCTGTTCCTTGTCCATAGTGCCGAGGTCGCCGGTATGGAGCCAGCCTTCGTCGTCGAGCACCTGGCGGGTGGCCTCTTCGTTCTTGTAGTATCCTTCCATGACGTTCTCTCCGCGGACGAGGATCTCGCCGGCCTCATGCTCGGGGTCGGAAGAGTCGATCTTCACCTCGAGGGTGTCGACAGGACGTCCGCAGGAGAAGAGCTTACGGTCGTTCCAGGGGGCATAGCTGATGAGCGGTCCGCACTCGGTCATGCCGTAGCCTACGGTGAAGGGCACGCCGATGCGGTGGAAGAAGACTTCGGCCTCGGGGTTGAAGGCGGCACCGCCGATGACGATCTCATGGAAGTTGCCGCCGAACACTTCGAGAATCTTTTTGCGGATGGAGCGGTGCACTAGGCCGCGTATGCCGGGGATGCGCAGCAGCACCTTCAGGAGCGGCTTGTCGAGGGCGGGCATGATCTTTTTCTTGTAGATCTTTTCGATCACCAGCGGCACTGATAGGATGAGACGCGGGCGTATCTCTGCGAAGGCCTTGGTGATGATCTGCGGCGAGGGGGTCTTGGTGAGGAAGGTGATATGGCAGCCGAGAGTGAAGGGGAAGAGGAACTCGAAGGCGCAGCCGTAGGCATGGGCCAGCGGCAGGAAGGAGACGATGCGGTCGCCCGCCTGCAGCGGCATGTGACGGTGGGCAAAGCGCACATTGGCGGCCAGCGAGTTGTGCGAGAGCATCACCCCTTTCGAATTGCCCGTGGTGCCGGAGGTGTAGCTGATCACCGCCAGCCGGTCGTTGGGGATCTCGGGAAGGTCCAGATCGTTGCGGCGGTACCCTTCGGGGTAGCGGGAAGCGAAGAGACCGTCCCATTCGGTGACAATAGAAGCGAGGGACTCGTCACGCGAGAAAAGGAGGGAGAAGTCGTCGACGGCCAGGGCGGCACGGATCTTCGGGAAGGCCTGGGTGTCGAGGGGCTCGAACAGGCTCTTCTCGGCAAAGAGCAGGAGCGAGTCGGAATGGTCGAGGAGGTTTTGGATGTCCGCCGGCCGGAAGTCGGGCAGCAGAGGCACGATGACCGCTCCGTAGGTGACAGTGGCCAGGTAGATGACGGCCCAGTGGACCGAGTTCTTGCCGACGAGAGCGATCTTGTCGCCCTCGCGGATGCCGGCCTCGCGGTAGAGAAGGTGCAGACGGGCCATCAGCGTGGCGACTTCACGGTAGGTGAAGTCGTCCCCCCGATAGTTGGAGAGGGCCTTGATGTCCCAGCCCTTTTCGATGCCGTTGCGGATGAATCCGGTAAGTGTCTCTTTCAGCATGGTCGTGCGTTTTGTCCTTTCAACCGTAAAGGGCTCGGATATCCGCCCACAGGTAGATGTAGGCGGCCGCGATCAGCAGGTTGAGGAGGGTGAAAAAATAGTTGTATAGCGTTCTCTTGTGTTTGATCTTCTTGCGGGCGAGCATGGCACCGGAGGGGAAGATCATTGAGAAGAGGAGCGAAAAGAAGAGAAGATTGCTGAAATATTCATCCAGCTCTTGCGGGTAGAAGGCGAGGAAATAGAGCAGAGCCATGAGGGTGAAGAGGTAGAGAAGATAGCTGACCTTGAGCAGGAGGTAGGAGATCTTGTGGCGTGTGGGGGGCAAGTAAGGGCGCAACAAGGCCCCTGCCAGAGCGAAGATGATCGATTCGACGGTGATCATCAGAATACGCAGGAAGATATGTGCACCTCCGGCCATTTTTTCTGCCAAGATACGAAAAAATGACGGGGTTACTTCTTATGGTTTTCCATGTTCCACACCAGGGCGCTGGCGCCGAGGACGGCGGCGTTCTGGGTATTGAGTTTGGAGGGGAGGAGTTTCACCTTGCCTTTGTAGATGGAGAGGAGGTTCTGTTCCATGTGGCGGCGGGTGGGTTCGAAGATCAGCTCGCCGGAGAGGGTGAGGCCGCCGAAGAGGAAGATCGCCTCGGGATTGGTGTGGGCGACAACGTCGGCGAGTTTGTAGCCGAGCATTTTGCCGGTATGTTCGAAAGCGGCCAGGGCGACGGGGTCGCCGTTCTTGGCGGCTTCGCTGATGTCGGCGGCGGTGAGTTCGTTGAAGCTGTAGTTGCGCAGGACGCTGTCTTCGATCATGTCGCCGAGGAGCTTGAAGACGGTGCGTTTGATGCCGGTGGCCGAGACATAGGTCTCTAGGCATCCTTTGCGGCCGCAGGCGCACTGGCGGTTGCTCTCACCGGGGCGGATGGAGGTGTGGCCGATCTCGCCGGCGAAGCCGTCGGCACCGTAGAGCAGCTCGCCGTTGACGACGAAGCCGCTGCCCAGCCCCGTGCCCAGCGTGATCACCACAAAGTTCTTCATCCCCTTGGCACCGCCGTAGATCATCTCGCCGATGGCGGCCGCATTGGCATCATTGGTGACGATCACCGGCAGCGAGGTGTATTGTTTGAAAAGATCGGCCAGGGGAATCACCCCCTTCCAGGGCAGGTCGGCCGCATATTCGATCGTGCCCTTGTTGATGTTGCCCATCGGCGCGCCGATGCCGATGCCTTCGACGAACACCTTCTCGTTGAGCCGGCGCAAGGCCAGCCGCACCTTCTCGTTGAGGGCGGCGAGGAAGACCTCGATCTCGCCGTAGTCGCGGGTCTTCATCTTCCCTTCGGCCAGGAAATTGCCTTTTTTATCAACAATGCCGAACACCGTGTTGGTGCCGCCGATATCGATGCCGATGGCAACATGTTTTTTCATAAAGAAAGGTTTTGTTCCGGGCAAATGTAAAAAAAGTTCGTATAAAAAAGAACCAAAAAAAGAAGACCCGGGCATGACCCGGGTCTTCTTCCCAATGAGGGATCAAAAAGGGAGCCTGGCTTAATCTCCGGTGTATTCGTTCCCCACCTTGCGGGCCCTTTCGGGTTTGTCGAGGTTGATGCCGAGGGCGATGCCGATCTCGACGAGGACGTTCCATCCGGCGGCCAGTTCTACATAGTCTTTGTATGCTCCGCCGTCGGGGATGAGGATGGTGGGGAAGCTGGTCTGGCGGTGTGAGATGGCCACGACGGTCATGCCGACACCTTTGACGAGCACCTCCTGGAACTTCTCCTCTTCGCTCTCGAAGGGGTCGACGACGATGACGACCTCGTCGGGGTTCATCACCTCTTCAATGCCGTGGGCGGCATAGGTGCCTTCGAGGTAGTCGGATTTCTTGCGGGTGATCTCGTTGGTCTTGAGCGTGAGCTCTTCGGCGACGCCGGTATTGCGGCCGGCGAAGTAGATCATCCCGGCATTTTTCATCTTTTCGACGAGGCTGCTGTCGACGCGGAGGGTCATGGCCTCTTCGACCTTGTCGGCCAATTCGTCGAGGCCGGGCATCTTCTTGCCGGTGAGGTGGCGGTAGAGGCTGTCATAGAATAGGCCCTGTTCGATGACCGATTTGGTGGCGGCGACGGCGTCCTCTTTGCCACAGCCCAGCACGTGGGTGTCGAGGGCGAGGTCCTGGAGGGGCGTGCCGCTGTTGGCGGTGAGACCGAAGAAGGCGGTGTGGCCGCTCTCCTTCAGGTGTTTGAAGAGGCGTACCACCTCTTTGGTCTTGCCCGAGTTGGAGGCGCCGAAGACGGCCAGGTCGTCGAACTTGTATTCCAGAGCCTGCGTGGCTCCTTCGGTGAAGATGGGTACCGGCACCCCCTCCTGCAGCGAGGCGGTGAGGGTGCGCTTGGCAGGGAAGATGCGGCTGCTCCCCTCGCCGGTGAGGAACAGGCCTTTCTTACTGCGGATCGGCTGGACAAAACGCTCCGAAGCAGCCGGATCGAACTTGCGGATCACATCCGAAGTCTCCAGCATCTCACGTACCAGTGCGTATTGCGAATACTTCTTCTCGTTCAGGTTCATGGCTTTTCAGGTTAAAGGGTTTTGATGAATTCTTTCAGTTCTTCCTGGATGAGGGGATCTTTCTGGAACCCGCCGCCCAGGTGCTGCCAGAAAGGTTCGGCGTAGTCGACGCCTACCATCTTGCCGTAATCGACATTGTTCTTCTTCATCTCGCCGAAGAAGTCGTCCATCTTGTGCATGTGGCGCATAAGGTCCATCTGCGACTGGTGATGGGCAAGCATGTCCATCTTGGTCTCGATGGCGCTGGTGATATCGACGAAGAAGGTGGGGGGAGCGATCCGGTTGCCGATGGGGTCGGAGAGGGTCAGCGGTGCGGAGTGATAGAGCAGCGGGGTGATCTCCAGGGGCTCCTCTTCCACCGGCACGTTGGGCAGTGACGAGATCATCGCGGCCGACTCGACGATATTACAGGTGGTGCGATGGTCGCTGTGGTAGTCGATGGGCAGGTGGGTGATGACGATGCCTGCCCGCACCTTGCGGATGAGGGAGATGGTCTTCAGCCGCATCTCGGTGGTGTCGAAGAGGAAGCCGTCGCGACCGTCGAGACAGTAATATTCGGCGTCGAGGACGGCGGCGGCTTTGCGGGCCTCCTCCTTGCGGAGGGCGATGGTCTTCTCCTCGGTCGAGTTGATGCCGCCCATCCCGCCGGCGGTCATTGTGGCGATGACGATCTTGTAGCCTTTGTCCTTGAGCAGCTTCAGCGTGCCGGCGCAGAACGCCTCGGTATCATCGGGATGAGCGTGGAGCGAGAGGACGACCTTGTTGAAAGTGTGTTCCATGGTTTTGCGTTTTTAGATGTTCTGTGGTTTCAGGGTTTGATCGGTTGCAGCCTCACGAACTCCGGCAGGGGTCCGGTGAGGGGTTTCATGTATTCGATGAACTTCTCGCTGACGAAGTTGCCCTCTTCGTTGAAATACTCGAGCGGCATCGGCTTGGCCTTGACGGCTACGTCGTTGAGGGGTACCTGGGTATATTCGATGGTATAGGGGTCGTTGGAGGTGCGTTTCATGGCGACCATCATGCCGCTGACGCCGTCGCGGGCGAGCTCGACGGCCTTGACGCCACACTGGTAAGCCTCCTCGACATCCCGTTCGAGGACACGGTCCTCGGCCGACATGATAAGCGACTCGGTGATCTGGAACTCACCGCGGAAGCCGAACTTTTCGGTGATCATGCGGTGGAGGTTGATGGCGACGCTGGTGCCCCCCATGGCGCCGAACTCGACGTTGGAGAACTTGTCCTTCACCTTGGAGGCGCTCACCGGCGTGCCGTCGGCATACTTGATCCCTTCGCCGCAGACGATCGAGACCCAGCCGTACTTCTTGTAAACTTTCTCGAAGTCGGCCAGGAACTTTTCCTTGTCGAAGACGAACTCGGGAGCGTAGATGAGATGGGGGGCATCGTCTTCGTCCTTTTTGGCCATGGCGGTGGCGGCGGCGAGCCAGCCGGCATCCCGGCCGATGGTCTGGTAAATGACGAACTGATCGACCCGTTTCATGTCGCGGGCGAGGAATCCGGCCTGCAAGACGTTGAGGATGTTGGAACGGGCGGCCGAGGCGAAACCCGGCGTATGATCGGTGCCAAAGAGGTCGTTGTCGACGGTCTTGGGGATGCCGACGCCGATCATCTCATAGCCGGCTTCGCGGCAGAACTGCTCGACCCGGTTGACGGTGTCCATGGTGTCGTTGCCGCCGATGAGGAAGAAATAACGGATGTCATATTTCTTCAGCACCTCGAGGATGCGGGGGAAATCCTCGTCCTGCACCTTGTGGCGTGTGGAGCCGAGGGCCGACGAGGGGGTGTGTTTCAATCCTTCGATGATCTCTTTGGGCTGACGTCCCAGGTCGATGATCTCTTCGTTCATGAACCCTTCGATGCCGTAGTTCATGCCGTAGATGTTCCGGATGCCGGGGGTTCTGAGGGCCTCTTCCACCACGCCTGCCAGCGAGGCGTTGATCACGGCCGTGGGGCCTCCCGACTGTCCTATGATCGCATTTCCCTGTTTCATGTCAGTGGTTTTTTTGATTATTTTTAGTTCCAAACAAATCGAACCAAAGATACAAAAAAAGGAGGAATTCTCAAAACAGGGGTGTTGCCCTATGTGAAAGAGGGGAAAAAACCGGCGAGGAAGAGAGATCAGACGAAGAGGATCTCGCGGAAGAACTCCGGCCGGTGGTAGTCGGGTTGCGGCGTACGGACCGGGTTCCAGGTGAGGTAATGGGGTTTGGAGAGCTCGTCACCGCATTTGTAGAAGTTGGCGCGGAAGGTCTTTCCCTGCAAATCGGGCTCCACCGCATGGTCGACGAACGAAGCGACCGGTATGATGGCCAGCAGCTCCCAGGAGAAGTCGCCCTTCTTTTCTTCGAAGGGGGCTACGCCGAGGGAGGGGAAACGTTTGATATGTTCGATCACCTCGGGCTGCAGCTTCTCGCGCGGGGAGCGGGAGAGCCCTTTTTCGGCCAGGCAGGTGCCGATGCAGTTGATCTCGAAGTTGTAATAGACGCCGTCGTCGCCGGGGGCGACAAAGAACTCCACACAGCTGTCCTTCCACACCGGCGCGTTGTCCTCCGTGAAACGGGCGCGGATGACCTCTTCGCGCACGTAATACTTCACCACGATCATGCCCGGCGCCCAGGCCACGGCGAAGTGCACTTCGGGTTTGTAAGAGAACTCGGGCCAGTTGATCACGCCGATCTCTTCCTTCGGGAGGGTGTCCATGTGGGCCGAGAGACCCGCAGGATCCTGGGCGGGATCATCGAACGGCAGTCGGGGGATCTTGAAAGGTTCCATGGTCACTGTTTTTCGATCTCTTTCCAGGCGAGGGCGCTGGCGCCGAGGATGGCGGCGTTGTTCTCGGGGATCTCCGAGGGGAGGATGCGTACCGTGCCCTTGAAGATGGTCTGGATCTTTTCGTTGACATATTTTTCGACGGGGTCGAAAAGATATTTCCCGGCGTTGGAGAGGCCGCCGAAGAGGAAGATCGCCTCGGGGCTGGAGAAGGCCACCGAATTGACGATCGAGAGGGCCAGCATGTCGGCGGTGCGGTCGAATGCTTCGAGGGCAATGCGATCGCCCTGCTGGGCCGCCTCGGTGATCATCTTGGAGGTGAGTGTTTCGGGAGGTACTTTGCGCAAGGGACTGGGGTCACGCCGTTGTGCGAGCAGCTCCTCGACGGTGCGGACGATGCCCGTGGCCGAGACATAGGTCTCCAGGCATCCCTGGCGGCCACAGCCGCAGTCGCGTCCCCCCGGCACCATGATGATGTGGCCGATCTCGCCGGCAAAGCCGGTGGAACCGTACAACACCTCGCCGTTGATGACGATGCCGCTGCCCAGCCCTGTGCCCAGCGTATAGACAATGAAGTTCTTCATGTTGCGGGCGCCGCCGTAGATCATCTCGCCCAGTGCGGCGGCGTTGGCATCGTTGGTGAGCACCACCGGCACGTCGACGTTCTTCGAGATCATCTCGCACAGGGGGATCACTCCCTCCCAGATGAGGTTGGGCGGGTATTCGATGGTGCCGTGGTAGTAGTTGCCGTTGGGGGCGCCGATGCCGATGGCCTTCAGCTCGACCTCGCTGCCCGCCTCCGCCAGGGCGGCGGTGAAGGCTTGGTGCAGCGCCGCCACATAGTCGGCGATATCGGGATAGTCGGTGGTGGAGATCCGGTTTTCGGCCAGGATGTTCCCGTCACGGTCGACCACGCCCATCACGGTGTTGGTCCCTCCTATGTCAATGCCGATGGTTACCGCTTTTTTCATGGCTTCTGTTTGATTGGAATGTTGTTCGGTTATCTTATGCTTTCACTGTTGTTTTGCCGGAGACATAGAATGAGAGGTAGAGGATGTAGAGGATGGCCGCCAGGGGTACCAACAGGCCGATGCCGGTGTTGGTGAGGTCGGCCACTTTCCCCATGATCGGCGGCAGCACCGCCCCGCCGAAGATGGCGGAGATCATCAGGCCGGAGAGCTCGTTGGTGTGTTCCGGCATCCGGTCGATGGTGATGGAAAAGATCAGAGGAAAGATATTGGCAAAGCTGATGCCGATGAGCGAGATGCTGAAGATGGCCAGGGGCTTGCCGCCGAAGAGCAGGAGCAACAGGCCGGCCACGGCGAAGAGGGAGGTGATCACCAGAAAACGCTGGGCTTTCATCCACGAGAGGATGATGGCCCCCAGGAAACGGCCTGTCATCAGGAAAAGGAAGAAGAGTCCCGTTCCGGCCAGGCCGAGCTTCTGGATGTCGATGCCGTATTTGTCTTCGAGGTAAAGGGGGATGCCCGAGCTGACGGACACCTCCGCTCCCACGTACACGAAAATGCCGAGGGTCATCAGCAGCACGAAAGGATTCGTGAGTAGGCGGAAGCTCGAGCGGAAGGTGGCGGGATGGGAGTTGGGATCTTTTTTCTCATGGATGGGGGTAGGGATGAGGATGGCCAGGGTGATGAGCAGGGAGATGGAGTAAATGGGGAAGATGATCTCCCAGCCGGCGTCAAAGTAACGGGCGGCGGCGACGGGGATCAGCGGCCCCGACAGCGAGCCGATGGCCTTGATGAACTGGGCCAGGGAAAGGTTGCGGGAGTATTTCCCTTCGGGAGAGACGTCGCGCATGATGGGGTTGCCCGCCACCTGCAGGATGGTGGCGCCGGCGCCCAGCAGCAACACCGTCAACAGGAAAAGCGAATAGGGAAACGAGTCGGGGTCGTCGGCCTTCAGCCCGCCGATGATGGGGATCACCAGGCCGATGAGTGCCACGGTCAGCCCCAGCACCATCACATGCTTCTTCCCTCTTTTGTCCTGGTAGATGCTCACCGGGATCGAGAGCACCAGGAACATCAGCAGGCTGATCGAGGGAATGAGCGTGGCCAGAAAGTTGGTGGTCTGGTAATGTTCACGCACCAGCCCCACAAAAGGCCCTACGGCGTCGCCGAAGCCCATGGCCAGAAAGGCCAGGAACACCGCTGCCACCTGAAGTTTTGAACGTTTTTCCATGGATGTGTGGTTAAATCGTTTTAGGCGGTTTGAGGGCAAAAATAGGAATTTTATTGGATTTCCGACATGCTTTTCTGGAGGAGGGCGGGATGTTCGGCATGAAGTTTCAGGATGAGTTCGCCGAAGAGGGTGTTGGCCCAGGCGAACCACTTGCGGGTGAAGCGGGAGGGATCGTCCTTGTGGAACGACTCATGCATGAAGCCGGTGCCGGCGTTGGAGCGGACGAGCCACCGCAGGTTTTGGAGGATCTCCTCTTCGTTGTCGCTGGTGAGGGTGCGGGCGAGGAGGGCCAGCGGCCAGATCATGTCGCGGCCGGTGTGGGGGCTGCCGATGCCTTCGGCGGCCTTGCCGCGGAAGAACCAGGGATTGTCGCCCGAAAGCAGAAAACGCCGCGTATTGCGGTACACCGGGTCGTCGGAGGCGACGGTCCCCAAGTAGGGCATCGCCAGCAGGCTGGGGATGTTGCCGTCGTCCATGAAGAGGGCGTTGCCGTAGCCGTCCACCTCGAAGGGATAGACCTTGCCGTAGTGGAGATGGTCGACAACGGCGTACTGCCGCAGGGCCTTCTCTACCTCTGCGGCGAGGGCAAGGGCGTCGCCGGCGAGGCCGCTGTCGCCGGCATGGCCGGCCATCTCGGCCATCTGCCGCAGAGCCTTCACGGCGAAGAAGTTGGAAGGAACGAGGCCGAGGAAGATCGTGGCATCGTCGGAGGGGCGGAACACCGAGCAGATCATGCCGTTGGGGCGCCAGGGGTTGCCGTAGCCCATGCCGGCGACGGTGTCGGTCTGGCGGGCGGTGACCCGCATGAAGGTGTAAGGGCCGGGGCCGTCCTTACGCTGCTGCTCGCGGAAGGTGCGGATCACGCTCCGCATGGCCCGCCGCCAGGCGTCGTCCATGAAAGCGTCATGGCCGGTGCTCTTCCAGTAGCCGTGGGCCAGACGGATGGGGTAACAGAGGGAGTCGACCTCCCACTTGCGTTCATGCAGCTCGGGCTTCATCGCGGTGAGGTCCTTCTCCCATTCGCTGCCGGTGGGACCGTCGTTGAAGGCGTTGGCATATGGGTCGATGAGGATGCAGCGGGTCTGGCGGCGGATCACGCCCTCGAGCAGCTTGCGCAGTGACGGGTCACCGCCCGCCAGCGCGACATACGGCCATACCTGGGCCGACGAGTCGCGCAGCCACATGGCGTGGATGTCGCCGGTGATGACGAACGTGTCGGGGAGGCCTCCCTCCTCTTTGTAAAAGACCGTTGTGTCGAGGGTGTTGGGGAAGCAGTTGTTGAACATCCACCGCAGCTCGGGGTCGGCGATGTCACGGCTCACACGGCGGAGTGTCTCTTCCACCGCCTCACTGACGAAACGGCGCTCCCGCAGCGGCGGACGGCGTGAGGGGTAGGAGCCCCCGCGCAGGAAGGCCGGCACGGCCGGCGTGCCCAGGGTGACGGCCCCCGCCGCCACCGCACTCTTCTTGATAAAATCCCTTCTATGCACCATGGTATCGTATTTTTCCGGTTCAATAGGTGATGATGAAGGCGTCGGGGTAGGTCCTGCGCACCTTCTTCAGCTCTTTCTCCGCCTCCCGGCGATCGGCATACTGGCCCAGGATGACGCGGTAGACGCGGATGCGATTCACCTCGGCCGCCTGGATCACCAGCCTTTTCTTCTCCCGCTCCGGCAGCTTGTCGGTGATGTTCATGAGGTTGGAGAGTTCGCGGAAGCTGCCCACCTGGATGCCGAAGCCTTTCGGGTGGGTGCGGCGGGCGATGAAAGTGTAATAGGTGCGGGAGCTTTCCGGGGCGGTGGCGGCGGGGGCTGCCGCCGCAGGGGCGGCGGCGCCGTTCACCAGTTCGATCTTTACGCGGGCCGTGCCTTGGTCGACAAACCCCAGCATGCGGGCAGCGGTCTTCGTGAGGTCGATGATCCGCCCCTCCACATACGGCCCGCGGTCGTTGATGCGTACGACGATCGAGCGGTGGTTCTCCAGGTTGGTCACCTTCACCATCGACCCGAAGGGCAGCGTCAGATGTGCCGCCGTGAGCTGGTCGTTGCGGAAGATCTCGCCGCTGGCGGTCTTGCGGCCGTTGAACTTGTCGGCATAGAACGATGCCTTGCCATATTGCACGAACACCTGTTGCGCCGTGCCGGCAACGGCGAGCAACAGGAGGATCACGAACGGAATAAGCCTTTTCATGGTTGGTAAGCGGTTTTCATTTCTGTGATCAGTATCCGAAGAGATCGCGCAGGGAGACTTCCTCCACCTCTCCCCAGCGGCGTAACAGGTCGCGGTCGAGCGATCCTTTCGCACCCAACACCAGGAGGGTGTATTTTTTGTTCTTGATGTGTTCATCGAAGAAATGGCGGAGGTCTTCGGCGCTCATCTTCTCCACCTCGTGGTAGATATCTTCCCGCACGTCATGGTCGATGCCGCGATCGCGGTTCTCGAGCCACGAGGTGTAGATCTTTTCTCCTGTGATGCGTTCGGTGCGTATCCTTTCGAGGAGGGTTTGTTTTGCGAGACGGAACTGTTTGGGGGCATAGGGCATGGAGGTAAGGAGACGCTGCAT
>JAMOUS010000123.1 GCA_027067975.1 Bacteroidales bacterium | reverse complement strand
AAGGTGTAAGGACAGGGCCCTTCGTAACGGACATATTCCTTCTCGGGAAAGGTGATCCGGTAATATCCATGAGGTTTGGGCTGATAGTGCCGCTTGCAGGAGAGGGAACCTGCCAGGAGGAACATCCCTGCGATCATCAGAAAAACTCCGTGTTTCATCCTTCCTCCTCTTTCTCCTTTTCCCGGTTATCCAGACGTTTCACCTCGATCTTTTTGATCCGCCGGTTGTCGGCCTCGATGACACGGAAAGAGAAATCCTTGTAACGGATCGTCTCATTGCGGCCGGGGATCTTGCCCCGCAGCTCCAGTATCAGGCCGGCCAGCGTCTCGGAGTCTCCCCGCACCTCCATGAAATAGTCGTCCTCCAACTCCAGCAGTTTGCACAGATCGTTGAGCAACATCTTGCCATCGACCACATACCACCCTTCGCCCATCCGCGTATAGAGCTCTTCTTTCTCATCATGCTCGTCGGAGATCTCACCGACGATCTCTTCGATGATATCCTCCAGGGTGACGATGCCGCTGGTGCCGCCATACTCGTCGATCACGATGGCGATATGGATCTTATTGAGCTGGAACTCCTCGAGCAGGTCGTTGATCTTTTTGCTCTCCGGCACAAAATAAGGAGGCCGGATGAGCGACTGCCACTTGAATGAATCCTTTTTATGGAGGTGAGGCAGAATATCTTTGATGTAGAGGATCCCTTTGACATGGTCGAAGGTCTTGTTGTACACCGGCACGCGGGAATACCCTTCCCGAACGATCTCTTCGAGAAGGCGACGGAAGGGAAGGCGGATATCGACGGCAAAGACATCCACCCGCGGGGTCATGATCTCCTTGACATCGAGATTGCCGAACTTGGTGATCCCTTTGAGGATCTTTTCATCTTCCAGCGCTCCCTCATGGGAGAGTTCGAGGGCATCGGAGAGGTCGTCGATGGTGATGTTCTGTTTCTTCTTGGGCAGGCGCTTGCGGATGACGGAGGTGGAGCTCACCAGCATGCGGATGAGGGGATAGAAAAGGGTCTGTGTGACCTGGAGGGGGAAGGCCATGAGGCGAGCCCACGCCACACGCTGCTGGGTGGCGTAGATCTTGGGCATGATCTCCCCGAAGAGCAACAGTAAAAAAGTGATCCCCACCACCTGGACGAGGATGCCGAGGGTGGGAGCCGCAGAGAAGTCGACCATCCGGTTGGTCAGGAAGGTGGAGAGGATCACGATGCCGATATTGACAAAGTTGTTCCCCACCAGGATGGTACCGAGGAGGGTTTCCGGCTGTCCGTAGAGGGCCAACACCAGACGGTCGCGTCTTTTGCGGGAATGTTTCAGCTTCTCCAGGTCGGTGGGGGTGAGCGAAAAGAAAGCCACCTCCGACCCCGAGAGAAGGGCCGACGAGAGCAAGAGCATCAGCAGGATCACCAGGAGCAGCAGGTCGGTCATATCAAACCCGCGGAAGAGCACCTGCATGCGCCCGACGATCAAATCCAGGTGAGGGTCATCTGCTTCCAACGCCGGAAATTTTTGGGGATATACAAATCATGATCAGAAGGGGAGGTCATCCTCTTCACCACCGGGAAGATCTTCCGCCTCTTCGGGCAAACTCTTCCCGCTCACATCTCCTTCCGCCTCGACAGGAGATTCGGGGGACTGACCTCCTTCTCCCTTACGGGTAAGCATCTGCATGTTGTCCGCCACAATCTCGGTGATGTAACGCTTGTTCCCGTCCTTGTCTTCGTACGAACGGGTACGGATCTTCCCTTCGATATAGAGGGCATGACCTTTTTTCACATAGTTCTCCGCCACACGGGCCAGCCCCCGCCACAGGACGATATTATGCCATTCCGTCTGGGTCACCTTCTCGCCATCCCGGGTGCGATAGGTTTCACTGGTGGCAAGCGGGAAATGGGCCACCGGCACATCGTTGTCGATATACCTCACTTCCGGGTCTTTCCCTACGTTCCCGATCAGGATCACTTTGTTTACCATATCTTTTCGCTCTTTTTGCCTTGTAAAAATAATAAAAAATCGGGGATTTCATCCCTTCCGGGTGGGGGTTGAACGTAACTCTTCCAGATATGCTCCAATAAGACGGGGGAAGGCTTTTTCGCCGGGGTTTTCCCTTTTGACGATGATCCATCCTGGTGGGAGAGAAGGGATTTTCGTGGGCTCCACCCTGTAGAAACGTGCGATGACGGTAAGGTGGGTCAGTTGGTGGCGTCGCGGAGGGGAGATCTGTACGGGCAACTCTGCCAGGAAAGGATAGTTTCTTCTCATGCGGTCGATCACCTTGCCGGGAGGCTCCTCCCCGTCGGTCTCGAGGAGAGGCAGTTCATAAAGCATGTGCCAGATGTCCTTGTTGCGGCGGCGGGTCACGACCAGCCGGTCGTCGAAGGTGATGACGAAATAGTGGAAATAGCGGATGCGCAGGGAGGGTTTTTTTGCAGGCAATGGGATCGTGGCGGTACGACCGAGGTGGCGGGCGCCGCACCATGATGCCAGAGGACATTGGTCGCAGACAGGGCTGGGGGTGCAGAGGAGTGCACCCAGTTCCATCACCGCCTGGTTGAAGTCGCCGGGACGTTCCGCGGGCATGAGAAAGGCTGAAAGTCGTGCCACCTCTTTTTGGGCA
>JAMOUS010000122.1 GCA_027067975.1 Bacteroidales bacterium | reverse complement strand
GTCTTGGAAGAGAACCCATGAACCCAACTAAAACTTGAAAAAATGCTGAACATAATTCTTTTCGGTCCTCCCGGTTCGGGGAAGGGGACCCAGGCAAAAAGGATCTCCGAAACGCAGGGTCTGGTGCATCTTTCCACGGGCGAAATTCTGCGCAGCGCCATCGCCCGCCAAACCCCATTGGGGATTTTGGCGAAAAAATATATTGAAAAAGGCGAGTTGGTGCCTGACGAAGATGTCCAACAGATGTTGGCCAATGCGGTCGACCGGTATCTCAAGGAAGGGGCCAAAGGTTTTATTTTCGACGGTTTTCCACGCAACCTTTCCCAAGCGGAGTTTCTCGACAAGATGCTGGAAGAAAGAGGAATGCAGGTTGATTATCTCATCTCGCTTGAGGTTGATCACGACGAGTTGGTGAGACGCTTGCTGGCCCGTAGGGAACAGGAGGGGCGCAGTGACGACACACTCGAGGTGATCGAGAACAGGCTGGCCGTTTATAACAAGTTGACCTTGCCGGTGATCGAGCATTACAAAGCGCAGGGTAAATTCTATCCTGTCAACGGGATGGGCACGATTGAGGAGGTGAACCGCCGCATCTGTGCGATCATCAATCAAAAGCGGGGATGAGGAGGCATGGCCGAGAGCAATTTCATCGACTATGTCAAGATCTTTTGCAAATCGGGGCGTGGCGGCGCCGGGTCGGCCCATTTGCACCGCGACCGCCGCAACCCCAAGGGAGGTCCTGACGGCGGCGACGGCGGCCGCGGCGGACATATTATCTTGCGGGGCAACGCCCAACTGTGGACCCTCCTCCATCTGAAATACCGCAAACATATCAAAGCCGGCAACGGTGTCGCCGGCGGCTCGTCGATGAAGACGGGTGCTTCCGGGCGCGATGAGGTGATCGAGGTTCCTCCCGGCACCGTGGCCCGTGATGCTGCCACGGGCGAGATGCTCTTCGAGATCATGGAAGATGGCGAAGAGCGTGTGCTGCTCGCCGGCGGCCGCGGAGGACTGGGCAACGTCCACTTCAAGAGTGCGACCCACCAGACCCCCCGCTATGCCCAACCCGGCGAGGAGGGGCGCGAAGGATGGTTCATCCTCGAGCTGAAGCTACTCGCCGACGTCGGCCTGGTGGGGTTTCCCAATGCCGGCAAGTCGACCCTCCTCTCCCGCGTCTCGGCCGCCAAGCCCAAGATCGCCGACTATCCCTTCACCACCCTCGTACCCCAGCTGGGTATCGTCGCCTACCGCGACGACCGCTCCTTTGTGATGGCCGACATCCCCGGCATCATCGAGGGCGCCCACGAGGGACGCGGTATGGGTACGCGCTTCCTGCGCCATATCGAACGCAATGCCCTCCTCCTCTTCACCGTCCCGGCCGACAGTCGCGACGTGGCCCGGGAGTACCGTGTACTGCTCCACGAACTGGAGGCTTTCAACCCGGAGCTGCTGGACAAAAAGCGCTTGCTGGCCGTCACCAAGAGCGACCTGCTCGACCGGGAGCTGCAGCAGGAGCTCGAGGAAGAGCTGGCAAGGGAACTCCCGGAGGTGCAGCATGTCTTCATCTCTTCGGTCACCGGCGCCGGCTTGGAGCGGATGAAAGACCTTATCTGGCAGGGACTCAACGAGCCGGCACCATGATCGAAGCCCTCCTCCGTTACGACGAGCAGCTCTTCCGCCTGATCAACGGCTGGCATTCCCCTTTCTGGGACCAGGTGATGTGGCTCGTGAGCGCCAAGCTCACGTGGGTGCCCCTCTACCTGTTCATCCTGGTATGGCTCTACCGCCGTCAACGGCATCGCTACTGGCTGCTGCTGCTCTTCATCGTGCTCCTTGTCACGGTCACCGATCAGGTGTCGGTACAGCTTTTCAAAAAAGTATTCATGCGTCTGCGCCCCTGCCACCAGGAGGGGTTGGCGGCCACCGTCCACCTGGTGAAAGGCCACTGCGGCGGCCTCTACAGTTTCGTCTCCAGCCATGCCACCAACATGTTCGGCGTGGCTACCTTCACCGCCCTCCTGCTGCGAAACCGTCTGTATACTTTCCTCATCTTCTTTTGGGCGGCATTGGGAGCGTACAGCCGGATATATCTCGGCGTCCACTTCCCAGGCGATGTGGCCGGCGGAGCCTTGCTGGGGATCATCCTCGGCTGGCTGGTGTGGGGGGCATACCGCCGCAGCGATGAGTGGCTCCGGAAAAAACAGGAAAGGGGATGAGATCTCTGTTCATCAGCCCGTGGAACGATCCGGCCCTGAACCTTGCCGCCGAAGAGCATTTCTTATGGAGCCAGCGGGAGGAGATGATCCTGCTATATGTCAATGCTTCTTCGGTGATCGTTGGCAGGTACCAGAACGTGTTCGGCGAGGTGAACCTGCCGCTGGCCTATGCGATGAAGATCCCGGTGCTGCGGCGCCTCAGCGGCGGCGGGACGGTCTATCACGACCCCGGCAATCTCAACTTTTCTTTCATCCTGAACAGTAAGGAAGGGAAGCGGGTGGAGCCCGGCCGCTATCTCGGCACCGTCGCGGATTTTCTACGGCACCATGGGGTGCCGGCCTGCTTCGACCGGCGGCACAACATCCTCGTCGACGGAAAGAAGGTGTCGGGGCATGCTGAACATCTCTCCCGCGGCCGGGCGATACTGCATGGCACCCTCCTCTTCGATGCGGATCTTTCCCGTCTGGAAGAGATCCTCCACCCTGTCGTCCTCGTCGCGGACAAAGCCATCCGCTCGGTGCGGAGTGAGGTCACCAACCTGCATTCCCGGCTGGGAGAAGGATGGGAGATGGGGCGTCTCATCCGGGAGATGACAGGACACTTTCAAAAGGTATTTTCCCCTTGTATCCCTTATTCTCTCACACGAGATGACGAGACGGCCATTGAGCGTTTGGCGCAGGAAAAATACCGCACATGGGAATGGAACATTGCCGCCTCGCCGCCGTCGCTGCTGAGGCGCCGCATCACCGCCCGGGGGGAGGAGGCTGATCTTCTCGTCACATTGCGGAAAGGATGTATCGAGAAGGTCGAGGCGGCAGGTTCCGGGGCCATCCGCCGGGAGGCGGAACGGCTGGACCCCGCCCTCGCAGGCGTCCCCTTCCGCCCCGGCGACCTGGGGGGAAAGCTCCTCCGCCTGCACGGCGAAGGGAAACTTTCCGTATTTTCGCCCGAAGAATGGTTGTCGTATCTCTTTGGATGATCTCTTCCGCCTATGACAAGAAAACTTACGTTCGGTGATGTGGTCCGTTCGCTCTGGCTCTACCTCTTCGGGGTGGTGACGATGCCGGTAGGCTTTGCCGGGGCACTGGTGGTGTGGCTGTTGACCGTTGCTTTCGACCGTCGCCTTGTCATCCTGCATCTCTATTCCTGCTTCTGGGCCTCTTGGTACACCTGGGCCTCTCCTTTCTGGAAGGTGGAGATACACGGCAAAGAGAAGATCGACCGCCGCAAGGTGTACGTGATGGTCTCCAACCACCAGTCGATGCTGGACATCCTGGTGTTGTACCGTCTTTTCGTGCATTTCAAGTGGGTGAGCAAGGCCGAGCTGTTCCGCATCCCGCTCTCGGGATGGAACATGTCGATGAACCGTTATATCCGTCTGCACCGCACCAGTCGCACCAGCATCCGCCGCATGATGGAAGACAGTCGCAAGGCGTTGGAAGAAGGTTCGTCGCTGATGATCTTCCCCGAAGGCACCCGTTCGGCCACGGGCGAGTTGGGACGCTTCAAAGAAGGGGCGTTCCGTCTGGCTATCGAAGCGCGCAAGCCCATCCTTCCCATTGTCCTTTACGGTACCGGCGATGCCTTGCCCAAGCACGGTTTCTGGGTGCGGGGGAGACACCGCCTGCAGGTGTGGATCCTCGACGAAGTGCCCGTAGAGCGGGTGACCTCCATGGGTGTCGAGGAACTCACCGAATATGTTCGTACGCTCATTGCCACCAAGTTGGAAGCGTTGCGCCGGTCCTCATGATCCCTTCTCTCCCCCACGCCGGGTGTTGCGCCGCATGGGCTATCTCGCCGACCAGGAGGGCATTGCCCGCCGCTGGCTCAACGAGAGGGCACAGTGGCATGTCCAAACTGCAGGGCCTGCCGCGGCACCCATCCCCCGGCCCGGCGCCACCATCCTTCTCAAGGGGGAAGGTTACTGCTGGTGAAGGACCCCGGTCGTTGAAAATTCCCCGTCATTGTTGATAAACTGTCCATGAAGCTCCGTGCCGGCGCAGGCGAATTCCTTATCTTTGCATGATACGAAAAGGAGGACGATCATGACGGCAGTCTATTCGGAAGATACCATCAAGACCCTCGACTGGCGGGAGCACATACGCCGCCGCCCCGGCATGTATATCGGCAAGTTGGGGGACGGCTCTTCGCAGGACGACGGCATCTATGTGTTACTGAAGGAGGTGATGGATAACTCCGTCGACGAGTATATGATGGGCTTCGGGAAGAAGATCGTCATCACCATCCACGATCGGCGCGTGACGGTGCGTGACTTTGGGCGGGGCATCCCCCTGGGCAAGGTGGTGGAGGTGGCCTCGAAGATGAACACCGGCGCCAAGTACGACTCGAAAGTCTTTAAAAAGTCGGTCGGCCTCAACGGCGTCGGCATCAAGGCGGTCAATGCCCTCTCGTCGGAGTTCGTCATCCGCTCGTTCCGCGAGGGAGAGGTGCATGAGGCGCGTTTTGCCAAAGGAGAGCTCCTCGCCGACGAGCCCCTGCAACCCACCGACGAACCCAACGGCGTGGCCGTGACCTTTGTCCCTGACGAAGAGATCTTCGGCCACTACCACTACGTCTCGGAATATATCGAGACGATGCTCAAGAACTATGTCTTCCTCAATGCAGGTCTCACCATCGAGTTCAACGGTCAGAAGTTCTTCTCCCGCAACGGCCTGCTCGACCTGCTCAATGAGAACCTCTCCGAGCCGGGCCTCTACGAGCCGATCCATCTGAAGAACGGCGACCTGGAGGTGGCCTTCACCCACGGCACCCACTACGGCGAGGAATACTACTCGTTCGTCAACGGCCAGCACACCACCCAGGGCGGTACCCACCTGGCGGCCTTCCGTGAGGCCCTTGTCAAAACGATCCGCGACTTCTACAAAAAGGATTTCGATGCCGCAGATATCCGCGCCTCCATCATCGCGGCCATCAGCATCAAGATCGAAGAACCCGTGTTCGAGTCGCAGACCAAGACCAAGCTCGGCAGCAAGAACATGGGTCCCGACGGCCCCACCGTGCGGAACTATGTGATGGATTTCCTAAAGAAGGAGTTGGATGACTATCTGCACAAAAACCCCGCCACGGCCGAGGTGATGC
Organism: Bacteroidales bacterium; assembly: GCA_027067975.1. Lineage (GTDB taxonomy): Bacteria > Bacteroidota > Bacteroidia > Bacteroidales > VadinHA17 > DRPN01. The sequence goes on along the minus strand of JAMOUS010000122.1, from coordinate 5,156 downwards.
TGAAGAAAATCCTCGAGTCGGAGAAAGAGCGCAAGGCGATCTCGAGCATCAAGAAGATCGCAAGGGAGCGGGCCAAGAAAGCCAGTCTCCACAACAAAAAACTGCGTGACTGCCGCGTCCATTACAACTCGCAGCACGACCGACGTCTGGAGACCACCCTCTTCATCACCGAGGGCGATTCGGCCAGCGGTTCCATCACCAAGAGCCGCGACGTGGAGACCCAGGCCGTATTCAGCCTCAAGGGCAAGCCGCTCAACACTTATGGCCTTACCAAGAAGATCGTCTATGAGAACGAGGAGTTCAATCTCCTCCAGGCGGCGCTCAACATTGAAGAAGGGCTGGAGAACCTGCGCTACAACAATGTAGTCATCGCCACCGATGCCGATGTCGATGGCATGCACATCCGTCTCCTCCTGCTCACCTTCTTCCTGCAGTTCTTTCCCGACCTGGTGAAGCAGGGACATCTCTATATCCTGCAGACGCCCCTGTTCCGGGTGCGCAACAAGAAGGAGACCCGCTACTGTTATTCCGAGGAAGAGAAGGAAAAGGCTGTGAAAGAGCTTGGCAAAGGGGGCAAGGGCAGTGTCGAGATCACGCGTTTCAAAGGTCTGGGAGAGATCTCCCCGGATGAGTTCCGTCATTTCATCGGGAAAGATATCCGGCTCGATCCCGTGCGGCTGCGCAAGGACGAATCGGTGGATGAGTTCCTCAGCTTCTATATGGGCAAGAACACACCCGACCGGCAGGAGTTCATCATCAACAACCTGCGGATCGAAGAGGATCTGGTCGAAGCATAAGGGCAAGGAGTGAACAGGTATGAGCGACGAGGAAAAGAAAGCACAACAGGAAGGTACGGAAGAGGAACAGCCGATAGTGGAGGGGCGGGAGGCCCCTGTGGGTGGCAACGGTGAGGGTGACCGCAATGAGGGGGGAGAGCTGCTCAAAGTGGCCCACCTCTCGGGCATGTACCGCGACTGGTTCCTTGACTATGCGTCGTACGTGATCATGGAGCGGGCCGTGCCCAATGTGGTCGACGGCCTCAAGCCTGTGCAGCGGCGCATCCTCCACGCCATGAAGCAGCTCGATGACGGCCGCTACAACAAGGTGGCCAACATCATCGGCCATACGATGCAGTACCATCCCCACGGCGACGCCTCCATCGGCGATGCCCTCGTCCAGTTGGGACAGAAAGAGCTGCTCATCGACACTCAGGGTAACTGGGGCAATATCCTCACCGGCGACAGTGCCGCCGCCCCCCGTTACATCGAAGCCCGCCTCTCGAAGTTCGCCCTCGAGGTGGTGTTCAACCCCAAGACCACCGAGTGGAAGCTCTCTTACGACGGCCGTAACAAAGAGCCGGTGACCCTGCCGGTGAAGTTCCCCTTACTGCTGGCACTCGGCGGCGAAGGTATTGCCGTGGGACTGGCCTCCAAGATCCTGCCGCATAACTTCAATGAGCTGTGCGACGCTTCGATCCGGTATCTGCGCGGTGAAGATTTCGAGCTGCTGCCCGACTTCCCTACCGGCGGACTGGCCGACTTCTCCAGATACAACGACGGCCTGCGCGGCGGACAGGTGCGCGTCCGCGCCCGCATTGAAAAAAGGGACAAGAAAACCCTCGTCATCACCGAGATCCCTTACGGCAAGACCACCGGCACGCTCATCGACTCGATCATCAAGGCCAACGACAAGGGCAAGATCAAGGTCAAGAAGATCGACGACAACACTGCCGAAAACGTCGAGATCGTCATCCACCTGGCCCCCGGCGTCTCGCCCGACAAGACCATCGACGCACTGTATGCTTTCACCGACTGTGAGGTGCCCATCTCGCCCAATGCCTGTGTCATCGACGGCGACAAGCCCAACTTTATGGGCGTCAAAGAGATCCTGCGCCGTTCGGCCGAACAGACCAAATACCTCCTGGGCCGGGAGCTGGAGATCCGCAAAGACGAACTCGAAGAGGCATGGCATCTCTCTTCCCTCGAGAAGATCTTCATCGAGAACCGTATCTACCGCGATATTGAAGAATGTGAGACGTGGGAAGAAGTGCTCGAGACCATCGACAAGGGTTTGCAGCCGTTCAAAAAGCTCTTCTTCCGCGAGATCACGCGCGACGATATCATCCACCTTACGGAGATCAAGATCAAGCGCATCTCCAAGTACGACGTAAAGAAAGCCGAAGAGGCCATCCGCGCCATCGAAGAGGAGCTCGAGGAGGTGAAGAACCACCTGGCCCACCTCAACGACTATACGATCCATTATTACCGGCAGATCAAGAAGAAATACGGGGCAGCCTATCCTCGCAAGACCGAGATCCGCAACTTCGAGACCATTGTGGCCACGAAGGTGGCTGTGGCCAACACCCGCCTCTATGTCAACCGCAAGGAGGGATTCGTCGGCACCAGTCTGAAAAAGGACGAGTTCGTCACCGAATGTTCCGACATCGACGACATGATCGTCTTTCTGCGTGACGGGCGTTACATCGTCACCAAGGTCACCGACAAGGTGTTCATCGGCAAGGACATCATTCATGTGGGGATCTTCAAGAAGAACGACACCCGAACGATCTATAACGTGGTGTACCGCGACGGCCGTGAACCGCGGTATCTGGTGAAGCGCTTTGCCGTCACGGGGGTGACGCGTGACAAAGAGTATAATGTCACGCAGGGCAAGCCCGGATCGCGCATCGTCTATTTCAGTGCCAACCCCAACGGTGAGGCCGAGGTGGTGCGGGTGCACCTGCGGCCCAAACCCCGCATGAAGAAGACCGTTTTCGACTTCGACTTCGGCGAGGTGGCCATCAAGGGGCGCAACTCCAAGGGCAACCTCCTCACCAAACATGCGGTCCTGAACATCCACATGAAGGAGAAAGGGGTATCCACCCTCGGCGGGCGGAAGATCTGGTTCGACGATACGGTGCTGCGTCTCAATGCCGAGGGCCGGGGGATCTATCTGGGCGAGTTCAGCGGTGACGACCGCATCCTCGTGGTCCGCAAGAACGGTACTTTCCGTACCACCAACTTCGACCTGGAGAACCACTACGAGGACGACATCCTGCTGATCACCAAGTTCGAGGAAAAGAAAGTGTGGTCGGCCGTCTATTTCGACGGAGGGCAAGGGTATTATTACGTGAAACGTTTTTCGTTCGAGCCGACAGAGAAGCTGCAGTCGTTCATCGGCGACCATCCCGAGTCGAAGCTGGTGAGCATCACCGAGGTGGAGTATCCGCGTCTCGAGGTGGTCTTCGGCGGCAAGAACAAGCACCGTCAGCCGGAGATCATCGAGGTGGCCGAGTTCATTGGCGTGAAGAGCTTCCGTGCCCGGGGCAAGCGCCTCACCAACTACCAGGTGGAGAACATCCGCGAGCTTGAACCGGTGGTGAAGAAAGAGGATGAAAGCCCTGAGGATCTTCTCGAGGTGGAGGGGATGCCCGAGCGGGAGACCTCCCGGGAACAGCAGGAAAAAAAGAGAGGTCCGGAACCTCCGTCCTCCCCTCCCGACGACGGAGCACAGATGACCCTCGACCTGGAGTAGTGAAGAATGAAGAGAGAAACTCCGGGTAAAAGGGTTGCCGGACGGATATGGTGAATGTTTTAAACATTCGACACGTTAGGGTATAATACTGAGAACCACCGGGTTTCCGGGCTACCGTATCTTTTGTCATGAAAGTCTTTCTCATCGGTTTTATGGGCTCAGGCAAGACCACCTACGGACATCAGGTGGCCGAACGGTTGCAACGCTCCTTTCTCGATCTCGATGAGGTGATCGAACGGGAGACGGGGATGACCGTCCGTGAAATCTTTGAGAAGGAGGGAGAAGAGCGGTTCCGGATCCTGGAGCATGAGACCCTTTTGCGTGTGATCGCCCTTCCCGGCGATCCCATCATAGCCGTCGGCGGCGGGACCCCTTGCCATTTCGACAATATGGAACGGATGAACCGGGCCGGCCTCACCCTCTACCTGCAACACCCTCCGGAGATCCTGGTGCGTTACCTCCGCGATGAACGGCAAAAACGCCCCCTTATCGCCGGTATGGCCCCTTTGCAGCTTTGGGAATATGTTTCCCGGAAATTGCAGGAGCGCGAACCCTTTTACCGTCAGGCGCACGAGATTCTTACCTGGCCCGCTGTTTCCCCTGACAAGATCATTGACCGCATCGAACAGCGGGGTGCTTGATTTTTTGTAAATTTGCCCCTCATCATCTTACGTCATGAAAGGAACCCTCTTCATATTGTTCTTTTTGACGCTGGTGCCCTGCCATCGTCCTCCGGTGGAGGTGGTGGAGGCCACCGCACGCCGTATCCTCCCCGGCCGGCCCGAGTCCCCCGTACGTATGCGGTATGAGATAAAGATCGTGACGAAAAGGAGCAGTGATATTTTAGCATTTGATGAAATATATGTGCATGGAGTTCCGGAAGATGTGGAGATATACGGCTGGCCAGAGCAAAAACGGGTCAGGGCGTTCAGCGCCGGTGATACCCTCTTGTTGCGGTGTTACAGTATGAAAAGCGTGACGGATCAAAGGAGGGGAACTCCGTCTTTGCCAGAAAGGTTCCGCGGCCGGGAATTGGTGATCGGCTGCAGCGTGAAAAAGAAACAACATTACATCGCGGTGGAGCGGGTGCTGCACCTGCCCGACCGGATCGACCTGTAAAAACTGTCAAACGATTTGAAGACCGGAAGAGATGGAAAAGCGTGAAAGAAAAGTGTTACTGATGATCCTCGACGGATGGGGCGAGGGCGACCATTCCAAGGCGGATGTGATCTGGAACACCCCCACACCCAATATCGACAGGCTGAAAGAAAAGTATCCCTATGCCACGCTGGCGGCGTCGGGTGAGAATGTGGGATTGCCCGAAGGACAAATGGGGAATTCGGAGGTGGGACACCTGAACATCGGTGCCGGCAGGATCGTCTATCAGGATCTGGTGAAAATCAACAAGGCCATCGAGGATGGCAGCTTTGCTAAAAACCCCGTACTGGTGGAGGCAATGGAATATGCCCGCGACAACGGCAAGGCGGTCCATTTCCTCGGCCTGGTGAGCGATGGTGGTGTCCATTCCCTTGACAAGCACCTCTATAAACTGTGTGATATCACCGGTGACTACGGCCTGGAACGTGTATATATCCATGCCCTCACCGACGGACGGGATACCG
>JAMOUS010000121.1 GCA_027067975.1 Bacteroidales bacterium | reverse complement strand
TGGGACACCTCAAACCTTTCCTGCCCCTGCAACACGGTTTCGACGACTACCTGGGGCTCCCCTATTCCAACGATATGTGGCCCGTCGACTATGACGGTAAGCCGATCACAGAAAAGTCTTCCAAACCATGGAAGGCCAAATACCCTCCCCTGCCCGTCATCGACGGCAACAAAAAGGTGATGGAGATCCGCACCCTGAACGACCAGGGTAAACTGACCACAATGTACACCGAAAGAGCGCTGAAGTTCATTGAGGAGCATCACAACGAGCCCTTCTTCCTTTACATCGCCCATTCGATGGTGCATGTGCCGCTGGGAGTCTCTGACAAGTTCAAGGGGAAGAGCAAACAGGGCCTTTTCGGGGATGTGATGATGGAGATCGACTGGTCGGTAGGTGAGGTGATGAAGGGGCTGGACAAGTATGGTTTGCGTGACAATACGCTGGTGATCTATACGAGCGACAACGGCCCGTGGCTCAACTTTGGCAACCATGCGGGGTCGACGGGGGGCCTGCGCGAAGGCAAAGGCACCTCGTGGGAAGGCGGCCAGCGCGAACCCTGCATCATGCGGTGGCCGGGGGTGATCCCGGCCGGTAGCATCTGCAACCAGCTGGCTTCCACCATCGACATTCTCCCCACCCTTGCCGCCATCACCGGCGCCAGACTACCCGACCACAAGATCGACGGCGTGAACATTCTCCCGCTGATGAAAGGCGACCCCGTCGCCGAACCGCGGAAGGTGTTCTACTACTATTACGGCCGCAACAACCTCGAAGCCGTCCGGAAAGGCCACTGGAAACTGGTATTGCCTCATGCCTACCGCTCTTACGAAGGAGTGCTTCCCGGCCATGACGGCTTCCCCGGCCCCTACAACCGCGACTCCACCGGCCTGGCCCTGTACAACCTGCGGCGCGACCCCGGCGAACGGTACAATGTCATCGACCAGCACCCCGACGTGGTCGAAGTTATTATGAAAGAAGTCCAAAAAGCCCGGGAAGACCTTGGGGACGACCTTACCGGATACCCCGGGAAAAACCGCCGCCCGCCCGGAAGAGTCGAAGATGACCAACAATAAGGAAAATTTTCTAAATTAGCCTTTCCAACCTGTAAAGAGACGAGGTATGGAACCTATCAACATCGAGGAAACGGACAAGACACCCGGGATCAAGTATGTGCCCGAACAAAACAAGATCATGATCGCGGGAAAGTCGATCCCCGAAGACCCCCGCGAGTTCTTCAATCCCATCCTCAAATGGTTCGAGGAATTTTCCGCCAACCCTCCCGACCATACCACCGTAGAGGTAAAGCTTGAATACTTCAATACCAGCTCGTCCAAGACTTTTCTCCAGATCTTCAAGAAACTGGAAAACGTGGTAAGGAAAAAGAAGAATGTCAATATCGAATGGTATTACGAAGTGGACGATTACGATATGAAGGAATGCGGGGAGGATTACCGTTCGATGCTGAAGGTTCCGTTCAAAATGATCGAAGTGATGGAATGATGGAGAAGGATCCTTGCCGGGAGATCATTGAAGAGCTGGTCCGTTTCCGGGATGAGCGGGATTGGACGCGGTTCCATAATGCCAAAGACCTGGCCCTCGCCCTCTCGATCGAAGCAGCCGAGCTCAATGAGTTGTTCCTTTGGCAGAACGGCACGCAGATCGAGAAGGTCGATCCCCGCCGCATCCGGGAAGAACTGGCCGACATCCTGACATACGCCTTTCTCCTGGCCGAAAAGTACGGATTCGATGTCCCCTCCATCATCCGCGAAAAGATCCGGGTCAATGCCGGGAAATATCCTGTCGAAAAAGCAAGGGGAACCGCAAAAAAATATGACAAACTGCAATGAAAAGAGGGCCGGCCGGCCCTCTTTTTTGTAGCGAGGGAGGGACTTGAACCCTCGACCTCAGGATTATGAATCCTGCGCTCTAACCAGCTGAGCTACCTCGCCCCCCGATTTGCGGTGCAAATATACAATTTCCTGGTAAAATTCAACGGCCGCAAAAAACAATTTCAGCCTCCGCCCACTAACCTGAAAGACAAGAAAAGGAGAAGAAAGAAAAATTTTTTTTCCCGATATTTTTCATATCTTGCAAACAAACCCATTTCTACGCGCTTTCCCGATGAAAACGAAATACGAATTGGAGTACACGATCAATACCTCACCGCATGTCCTGTTCAACCGGCTAAGCACGGCCGGAGGCCTTTGCGAATGGTTTGCCGATGATGTCTATGTCGACGGCGACGAGTTCACCTTTATCTGGGAGGGGACCCGGCAAAAAGCCCGCATGACCGGATTGAAGGAGAACAAATACGTCCGGTTCCATTGGCTGGACGATGAGGATCCCAAAAGCTACTTTGAATTCCGGATCAATATTGACGAACTCACCAAGGATGTCGCCCTCATGGTCACCGACTTCGCCGAAGAGGATGAAAAGGACGACGCCATCGACCTTTGGAACACCCAGATCGCAGAACTGAAAAGGAACCTCGGGCTCTGAATCCTTTTCTCCCGGAAAATAACTTACCTTTGCTGACGTTCCCCTGGTAAGGAGCTCTGTTGCATGAAACGACTGCACCGCTACATTTTGCGTTCGTTCATCGGGCCGCTCGTGCTCACCTTTTTCATCGTCATGTTCCTGATGATCATGCAATTTCTATGGAAATACATCGACGATCTGGTAGGGAAGGGACTGACGTTGGATGTGCTGGCCGAGTTGCTGTTCTACCTGGCAGCCAGTTTCGTCCCCATGGCCTTGCCCCTGGCGATCCTGCTGGCCGCCCTGATGACCTTCGGCAACTTGGGCGAACGCTTTGAGCTCACCGCCATGAAATCTTCCGGCATCCCTCTCCAGAAGATCATGTTGCCCGTCTTTTACCTGATGCTCCTCCTCACCGCCTTTGCCTTCTATTTCGCCAATAATATCCTGCCCGTAGCCAACCTGAAATCTCGCGCCCTCATCTGGGATATCCAGCAACAGCGCCCCGAACTGAATATCAAGGCGGGAGAATTTTATAACGGCATAGAGGGTTACTCGATCAAGATCGGGAAAAAGAACTTCAAGACCAACATGCTCTACCACATCCTTATCTACGACCATACCGAAAAAAGAGGGAATGTGGCGGTCACTTATGCCGACTCGGGCAGGATGACCGTCACTCCCGACAAAAAAGACCTGGTCTTCAACCTTTATCATGGCCGCTCCTATTATGAGATCGACAACCGCCGACGGAGAAGCTACCGCACGGAACGTACCTATCCTTTCCGACAGGACCATTTCGAACACCAGACGATCATCATCAAACTCACCGGTTTCGGATTGAAAAGGACCGACGAGAACCTGTTCAAGAACCACTACCAGATGCTCAACCTCGCCCAACTGGAACATTTCTCCGACTCACTCACACAACGTCTCCGGGAACGGGAGGAGATGGTCCGGAAGACCATCTGGGGTCAGTTACTGGGAGAAAGCCGTTATTTCAAGAGGATGCACGAGCGGGACACGACCCTCCGCCGCAAAGCGGAAGAGATGGGACCTTTTGATCTTTGGGCTGTATATGACACATTGGACCCTTCCCTCAAGCAAACCGTCACCGAAGTAGCGCTCACCGCCGCCCAAGGAACACGCGATTACATCCGCAACATGGGCAAGCTGATCGAGTCGCACATCAAGTACATTCGCCGTTATCAGATCGAATGGCACCGCAAGTTCACGCTCTCGCTGGCCTGTATCATTTTCTTTTTCATCGGGGCACCGCTGGGGGCCATCATCCGCCGCGGCGGCCTCGGCATGCCGGTGGTCATCTCCGTCGTATTCTTTGTTTTCTATTACATCATTTCCATGTCGGGAGAGAAGTTCGTCCGGGAAGATGTCTGGTCGCCCTTCACCGGGATGTGGATCTCCACCTTCATCCTGTTGCCCATCGGCATCTACCTCACATACAAGTCGACCAATGATGCGGCGATCATGAGCCAGGAAGCCTACACCCAGTTTTTCCAGCAGCTATGGAGCACGATCCGGCGTTTTCTGCCGCTGCGGAAGAGACGAAGGTCATGAGAATCCTTTTTTTGACACCCAAGCCTCCCTATCCTCCTGTCGACGGGAGTTCCCTGGCCTCCTGGCAGATGATCGAGGGGCTGGCGGCGCGGGGACATGATGTGGCGGTCCTCTACCTTACCACACCCAAACATCGCGACACGGGCATGCCGAGGCCGCCGCGGCCTTCCCTCTCCTTCACGCGTGCCTATGCCGACACCTCTTTCTCCCTTGTCCGTCTTGCGGGCACGTGGCATCCCGCTGCCCCGCCCTATCTGGTACGACGTTTTCATGTGGAGGAGGCCCGCCGGCAGCTGGCCGCCTTGTTGGAGGCGCAGCCGTATGACGTGATCCAGTTCGAAGGGTTGATGATGGTGCCCTACCTGTCCGAGGTACGGCGTCTGCAGCCCAAAGCCCAGGCGGTTTACCGTGCCCACAACACGGAGTACCGTATCTGGCGTTCGCTGGCGGCACATGCCCCCTCCCTGCCCCAACGCTTGTTATACCGTCTGCAGGCACGGCAACTGGAACGGTACGAACGGCATATCGCACGGGCGTTCCCCCTCATCGTACCCATCAGCGACGACGATGCCGCCCTTTTCCGGGGGTGGTCTCCCTCCTCCCGGGTGGTCACCATCCCCTATGGGGTGGTGCCTGTCTCCCCCCTGCCTCCCGCTGCCGGCGGGCCTCCCGTGCTTCTTTTCCTCGGGGCACTCGACTGGCGTCCCAACGTTCAGGGGCTGCTGTGGTTCATCCGGGAGGTATGGCCCTCGCTGCATCAGGCTTTCCCAGCGGTGCGGCTGCGCCTCGCCGGCAGGGCCCCCTCCCCCTCCTTCTTGCACCAATTGCAAGCCCTTTCCCACCACGACGGCTCCATCGAAGTGCTGGGCGAGATCGCCGAGACCACCCCTTTCTACCGCTCGGGCAGCCTCTTCCTCGTGCCCTTGCTGGCCGGCAGCGGCATACGGATCAAGATCCTCGAGGCAATGGCCCACGGCCTCCCCGTGGTGAGCACCTCCGCAGGCGCCGCCGGCCTGCCCGTCACCCACGGAAAGAACATCTTCATCGCCGACCGCCCCGAAGAGATGATCTCCGCCATCCGCACACTCCTCCACTCCCCCTCCCTGCAGAAGGAGATACAGGAAAATGCCTTAACTTTCGTCAGAGAACGGTACAACCCCAAAGAGCTTATCACTCATCTCGAAAAAGTGTATTCGACCCCGTGACACTGCTGCTACATATCCTCTTCTGGCTACCGGTGGGACTGCTCTTCCATTCGTACGTGCTTTTCCCCCTCTGGCTGGAATACCGCTACCGCCGTCTTCCCCCTCCTCCTCCGGAGGGCCCTGCCGGCGAGGCGCCGCGCGTGAGCGTGCTCATCCCTGCCTACAATGAGGAGGCCGTCATCGAAGAAAAGATCCGCTCAGTCTATGCCAGCGACTATCCCCTCTCCCGCCTGGAGGTGCTGGTGATGTCCGACGCCTCCACCGACGCGACCGATCATATCATACAAAGATTGGCGGAAGAATATTCTTCCCTGAAGTTCTTTCGAAGCCCACAACGTACCGGCAAGCCGGGTCTTCTCAACCGTCTGGCCCGGGAAGCCAATGGCGATCTTCTCGTCCTCACCGACGCCAATGTACTTTGGACCCCTCATACGCTGAAAGCACTCACACTTCCTTTCGCAGACGCCTCGGTCGGCCTCGTCGACAGTTGTCTCATCGGCAAAGGTGAAGAAGAGGGGATCGCCCTGCAAGAAAAAAAATACACCCTCCGTGAAGTCCGGATCCGCCACCGGGAAGGAGCGATCTGGGGCTTCATCATGGGACCCTCGGGGGCTTGCTACGCCTTGCGAAAGGAACTCTACACTCCCGTGCCGGACAATTTCCTCGTCGACGATTTCTTCATCACCATGAAGGTGCTGGAACAAGGCTACCATGCCAAAGTCTCCCTGGACGCCGAGGTATATGAGGATGTCACCGTCCGCTTTCCCGAGGCCTTCCGCCGGAAGGTGCGTATCGCCGCCGGCAACTTCCAGAACCTGGCCCGCTTCTTTCATATGTTTCGCAACATCACCACACCGCTCGGTTTCTGCTTCTGGTCGCATAAGGGAATACGCTGGCTGGGCCCCTGGCTCCTGCTTCTGAACCTCGTTTCCAACCTCCTGCTGTTCCCACTCTTCCCCTTTTACCTGTTCACGTTTGCCGGTCATCTCTTCCTTTTCCTGATGATCGCCTTTGACAATATTTTAAGCTTATTCGGAAAACAAATTGTAATTTTGCGGTTCATAACACATTTCTACTCCATGAACCTGGCGCTGGGCGTCGGTTCTGTTAAAGCATTGAAAGGGATACGAACCAATGTCTGGGAACCAACCAAACGAAATCCACAAGGGGGACCGGAAAAAAGAGGATGAACAGATCCGTCTCGACACCATCCCCGAAGCCATCGAAGAGATACGCCGCGGGCGGCCCGTGATCGTCGTCGACGATGAGGACCGTGAGAACGAGGGTGATTTCATCGTGGCGGCCGAGCTGATCACCCCCGAGATGGTCAACTTCATGGCTGCCGAGGCGCGGGGGCTGATCTGTGTGGCCCTTACCGAAGAGAGGTGTGAAGAGCTGCAGCTCGACCTGATGGTGGGGAAGAACACGGCTCTGCACGACACGCAGTTCACCGTCTCTGTCGATCTGATCAGTGACAAGACCTCCACGGGCATCTCCGTATACGACCGGGCGGCCACCATCAAGGCGCTGGTGGATCCCCGCACGCGTCCCGAAGACCTGGCCCGCCCCGGCCATATCTTCCCCCTGAAAGCCCGTTCCAACGGTGTATTGCGCCGTGCGGGACACACCGAGGCGGCCGTCGATCTCACGCGCATGGCCGGCCTGCGCCCCGGCGGCGCCCTGGTCGAGATCCTCAACCCCGACGGCACCATGGCCCGCCTGCCCCAGCTCTACCGGCTGGCAAAGAAACACAACGTACGCATCATCTCCATCAAAGACCTCATCGCCTACCGCATCCAGACGGAAAGCCTCATCGAAAGAGGCGTAGAGGTAAAACTGCCCACTGTCTATGGCAAGTTCCGCCTCATCCCCTTCCGCCAGAAATCGAACGGCCTTGAACATGTCGCCCTCCTGAAGGGACACTGGACCCCCGATGAACCGATCCTCGTGCGGATGCATTCGTCGTGTGTTACGGGGGATATCTTCGGTTCGTTGCGTTGCGACTGTGGCGACCAACTCCACAAGTCGATGGAGATGATCGAAAAAGAGGGGAAAGGGGTGATCGTTTATCTCAACCAGGAGGGCCGCGGCATCGGCCTCTTCAACAAGATCAAGGCCTACAAGTTGCAGGAAGAGGGCAAGGACACCATCCAGGCCAACATCGAGTTGGGGTTCCGTGCCGACGAACGTGACTACGGCATCGGCGCCTCCATCCTTCACGAGCTAGGTGTGGGCAAGATCCGCCTGCTTACCAACAACCCTGTCAAACGTGCCGGCCTCGAGGGCTACGGCCTCGAGATCGTCGAGGTGGTGCCCATCGAGGTGAAACCCAACAAATACAACGCTTACTACCTGCAGACAAAGAAACTCAAGATGGGTCATTTCCTTGAGCTGGTGAATCCCAAGGACATAGAGAAGTTTCCCAAGGATGACGACTTCGAATAATATCGTCTTCTTCGGCACGCCGGAGTTTGCTGCGGGCATTCTGCAACACCTTCTTGATGAAGGGTTCCCGGTGAGGGGAGTCGTCACCGCTCCTGACCGCCCGGCGGGGCGGGGGCGGCGCCTGCAGGCCCCGCCCGTAAAGGTGTTGGCGGTGCGGGAGGGTCTCCCTTTCCTCCAGCCGGAAAAGCTTAAGGATCCCCGCTTCCTGGCCGCCTTGGAAGAGTGGAAGCCCACCCTTCAGGTGGTGGTGGCCTTTCGTATGCTGCCGCGTGAGGTGTGGAGCCTGCCCCCGCTGGGGACCATCAACCTGCATGCTTCGCTCCTCCCCCAGTACCGCGGCGCCGCCCCCATTCAACATGCGCTCCTCCATGGCGAAAAGGTCACCGGCGTAACCACCTTCTTCATCGACGACCAGATCGACACCGGCAAGATCATTCTCCGCAAAGAGGTGCCCATCACCCCTAACGACAATGCGGGCACCCTGACGGAAAAACTGCTGCACGAAGGAGCCGCCCTGACGGCCGCCACCATCCGTCAGATCTTCGCCGGGGAGGCCAAGGCAGTGGAACAGACCCTCCCGGAGGGCGAGATCCTGCGCCCGGCTCCCAAGATCCGCAGCGAAGACCTGATGATCGACTGGTCGGCCAGCGCCGGGGAGATCCACAACCGCATCCGGGCCTTCAGTCCCCATCCCGGGGCCCGCACTTACGTACTCGACCGTAACGGAAAGAAGCTGATGCTCAAGATCTACGCCGCCATCCCTCGGCAGGAAGAGCACTCCCTGCCGGTGCCTTCGTTCGTGAGCGACGGGAAGACCTTTCTGGACATTGCCATACGCAACGGCTTCCTGCGCCTGCAGGAGGTGCAGATCGAAGGCAGAAAAAAGATGAAGGCGGAAGAGTTTCTCCGAGGCACCGACCCGCAAGGGCTCACTTTCGCAGTTTAAGATGCTGTCCCGGCTCGGGCTCCTCCCCCGGCCGCATGTTGTTCATCTGATAGAGGTACTTCAGCTTGATCGCATATCTCTGTGAGATCGAATACATCGTCTCCCCCTCTTTCACCACATGCTCTTTTTTCCCCAGCTCAGCCTGTTTGCGTTTGGGCTGGAGGTAGAGGATCTGGCCGGGGACCAGCTTCGCATCGGGTTCCAGCTCATTGTAGCGGGGCAGCTCGCCGGGGACAAGGCCCAGCTCGCGGGTGAGCGACTCGAACGTGTCGCCGGGTTTTACGATAATATAGTTGACCCGGTTGTTGATCAGCACCTGATGGCCTTTGCGGGCGGTGACCACAAACTCTTCGTCGCCGGCAGCACTCGCCGGGAACAAGGGGGCAGACACCACCGGACGGGATGAGGTGTCACGCTTCTGTGCGGCCGCCGGCGTCCGGTCCCCCGACGGCGGAGACCCCACACGCCCCTCCCGCAAGGCCTGCATGCCCGCCCGGTCGAGCTCATACAAACGGTTCTCCTCGATGATCCGGATCAACAAACCGGCATAATGCGGGTTGGTGGCATATCCCGCCTTCTTCAACCCATGCGCCCAGGCCTTGTAATCGGTGGGATCCAGCTCGAACAGGAATGCATACCGCCGTTTGGTGCGAAGGAAATCGGAATGGTCACGGTACGACTCCTCCACATCGTTGTATTTGCGGAAACATTCATGCCGCGCATCGTCATCATAGTAGATCCGCTTTCCGGTCCAATCGTCATGACACTTGATACCGAAATGGTTCTTGCCATACACGGCCAGATAGCTGTTGCCGTTGTCCGACTCCAGGAGGGCCTGTGCCATGGTGATCGAGGCGGGGATCCCGGTACGTTCCATCTCCTCGATGGCCAGGGGTGCATATTTCCGGATGTACTCCTGTCGCTCAAGCTTCACGGCCGGGGCGACGCTGCGTGCAGCTTTTTTCTGGCTGCCGCAGGCGGTCAGCAGGCCTGCCACCGCCGCCAACAGCAGCGGTCGCCAGAGGCTCCCGTTCCACGATCTTCGCAACATATGCCAAAAATAAGACATTCCTCATAAAAATCGTACATTTGTTGATACCATGAAAGAAAAGAAGCTGACCCTGCATATCCGGCAGTACACTTTTGACGAGTTGGACGAGACCGCCAAGATGCTGGTGGAACGGGCCCGCGAGGCTGCCGGCGACGCCTATGCCCCCTATTCGGATTTCCGCGTGGGTACGGCGCTGCTGCTTGAGAACGGTACTGTGATCACCGGCAACAACCAGGAGAACGCCGCATATCCATCGGGACTGTGTGCCGAACGTGTGGCGGTCTTTTATGCCGGCGCCCGTTATCCTGATGTTGCCATCGTGGCCCTGGCGCTGACAGCCCGCCGCCCGGAGGGGTTCACTGTAGAACCGGCCTATCCTTGCGGCGCCTGCCGCCAGGTATTGCTTGAGGCGGAAAACCGCAGCGGAAAGCCTATACGCCTCATCATGGCCGGCCGCAACCATGCCGATGTCGTCGACTCGGTGAAAGAACTGCTCCCCGTGAGTTTTGACAAACGGTTCCTGGAATGATCATCCCGCCTGCTCGCGGAACACATCCCACAACATATCTTCCGGAGGATCGGCGATGATCGTGACCTCCTCCTTCCGTACCGGATGCAAGAAGCGCAGTTCCCTGGCATGCAGATGGATGCCTCCGCCGGGGTCGGAACGGGGATAGCCGTACTTCAGGTCGCCGCGGATGGGACACCCCACCGCCGCCAACTGCGCCCGGATCTGATGATGCCTTCCCGTCAAGAGTGTCACCTCCAGGAACCAGTACGTACGCGA
>JAMOUS010000120.1 GCA_027067975.1 Bacteroidales bacterium | reverse complement strand
CGCTTTATCGCTCAATCTACCTTTCCATTCAGTCCCGCCGGGACGTATATTTTGTTTTTGTATCCATCTTTTACAGCCACTGAAGTGGCTGCCTAGTATCTTTCAGTCCCTAACGGGACTAGTACGTTCATCGTCATACACAATTTTTCCCTATTCCTCACTTTTGCCTTTTGCCTTAACACTTTTGCCTTCCCGGCATAGTTCCGAGTTCGGTGTTCCCAGTATCGAGTTGGGAGTTTTTGGAAAATACCTGCCGGAGGCAGCCCTATGGGAAAACTTCAAATTCCTGCCGAAGGCATCCCTTCGGGAAAATTCCAAATTCCTGCCGTAGGCATCCCCCTCGGGAAAATAAATTCCAAATCTCCAATATTCAAACATTCTGATAAGAGATTGGTAAGAAAGTGCATTTGTACCAAACCAGACGAGCGGCGTATGGGAAGAGAGGCCTATTTGGATCACGATGGGAAACAAGCGGTGGGGAGCGTGGGACAGGCTGGCGCTACGAAAACCCGATACTCCATACTCCGAACTCCATACTCCACTTTTGCCTTTTGCCTTAACACTTTTGCCTTCCCGGCATAGTTCTGAGTTCGGAGTTCCGAGTATCGAGTTGGGAATTGAAAAAATTGCCTGAACTGTAAAAGTTACGATTTAATCTGACAGTTTAGGGTTATATTTGAAAAAACGAACAAACAATAACCACTAAACTGTCAGAAAAATGAATACGGAAGTAAAGTTAATCAAAAACAAGTTAGGATTGTTAAAATTAGCCCAGGAATTGGGTAATATATCTCGTGCATGTAAAATCATGGGATATAGTCGCGATACCTTTTACCGCTATCGAGAGCTTTATGATATGGGCGGGGAACAGGCCTTACAAGAGATTAGCCGAAAGAAACCGATCATAAAAAATCGAGTAGACCCCCATATAGAGGAAGCTGTGGTAAAAATAGCGATAGATAATCCGGCATTAGGACAGTTCCGGGTATCTAATGAACTGAGAAAAGAAGGGATATTTATCTCTCCCTCAGGGGTAAGATGTGTATGGAAGCGTCATGATCTGGAGACTTTTCAGAAGCGGCTGAAAGCACTAGAAACAAAAGTGGCCCAGGAAGGGATCATATTAAATGACGCCCAACTGGCGGCATTAGAAAAGAAGAAGGAAGATGAGGTTGCCCGTGGAGAGATCGAGACCCAACATCCCGGTTATCTGGGAGCTCAGGACACCTACTATGTAGGAACGATCAAGGGAGTTGGCCGGATCTACCAACAAACTTTCATAGATACTTACACAAAGGTTGCCTTTGCCAAGCTCTATGATCGAAAAAATGCTTTAGTGGCAGCAGATCTGTTAAATGATAGGGTCGTCCCCTTTTATGAGCAACATCAGATACCGTTGTTACGCATCCTCACTGATCGGGGTACTGAATATTGTGGCTCGAAAGAAAATCACGAATATCAACTCTATTTGGCATTAGAAGATATTGATCATTCCAAAACGAAAGCCAGAAGGCCTCAATCAAATGGTATTTGTGAGCGTTTTCACCGAACCATCCAAAATGAGTTTTATGCCATTGCATTTAGAAAAAAGATCTATACTTCTATTGAACAATTACAACAAGACCTTGATCAATGGCTCATTGAATACAATACACAAAGACCTCACAGTGGAAAATACTGTTATGGGAAAACACCTATGCAAACATTTATCGATAGTTTACATTTAGCAAAAGAAAAAATGCTGGACAAAATCTTTGAACCGAATACTTCTTCTCATTCTCCTGATGTAACAGCCGAAAAAGCATCCGGCGAGAGTTTTGCAAGGCCGGATGATACATCTGAAAATAACAATAATCCATCATCCGTTCATTTCAGCCTTGCAAAAATCGAGAAGGATGATAATTTTGTGAAAGCAGAGAATGAGCGAAACTTACAACCCGGATTGTCAGATTAAGTCTTGACTTTTACACCTGAACCTTTTTATCTTTTGCCTTTTGCCTTTTGCCTTCTTTTGTCTTTTTCCTTTTGTCTTTTGTCTTTTGTCTTGGCGAAGGCGAATCGCATCACCCTATCCTTTATCAGTCACCGTCACCGTTTCCGCCAAAGCCTTCTTCCTCCTCTTCCACATAGGGGGCATTCTCTTGATGAGTGTAGAAGATACGTATCTGCGCCACATCCCTCAGAAAGTCGATCTTACCGATCTCCACACGGGTAATGTCAAGGCCGGTGCGTTCCCGCAGGTCGGCCAGAAGCTCTTCGCGTTTTTCCGGCCGGATCAGGTCGATCCGTTCATAGGTGATCGACTTGCGGCTCATGCGAGACGAGAACCAGAAATGCTCTCCATACCATGCTGCGATCAGGACGATCACATTGATGAAAAGGATCTCGGCATAACTGATCTTCTTGGTCACCAGGGCATTGATCACCGACAGGCCGATCACCAGAAAGAGATAGGTCATCTCCTTGATGGGGATCTGGGCCGTGCGGAACCGCAGGATGCCGAAGAGAGCGAACAATCCCAGCGCCACCCCCACCGACAGATCCTTCACGTTGATCAGCATATAGGTCATCAGGAAAAGGATGACACTGATGAGCATGTAATTGAAAAAGTACTCCTTCCGCCGTGCCACGGGGAAATAGATCCTCCTCACCAGGATGTAAACAATGATCAGGTTGAAAGTAAAGCGGACGATCAGCTCGGTAAAGTCCTCCGGATTGATCAGCTTGATACCGAGGAAACGGGCGGGTTCATCCACGGCCGCCGTGAGCAGTTGCAGTAACATCATAGCGCTCGGTTTTGAGTTTACGCAATAAGGGTTTGAATCGGTTGTATTTCACCTCCGGATAGAGCAAAAGGATGCCGGTACAGTACTTGCTGAAACCCGCCGGGAAGATCCTGTATCGCGAAAGCAGACGGGTCATGGGTGAGTTATGTTTTCGTCCTTCATGTTTGATCTCCATCACCCCGAATCCCGGAAGTCCTACCTCCTTGCCTCCATAAGAAAAACGCAACCCGTGATCCCAGGTGATCCGTTCCTTGCCGCCGGGAGCCGCCAGGGTGATACGGGAAAAAGAAACCCGCAGCACCGCCCTCATCTGCAACGGATCAAAAGGGGTCCAGGTACGGAGGAAGCCGACCGAGATGCCCGAAAGATGTTCCTCCTCGGCCGGTCGTACAATCCTTTTCTTGATCGTTTTGCCTTTATTGATCTTGTGCTTTACTTCCAGATACACTTTGCCGGAATGGACATACCGGCGAAAACGCACTTTGTAACGCTCTTTCTTCCCATTGTGGTGGGCCAGGAACATAGGGAATCCCGGCAGATCGAGATAGGTCGACACATAAGCATAATCTCTCACCCCCTCCACATCCAACACACGATAGTCTCCGGCCACCCCTTCCAGCAAAGCCTGAAAGATCCCGGCCGGCACATGATATTTCTCATCATACCGGTCTTGGAGGTTTCCGCTCAACTCCGCAAGATGCACCGGCTTCATCGAGCCGATCAGCTCCTTTATCTCATGCGAATGATCTTCCCAATTCCTCCCCGCCATCGTTTTTCCCTGCATTTTTTTGTAAAAAGCAAAAATAAACTATCTTTCCCACACTGAACAAAAAATTTTCGCTGATGAAAAAGTACGAATGCACCGTATGCGGATACATCTACGATCCGGCCAAAGGCGACCCCGACAGCGGCATCGCTCCCGGCACTCCCTTCGAGGATCTGCCTGACGACTGGACCTGTCCCGAGTGCGGCGTCACCAAAGAAGATTTCGAACCGATCGACGACTGACCGCCATACCCTGCGGAGGATCAGATCCTCCGCAAGACAGCAACCAACAGATCCCAGAACTTGCGGGTAGAGGGGATATGGAGCCTCTCTTCCGGCGTATGGGCCCCACGGATGGTGGGACCGAATGAGATCATGTCCATCTCCGGATACTGTTGCAGGAAGAGTCCGCATTCCAGTCCCGCATGAATGGCTTTTACCGCAGGTTCGGTGCGAAAGAGTTGCTGATAACTTTCTTTCGTGATCTGCAGGATATGTGAATCTGGGTTGGGTGTCCAACCGGGATAACCGTCACCATATTCGATCTCGGCACCCGCCAGACGGAAGACACTGGCCACGGTCTCGGCCATCACCTCTTTTTCCGATTCGAGGGAACTCCGCTGGCTGGTCCCTACGACCACCCTGCCTCCTTCCTGGCGCACCAGGGCCAGGTTGGTGGAAGTTTGCACCAACCCTTCGATCACAGGGCTCCAGGAGTACACACCGTGCCAGCATCCCATGAGTGCCCGCAGCAGCGCCAGCTGCCGCTCCCCGGGCATCACCTCAGCAGGCATCTCCGACTCGCGCAACTCCAGCACCATGCCGGGGTCGGTGTGACGGTACTCTTCTTGCACCGTCGCTGCAAAACGCTCGAAAAGATACTTCAACTCTTTCACCCGGTTAGAGGCCACCACCAACAAGGCTTCGGCCTGAGGGGGAATCGCATTCCGCAACGTCCCCCCCTCCAGATGGGAAAGACGGATCTCCAAATCGCCGGTGGCCTCCAGCAGGAAACGGGCCGCCAGCTTGATGGCATTGGCATGGCCCTTGTGGATCTCATCGCCCGAGTGGCCTCCTGTCAAACCATAAATAACCAGACGGTAAGCCTGCATGTTCTCCGGCACCCCTTCAAAGAAAAGAGGGAACTGAGCGGTGGTGTCCATCCCGCCGGCACAGCCGATGAAAAGCTCTCCTTCATCTTCCGAATCCAGGTTGAGCAGGATCTTCCCCCGCAACCAACCACTGCGCAGATGCCGCGCACCGGTCATCCCCGACTCTTCGTCGACGGTGAAGAGCGCCTCAAGCGGCGGATGCTGCAGATCGTCCGATGCCAACACCGCCAGCGTTGCCGCCACGCCGATGCCATCGTCGGCACCCAGCGTCGTCCCCCGCGAACGCACCCACTCCCCCTCCACATAGGCAGGCACAGGATCCCGCTCACAATCAAACTTCACACCCGGATCCACGGCACATACCATGTCCATATGACTCTGCAACACCACCGGCGGATGATCCTCATAACCCGGCGTGGCCCCCTTGCGGATCAACACGTTCCCCACCCCGTCGGTGAGCGTCTCTAACCCCCGCGACCGGCCAAACGACACCAGGTAATCCCGGATCTTATCTTCTTTCTTCGAAGGACGCGGTACTCTCGTGATCTCATCAAAATACTTCCAGATCAACAAATCATCTATTCCACTGATACTCATTACTGTGCCTGGTTTTTAAGGTGATCTGTCCCATGAGCCCCAAATGTAGATATTTTTAAACAATCCCCGGCATGTTCGACAGCAGAGATGGAACGGATACAACCAAAATGAACCCCGGAAAAAAGGAAATATTTTTCTATTGTGATTTTTGGGGTTATTTTTATGCAATAATAACATAAAACACCAGGCACATGGCAAAACACACCATCGTCACGATGCCCGGCGACGGCATCGGCAACATTGTTCTGAAGGAGAGTCTGCGCGTTCTTGACGCAGCGGGTTTCGATGCGGAATATGTCCATGCCGACATCGGCTGGGAGTTTTGGAAGAAGGAAGGCAATCCTCTGCCGCAGCGTACCCTCGACCTCATCGCCCGTCACAAGATCGGCCTGTTCGGGGCCATTACCTCCAAGCCCAAGGACGAGGCGGCTCGCGAACTGGACCCTTCGCTGCAGGGCAAAGGACTGGTCTATTCGAGTCCCATCGTAGGGCTGCGCCAGCACTTCAACCTGGACGTATGCATCCGTCCCTGCCGCAGCTACAAAGGCAATCCCCTCAACTTCATCCGACGCGGTCCCGGCGGCACCATCGAAGAACCCATGATCGACGTGGTCATCTTCCGCCAGAACACCGAAGGCCTCTACGGCGGCGTCGAGTGGAGCGATCCGCCCGAAGAGGTGCACCGCGCCCTCATGACCCATCCCAAGTTCGTGAAGAACTTCGGCCACGTGCCCAAAGAGGAGCTCTCGATCTCCACACGTATCTTCACCCGCCGCGCCACCGAACGCATCCTACGGGCAGCTTTTGAATACGCCCGCGAAAACGGCTACCGCTCCGTCACCCTCGCCGAAAAACCCAACGTCATCCGCGAAACCTCCGGCATGATGTACCGCATGGCCAAAGAGATCCAGGCCAATGACTTCCCCGATATCGAACTGTGGAACACCAACATCGACGCCCAGATGATGTGGCTCACCAAAAACCCCGAACACTATGGGGTCATCGTCGCCGGCAACATGTTCGGGGACATCGTCTCCGACGGCTTCGCCGGCCTCATCGGTGGCTTGGGCTTCGCCTGCAGCGCCCAGTTCAACAGCGAAGGCATCGGCATCTTCGAGCCCACCCACGGCTCCGCCCCCAAATATGCCGAATACCCCGTGCCCATCGTCAACCCGATCGCCATGATCGAATCGGCCTGCATGATGCTCGACTTCATCGGCGAAAAAGACAAGGCCACCCGCATACGACAGGCCATCGCCGCCGTCATCGCCGAAGGGAAGGTGCGCACCTACGACATGCTCAAGCTTCCCGGAAGTCCCGACGTCATCGAAAAAGGCGCCGCCTCCACCTACCAGATGACCGACGCGATCATTGAAAAGCTCAAACCATAACCCAATGACCATGAAAAACGACGACGTATATACCTTATGGCCCGAGCTGGCCTGGATCGAGGATGAAGAACTGCGCGACAAGACCGCCGCCACGTGGCAGCTGGCCCTGGAACGGAGCGTCCTCAGCTCCGACGACCTGTATCGCATTCCTTTTACCCTCCTGGCAGGACCTGACATGAAGGTGAGTTTCATGGCCCATAAAAGGGCCGTCGTCCACATCGCCCGTGCCAGTGGCGAAAAGATCCGGGAGTTTTTCGGCGACGATCTGCCCGTGAATATGGACGTCCTCATCGCCGGCGCCATCCTCGCCGACGTGGGCAAGCTCCTGGAGTATGAATTCGACGATGCAGGCAATGCCGTTCAGGGCGACTATGGGAAATACCTGCGCCACCCCTTCTCCGGCGTGGCCCTCGCCGAGGCTTGCGGCGTGCCGCCGGAGGTATGCCACATCATCGCCACCCACGCCAAAGAAGGCGACCTGGTGAAACGCTCCACCGAAGCTTATATCGTCCACCATGCCGACTTCATGACCTTCCTCCCCTTCAAGGAACGGCTCATCGCCGGCAAGCAGGGCTGATCCACTTGTACCCTCTTTCCTTTTCCGGCAGGCTTCCTTATTCCGATAGGCAAGCCTGCCGGAATAGGCGTAGGAGGGATCATATCACCTCAAGGCACTTTCATTGAACTGTAATCAACTTTTTAACGAACAACAACTATAATGCACTGTATATTTTATTGTAGCAACAACACATCTACGTAGTTCAGTAATCCAATTCAGTCATTGTCATAGGTAAACTCCCACCTCGATACTGGGAACTCCGGACTCGGAACCTTGCCGGTAAGGCAAAAGATAACCGTTTTTAGTATCGAGTTCGGAGTAGGGAGTAGGGAGTATGGAGTATCGAGTACGGAGTACGGAGTACGGAGTATCGAGTATCGAGTATCGAGTATCGAGTCAGACCCACCGGCAGATTCCGCTTCTTCTACGCCTCGCACGAGGCGGGTGTCACAGGTTTTAGGCACTCGTAACTTGCAACCCTGACGCCTTCGGGTCAGGGTCAGTTCCACCAACGGATTCCGCTGCGGCTTCGCCTTGCAGAATCCTGACACCTTCGGGTCAGGGTCAATTCGACTAAATGATTCCGCTTCAGCAAAGCTTCGCGGAATCGTAGTCTCATTGAACCGGGTGTTATTGATTTTAGGCACTTGTAACTTTCAACCCTGACGCCTTCGGGTCAGGGTCAGTTCCACCAACGCCTCCTGCTTCGGCTACGCCTCGCACGAGGCGGGTGTCACTGACTTTAGTCACTTGTAACTTCCAACTTTAGTCACTTCAAGTACTCAAGCCACTCGAACCGGTCATTGAAGGGACCGTCCTCCCCGCCTACTTTCAGGAAGAACGGTCCCTCCCATACCCTGAACCTTCTCATGCCTCTGCCGCCTGTCGCATCCGGCGCCCCTGCAGAATCAGCAGCCGGTCGACCACCACCTCGGCCGTCTGGCGGCGAACCCCGTCACGAGCCTCATACTCGCGGTACACCAGACGCCCTTCTACCACTACCTCCATCCCTTTTTTGAGGTATTTCTCCGCAAACCCGGCACTACTCCCCCAGGCCACCACATTGTGCCACTGGGTGTCGACGATCTTCTCCCCTTTGGCATTGCGGTAAGTGTCGTTGGTAGCCACCGTGAAACGGGCCCGCTTGCGGCCCCCGTCGTACACATACACCTGCGGATCGGCCCCCAGCCGCCCGATCAGACTCACTTTGTTACGCAAAATGTTCATGGCTTTTATTTTTAAAGGTTAAACATCATTTCCCATTTTCTTCCGGCAGAGAGCCTCTTTATCTCTCCCCCCTCCCGGAGATTTTCTATTGCAAATATCCATATAGACCCTCCTCTTAATCGTATATTATCCATCTATTTACGTTCTTATCCGTTTAGAAACGTTTATACACGAATATTCTCCAGCCATTCAATAACTTAGAACCCAACCTAAAAGAAACCATCTTCAATACAAAAGAAATGTTTACCACTCACCGGTCCAGGGTTGTGGATAAAAAAAGAAAGATCCCTGTTTTTTCCCCGGAAGTTTTCGTAACTTTCCTTTTTATGTACTTTCTAATCCAGAATTCTCATGAAGATCCGGCATTTTCTTCTCATCCCTCTTTTCTTTCTGGTATCAGCATCTTCCTTTGCAGGTGCCACTTTGCGGGTCCACACCGCCAGTCCCTGCACGGCCGACAACGTCTGGACCGGCTGGCACAACCTTGCCCGCCCCTGGCTGTGGATCGAATACAACAAACCCTGGCGCTATGCAAAAGTGTGGGTACACAGCCAGGATCACAGTTACAGCAGAAGCTTTAACATCTCCCGGGGAGGGGATCCTTGTTTCCTGTGGATCGAAGATCTCGCCTCCGGCAAGTACGACTGGTCGGTCAATTTCGAGGTGGACCTGGGCGGCGGGAATTATCAGTGGACAGGTGATATCGCCGGTCCTCTTTTTGCGATCGACCGCACTCCACCGGCCACTCCTTCGTTCACGGAAGATCACGCCGGCGCCACCCCGGTTTCCACGAGCCAGTGGAGTCATCACACCTCACCCCATTTCCTTTTCAGCAGCAGTGACGGGGAGAGCGGTCTCAACCGGTACGAGATGTCGGTCAATAACGGCAGCTATTTCACTGTGAGTTCCGGCTACCATCCCACTCTTAACGACGGGCGGTATGTCTTTGCCCTGCGGGCTGTGGACAATGTAGGCCTCACCCGGCAAGCCTCGCATCGGTTATATCTGAACGTGGACATCCATGCTCCCAATCCCCCAAAGGTCGTGGTCTTGGCAGGACTCCTCGCCGACACGGCCTGGCCGGCATGGAAGCGGGCAGCCTCCTTCCCCGTTTACATCTATCCTGGCTCCGACGGCACCGGCAGTGGCGCGGCTGTCAACCAGGTATCGATCAACGGCGGCACCCCCATCAACCTTCGTATCGATAACGGACGGTCGCGGTGGCGCCCCACCTTCACTTCCGGCCAGTATGTGCTTGACTTTTTCACTGTCGACCGGGCCGGCTATGTCAGTTCCGCAATACGCAAATATTTACGTGTCGATGTGGACAAACCTTCGCTGGAGATCCTTTGCCCCGCGAATGACACCCTCATCGGCAGCGACACACTTGAGATCTCCTGGTCAGGCAGCGACCTGCACAGTGGCATTGATCATTTCGAAATCTCCTGGGACAGCATCACCTGGACCAACGTCAACACCGACACCATGCTTCGGGTATACAACTTACGTGACACTCTTTACACTTTCCTCCTCAAAGCTGTTGACGCTGCCGGGAACGATTCTCTCTGCCAACTCACTTTCGCTGTCGATGCCTCCCCACCGGAGTTATCTATTCTGGCTCCGGCCGAAGGAGCATTGTTCGGCAGTGACAGTCTCACCCTCTCCTGGACGGGTCGCGACACCACCTCCGGCATCCGGGAGTATGCCTGGTCGTCCGATAGCCTCACGTGGATCCCATGTGGCAGTGACACAGTCGTGACGGTAAAGGATCTTCCGGACGGTCACCACACCCTTTATGTCCAGGCCACCGACAGAGCAGGCAATATGAAGGTATGCAGCATATCTTTCACCACCGATACCACTCCGCCGCAGTTCACGGGTGGTGCTTACGACCGGCAGTTGGTGGCCGGAACAGCATGCAGTGCTCTCCTGCCCGACTATTCCGACAGTATCTCCGTCACGGATAACCTGGACGACACCCTCACGCTGTTCCAGAGTCCCGCCGCAGGCACGGAGGTAGCCGGCGACACCACCACCCTCATCCTGCATGCCATCGATGATGCCGGCAACACTGCCGTAATCCGTTTTCATATCA
>JAMOUS010000119.1 GCA_027067975.1 Bacteroidales bacterium | reverse complement strand
GAAAACCGAACTGAAGAAGCTGATGAAAGAGGTCGGAGATACCGGGACACTGGATGACTTCCGTAAGATCACGGACACCGACTTTGGAAAGTTGAACTGATCTGTCGGAACCGATATCCGACGGAGTGAAGAAAGGATCCCATGAAGAAGAGATGCCTCCTGATGCTGGCGGCATGGTGGTTGTCGCTGTCCCTTTTTCCACAACAGCGGAATGTCTTGTTCATTCTGGTGGATGACCTGAAGCCTCTTTTGGGGGCTTATGGCGATCCCTTTGCTGTGACGCCCAATATCGACCGGCTGGCGGCGCGAGGTTTCGTATTTGAACAGGCCTATACCCAGCAGGCGGTATGTGCTCCTTCACGGGCCAGCATGCTCACAGGCTACCGCCCCGATCGGACACGTGTGTGGGATCTCAAGACTCAGATCCGCGACCGTAACCCGGATATTGTCACCCTCCCCCAACTTTTCCTTCGCAACGGCTATGCCACCTACGGAATCGGAAAGGTCTTCGATCCCCGAAGTGTCGACCGGGGCCATGACCGCCGCTCCTGGAGCATCCCCTATGTGTCGCCCATGGAGTTGATCACCTATGAACCCAAACCCAAACTGGGATACTACCAGTCACCCGAACACATTGAAAAGGTCCGGTTCTATGAGGGGATCGCCGTGGCCAGGGGGCTGAAGGGAGGGAAAATGCAGGCTTTCGTACGGAGCCGGTACAAACCCGCTACCGAACGGTGCAATGTGCCTGACGAGGCTTATCTCGACGGAGCCTTCGCCGTGGAGGCGGTACAAAAGATCGACCTTTTTGCTAAGGAAGGAAAGCCTTTTCTCCTCATGGTCGGCTTCAAAAAACCTCACCTGCCTTTCGTCGCCCCCGAAAAATATTGGCGTCTCTACGAGCGGGACAAGACCCCCCTGGCCCGTTTTCAACGCCATGCCAAAGGAAGCCCGGAACTGGCATATCACAACAATTCCGAACTTCGCTCTTATACGGATATCCCCGAAGCATTCGATGAATACGGGCGGTTGGATCCGGAAAAACAGCGGGAACTGATCCACGGATATTATGCTTGTGTTTCCTATGTGGATGCTCAGATCGGAAAGCTACTCGACCGCCTGGAAAAGGACGGCCTCTTGGACAACACCATTGTCGTCCTTTGGGGCGACCATGGTTGGCATCTGGGTGATCACGGTCTCTGGAACAAACATACCAACTTCGAACAAGCCACCCGCTTGCCGTTAATCATTGCTGCTCCGGGGATAAAACCAGGTAGAATCGATATCCCGGTCGAATCGGTGGATATCTTCCCGACCGTCTGTGAACTGGCCGATATCCCTCTCCCGGAAGATATTGACGGGGAGAGCCTGTTGCCCCTCATGCAGGGGCAACAATCCGGCCGAGACTATGCGATTTCTCAATGGCCCACCCGCGGCCATCGACAGGGGATGGGGTATTCCTTGCGCACCTTTCGTTACCGCTATACGGAATGGTATGCCGACTACCGCAGCACCTCGCCCCGCATGGGTCATACCCCCATCGCTCGTGAACTGTACGATTATCAGGAAGATCCTTTGGAAACCCGTAACTTGGTGAAGAACAAACGCTATGGTGCGGTCGTCGACGAGTTGCAGCAGAAACTGCATGCCTTCTTGGATCGCCAGGTGAGTGAAGAGGAAAAAACAGCAACGTCCCTCCTCTCCGGCGAAAAGCCGGGACAACCGCGGGGAGAGGCCCTGAAAGTGCTGGCGGCAAGGAATCTTGGGCCGGAGTTCTACATCGGCGCTACACTCTATTTTCAGGACCTGAACACCCCAAAAGCTGACCTGCTCGTTCAACAGTTCAATTACACCACACCGGCCAATGCGGCCAAGCAGAGCATCGTACATCCGGAACCGGGGAAATGGGAGTGGGGGAAGATCGACAAGATGGTGCGGTTTGCTGAAAAACACGGTCTGGCCGTGCGTATCCACGGTCCTGTCAGCCCGCAGTGTTCACGCTGGGCCAAGGACGATGCCCGTACCCCGGAAGAGCTGGAGCGGAACATGACCGAATACATGACGGCATTATGTGAACATTTCCGGGACAACCCCACCGTACATTGGATGGATGTGGTGAATGAGACTGTCGATGAAAAGGGCGCCTGGTTTGGCCCGAAAAAAGGAAACGATAAATGGGAAAATCCCTGGCTGGCGATAGGCCTCAATGAAGACAGTATCCCACTGTATATCGTCCGGGCTTTTGCCATTGCCACTGCAAAGGCCGATCCCCGGATCAAGCTGGTCTACAATCAACATCTGGGGATGCAGCCACAGGTGTGGGAGCGGGTCAAACGCACCGTCCTCTACCTTAAGGACAAAGGATACCGTGTCGATGCCATCGGATGGCAGGCGCATCTGCGCGACCGCGACGATCTTGCCTTGGATCCCGATGCGCTCGCTTATCTGGACAGTCTTATCAGATGGACCCATGCCCATGGCATGGAATTCCATATTACGGAGTTCGATTACCGTCAGACGGGTGAATGGACATCCCAAAAAGCCCGTAAACAGGCAGCGGTCTATGGCAATGTTCTGAAGGTCCTGCTCCGGCACCGCCATGAAGGCGCCGTCGTCTGGAACACCTGGGGACTGGCCGACGGGCATAACCGTTACACCGACGGCCATCGTTATATGTTCG
>JAMOUS010000118.1 GCA_027067975.1 Bacteroidales bacterium | reverse complement strand
AGATGGAAGATCTTAGTTTGTATCCCTTTGATGCGGAAAAGTTCCCGGTAGTGGTGAGCACCTTCCAGGGGCTGGAACGGGTGCTGGCCGACGAGGTGGTGCGCCTGGGAGGCCTCGACGCGGAAGAACGCGGTCGTGCCGTCACCTTCACCGGCACGAGAAAGCTGCTGTATGCGGCCAACTACCATCTGCGTACGGCCCTGCGTGTGCTGCGGGTGGTGGCGGAGTGCCGTGTCGACGATGCGGATGGCCTCTACCGGGCGGCGCGGGAGGTGGCATGGGAACGCTTCTTCTCTAACAGCCAGCGGATGCTCGTGGAGACAGCCGTGCGCTCGCCTCGCTTCCGCAATTCCATGTTCGTGGCCCAGCGCGTCAAAGATGCCGTGGCCGACCGTTTCCGTGACCTCACCGGCATGCGCCCCTCGGTGGACAAGCTCCATCCCGATATCCGCATCCACGTGCGCATCTCCGGCAGACAGTGCGTCCTCTCCCTTGACAGCTCGGGAGAGCCGCTCTTCAAACGGGGATACCGCGTGCGGCAGGGGGTGGCCGCCCTCAACGAGGTGCTCGCCGCCGGCATGATCCTCCTGTCCGGATGGCACGGCGATACCCCCTTTGTAGATCCGATGTGCGGGTCGGGAACCCTGCCCATCGAGGCCGCCCTCATCGCCCTCGACATCCCGCCCGGCTTTCTGCGCTCCCGTTATGCTTTCATCAAGTGGAAAGATTACGACGCCTCTCTCTATCAGTCGGTCAAAACGATGTACGCCGCTCCCCGCCGTTATACCCCCGCCCCGGTCGTCGGCAGCGACCGTTCGGCCGTGGCCATCCGGCTGGCCCGCCTGAATGTGGAAAAAGCAGGACTGGAAGAACATGTCAAACTGATGATTCTCCCCGTCGAAGAGATGACCCCGCCCGCCGGCAACGCCGGCGTGGTCGTCACCGACCCTCCCTATGGAAAACGAATGCGCCCCCACGACCTGAAAAGAATCTACGAGACCCTGGGTGAAAGCCTGAAAAAAAACTTCGCTGGCTACACCGCCTGGATCCTGAGCAATAACCCCCAGGCTTTCCGCTGGATCGGCATCCGCCACGCCGCCTCGTTCGACCTGAATCACGGCGGACTGCGTGTCACCTACCGGAAATTTATTCTGCCCAAAACGAAAAATCTTGAAAAACGAAACGTTCGTCAAAAAAAATGATATGATTTGCCGGGAATTATTATCTTCGATCACGATGTAAGAGTGTGTGGGTTTTTTCCATAATTATTTTTTATATTTGTTCTTTGTTACGGCTGAAAGAATAAAAACCAACACTTCTAATGAACTTTAGCATTGAAGACTATTATGCTGACCGTCTCGACGGGGATGTACTTTTAGCCTACAAGGGGAGTATAACCACCGACTTGATCAACAATGTGTTGGATACCGTCGAGTCAAAGCTCCAGGACTTCCAGGAGCCTTCCAAAGTACGGAAGAAGGTCTACAATGTGTTGGTTGAAAGCTTGCAAAACCTCTATCATCACATCGACGACCTGCCGGAAGAATACAAAGACCGCTTCGAGTCACGCTTCGGCATCCTGGTCGTCTCCAAAGATAAAAAGCAATACCGGATCTCAACGGGTAACTTTATCCGCAATGATAAAGTCCCTTACCTGAAGGAGAAGATCGATAAGATCAATGCATGTGACAGGGAAGAGTTGAAAGATATGTACAAGTTCATCCTCAACCACCAGAAACTTTCGGAAAAAGGGGGTGGAGGACTCGGTCTGGTTGACATTGCACGCAAAACAGGGAATAAACTGAAATATTCGTTCGTGCCGTTCAACGACGATTATTCGTTTTTTAACCTGGATGTGTTCATTGACGAAGTAGAAAAAAACAGTTAAACAAGTTACGCTTATGGAACCACTGATCATTGAAGGAACGCCGAAAACCCCGACTGTGAGGTTTGATGCGGATGCGGGGATCATAGAAATAAAAGGAAGGTCGATACCGGAGAACTCTGTTGAGTTCTATAAGCCTTTGGTCGACTGGCTCGAGGAATACAAAAAAAATCCCAAAGACAAAACGGTCGTGAATATCCAGTTGGAGTATTTCAACACCAGCTCTTCCAAATGCATCCTCGATGTCTTCAAAAAGCTCGAGGCCATCCACAAGGCGAAGCATGATGTGGAGATCAACTGGTACTATGAGGAAGATGACGAGGATATGCTCGAAGCAGGGGAAGATTACGAGTCGATCATCCGTATTCCCTTTAAGATGATCGAGATCGTGGAATAAGGCCTTGCTTCTCTTTCATTTCTGAAAAAATTGAAAGGGCTGCCTCGTGGCAGCCCTTTTTCTATGGTCTGTCCGTCTGCCGGGAGGGTCATTCTTCCTGCGGGAAGAGACGGCTGCTCATTACCTCCATCCAATCCAGTGCATGCTTGAGAAGACGGAAGCGCAACACCAGGAAAAGCAGGATCGTCATGGCCCA
The DNA here is from genome assembly GCA_027067975.1 of Bacteroidales bacterium. Taxonomy (GTDB): domain Bacteria; phylum Bacteroidota; class Bacteroidia; order Bacteroidales; family VadinHA17; genus DRPN01. The sequence continues at coordinate 8,125 of JAMOUS010000118.1, read as the reverse complement.
AATCACCATGATGTTCACCCAGAAGGTATGGACATAGCGGCCGAAGATCTGCTTCCGCGGGGCATAGAACTGGGCCTTGATGAACTTATGAGGCGGATCCAGGTAGATGGGATCGATCTTCTGGATCAATTCCCCTTTGTATTCAATAATGCGGTTCTTGGTGTTCTTGTTGGTGACGAACTCCTTGAGCTGATCGTTCAGATAATCCTGTTTCATCTTGATCAGTGCATCCCGGTCTTTGGCCTCCAGTTCCGAGATCTTCCGGTCTTTCTTGTCACTGGCGGCATTGTACAGCTTTTTGTAGTACGACCGTGTCATCTCCAGGTAGTTCCTGACCTTTTTCAACAGCTCCGGAGTGATCTGCAGGCTGGCCAGCTGCTGGTATTCCGGGAAGGGGATCTTCGGGTTCTTCTTGAGCTCCTTGCCGATCTCATTGATGATCAGCTGAAGGTCGGCGGATACCTCACTGTTCTTCTCCGGCTTGTTGTAATTGCGTTCGATGCGGTCGAGTTTTCCCTTCATCTCGTTGTACCAGTAGATCTTCTTGAAGTCGGCAATGCTCATCAGCTTGTCCAGCGGATAGAACATCTTTTCGAACTTGTTGTCGCGGTACTGGTACACGGCCAGCGCTTCATAAGCCCAGCGGGCCGTGATCATCTCCCCGTACCAGGGGATGCTTGCCGGAGAGGAGATACGGGGATTCAGCTTCTCGTATTTTACCAGCACCCCGCTCAGGATGATCTGCGGAATCACCAGGAAGGGGATGAGGATATAGATCGTCACCACCGTCTTGAAACTGTCGGAGATCACCAGTCCCATCAGGTTCGAGGAGGTCCATACTGTGAACAACAGCAGCCAGTATTGCCAGTACATCCCTTTGATTTCCAAGATGGAATTGGCCACCAGCACGAAGGTGAGCGACTGGATGGCCGCAATGCCGAACTGGACTGCCACCTTCGAGAAGAGATAGCTCGTCCAGCTCAGGTTCAGGAACGATTCCCGTTTCAGGATCTTACGGTCTTTGATGATCTCCTCGGCACTGACGGTCAGGCCGATGAAGATCCCGACGATCACCGCCATGAAGAGATAGACCGGCAGGTTGTCATTGTTGATGAGGGTATACCCGAGGTTGTTGCGGCCGCTCTCGTCCCAGTACTTGATGAGGAAAGCCAGGAAAAAGCCCAGGACCGGCGCTTCCAGGAAGTTGATCACCAGGTATTGGGTGTTCGAGAGCTTCGACTTGACATCCCGTTTGGTGAAGACCAGCCACTGCACAAACTTGCCCGGTAATTTGAAGTTGATCTGCGGGATCGCTCCCTTCTTGATCTCCTTCGGGATGGTGTCCTTGAACTTCTCCCGGAAGATCTTGTTCCACTCGGCCGGCGACACCTTCCGTGTGCCGGTCACTTTTCCGTATTCATCCAGAACCTGGGTCTCGATGATGTTGAAGACCTGTTCGACATTCACATTACCGCAGACATGGCACTCGCTCTCGTTCCAGTTGGCATAATGCATCTCTTTCTTGAAATGGGTGAGCGAGTCGACCGGGTTGCCGTTGTAGATGAGATATCCTCCCTTGTCAAGGATCAGCAGGGTGTCGAACATCTTGAAGATGTCGGACGAGGGCTGGTGGATCACGACGAACACCAGCTTGCCCTTGAGGGAGAGTTCTTTCAGCAGGTCCATGATGTTCTCCGAGTCGCGCGAGGAGAGCCCGGAGGTGGGTTCGTCGAGGAAGAGGATGGGAGGCTCACGGATCAGCTCCAAGGCGATGTTGAGACGCTTCCGCTGACCGCCGCTGATCTTCTTGTTCAGGGGGGAGCCGACGGTCAGGTCCTTGATCTCCAACAACCCCAGACTGTTGAGCACGTCGTGGACGGCTTTTTCCAGTTGCTCTTCCGTGTAGTTGCCGAAACAGAGTTTGGCGTTGTAATAAAGGTTGTCCCAGACCGTAAGCTCCTCTATCAGCAGGTCGTCCTGCGATACAAAGCCGATGAGCCCTTCGATCTTTTCCTTTTCCTTGTGGATGTTCACCCCGTTGATGAGCACCTCCCCTTTCGAAGGGGGATTGTTGCCGTTGAGGACGTTCAGCAGGGTGGACTTTCCCGCACCACTGGCGCCCATGATGCCGAAAAGCTTGCCCGACTCCGCCTCGAAGCTCATCTCATGGACCCCAATCTTGCCTCCCTTGAAACGGTATTCGATGTTCCGTACCTGGTAATAGAGCTTCTCCTTGATCCGGTCTTCCTGGAAACGCCCCAGCACATCGCTGTAATAGATCGGCTTGCCTTTGCGGTCGCGGAGCGACGAACCGGTGTTGAAGACATAGATCTTGTTCTTGTGCAACAGCTGACTGTTCATGTATATTTCGCTGTCGCCGATGTAACGGATCAAGAAGATATTGCCCGAATTGACATGGAAAATGACGATCAGGCCCGCCGTGCCGGGACGAACGATGTGTTTGCACTGGCTGCAAAGCTTTTTCTCATTGCCGGAGATCGTCAGCAGATTGGGGGTGTTGGGGAGCTCTTCGGGAGGGTTTAACACGAACCGCTGCATCTCCTGGAACTCCTCCTCGGGAAACATGAAGCTTTCGGCCACCGTGGCGATGAACTCCAATTCCTGTTCGGTGACCACATCCCCGTCGGAACGGGCAAATTCCAGCAGCTGGAACAGCACGATCACCTTTTGCTGCTGGGTAAGCTCTTCGTTGATCTCATTGCAGATACGCAATACCCTTACCGAAATGGAAGAGATCCGCTGACGCTCTTTCTTGCGTCGTCGCTCCGTATTTTCAAGATGTTTCTGCTTTTCCTGCTGTTCTTGATAATAGTGATCAAAGATTTTCAGATATTCATTGACCAGTTCCTGGTTCAGTTCGCGTTTCAAAAAGGATTCCACTACGCTCCGCCGGTCACTGCGGTTGCTCTCAGGACGGGCAATGATGGCAAACAATTGCATCAATGCCTTTAGGATCTTCTCACTCATAAGGGTTCAGCTCTTTGATTACCGCCGGTTCTTTATCCGCTATATCAGGTTGTCAAAATACGAAATCTTTGTATAAATTCCCAAAAGCGGATCACTCCATTTATTAACAATCCCTGCGGGCTTCTCCTGTAAGTTTTGCTATTTTTGGTCCGTTTATCTGGAAATCGCTTCAGGATGCGCAGTGTTTCGGGTACGCTCAGTGAGAAATGGCTCAAGGCTGCTGTGATTGGCAGTTACTGGGGGGCTTTTGAGATCATTCTGGGAAGCTTTTTTCACAATATGCGTTTTCCACTCTCAGGGACATTGCTCTCTTTCTTTGCGGTGATGTTGATGGTAGCCTTTGCGCGTGTGTGGGACGAGCGGGGATTGTTCTGGCGGGCGGCGCTCATTGCTGCCCTGATGAAGTCGATCTCACCCAGCGCCATCATCCTGGGGCCGATGACAGGGATCCTGCTGGAGGGGATCCTGATGGAAGGGGCGGTGCTCTTGCTGGGACGGGGGCTGGCGGGCTATCTCGTCGGCGGGGCCCTGGCAGTGTCCAGCGCCCTCCTGCACAAGGTCGTCACACTGCTCGTCCTCTACGGCTTCGACCTTGTACGACTGCTGGTGGCCCTCTACCATTATGCTTTGCGCTCGCTCCACATCCGGAAAGAGAACCTCGATCCCCTCTTGCTGGTGCTCCTCCTTACAGGCCTCTACTGGATCACCGGCATGGTGGCGGCATGGACCGGATATTTCGTCGGCGGCAAGGAGCGGGAGAAGAAAATGCTTCACGACGCCCAGCCATGGCAGGGAGAGATGCCGGAGAGCTTTTCCATCCCCGAGGGAAAAGAATACGCGGTTCGCCGCTTGTTCCTCCATCTTTTTCTTCTTGTGGGATGGCTGTGGCTCTTGCGCCGGGCCCCTTTGCTCCTTTCCTCCGTTTTGGTGTTGGGGTATGCGGCGGTGACGTTGCGATTCTACGACAGGGCGATCCGGCACCTGAAGAATCCCTGGTTCTGGGGACAGATGGTGTTGATCACCCTCGTCGCCTCGCTGGTGTGGAAGGGGATCGAGACAGGCGATTATTTCAGCCGGGAGGGGCTGGTCGTGGGGTTGCGGATGAACCTGCGGGCCCTCGTGGTCATGGTGGCCTTTTCGGCCATCAGCGTCGAGTTCCGCAATCCGGTGATCCGCATCCTGCTCTTCCGCAAAGGCTTCTCAGGTGTCTATCGTGCCACGGCCTTGGCCTTCTCCTCCTTTCCGTGGGTGATGAAAAGTTTCCCCGGTCCCCGAAGGTTCCTGCGCCGTCCGCTGGACGTGCTGGCCGAAGCCCTGGCCACCGCCGAGACGCTCTATGAACGTTTTGCCGGCATGGACCGCGTTGAACCTCAAATATACCTTGTAACCTCCGGCATCGGCACCGGCAAGACCACCTTCCTGGAAAAAGTGGTCGAGATGCTCCGGAAGGAAGGGGTGGCCGTTACCGGATTCCTCGCCCGCGCAGCAGGTGACGATGAGTCGAAAAAATATATCTTGTACAACCTCGCCCTGGAGGAAGAACGGGTGCTGGCAGAGAAAAAAAGAGGGGGACGCCTGAGGACGGGCAGATATACTTTCTTTCCTGCAACCTTTCGATGGGGAGAGGAGAGCGTTTGGCGCGACGTGACCGCCGGACAACCCCGTGTGGTGGTCGTCGATGAGGTAGGCCCCCTCGAAATGCGCGGAAAAGGATGGGCTTCGTTGCTCGACCGCCTGGTGGAAAGAAAAGGGATCGTCCAGATATGGAGTGTCCGGGAAAAGCTCGTATCTGCCGTGCCCCGCGCCTGGGACTTTACCCCACGCCACATCATCGACCCCGTGAGAGATACGCCCGGGGAGCTGGTGAAACGGATCCTCAGCGAACTGCAAAAAAAAGACCCGTTCTCAAAGAACGGGTCCTGATAGGGACATTCATCCTCCCGTTACTTGGGTTCAACCGCAGGGGCTTTCATTTTCTCCTCCTTCTCTTCTTTGTCCACCCATCCCAGCCGGAACACCTTCGAAGGGGTATGATCCTCTTTCATGATCTTCGCCATCTCTTCGACAATGTCGGGATGCTGGTCCGCAATGTTGTGTTCTTCACGGATGTCGTTGTTGAGGTCGTAGAGTTTGATGCTGTGGTTTCCCTTGAAGATGCTGTCACGGATGGCTTTCCAGTTTCCTTTCCGGACAGCTTGTTGGCCGGTGTAAGCAGGAAACTCCCAGTAAAGATGGTCGTGCCGGGGTTGTTCTCCTTTCTGTAACAGGGTGGGCACAAAGCTGATCCCGTCGGTGCTGTCGGGGACGGGGGCGCCGGCCAGTTCACACAGCGTGGGCATAATGTCCCAGAAAGCCCCGATGAAATCGCTCTCCGTGCCGGCGGGGATATGTCCTTCCCATGTGGCGATCATCGGGATCCGGATTCCTCCTTCGTGCGTGAACCCTTTGCCCCAACCATATTCCGAACGGAAGGGATGCGCACTGTCGAAAAACTTCGTATCCACGCCGCCTACGTAGGTGGGACCGTTGTCGCTGGTGAAGAAGATGATCGTGTTTTCATAAAGCCCCAGCTCTTTGAGTTTGTTGACGATCTGACCCACCTGGTCGTCCAGGTAACTGATCATCGCGGCGTAGGTGGCACGGGGATAGCGGCAGGGGAGGTAGCCCTTGTCGCCGAGATAGGGCTCCTCGTCACCGAAGAGCTTGCGGTATTTCTCCACCCATTCTTCGGGAGCCTGCAGGGCCACATGCGGGATTGGGGTGGGGTAATAGAGGAAGAACGGATGCTCTTTGTTCTCTTCGATGAACTTCAGTGCCTCCTGGATCATCAGGTCGGGAGCGTACTCGTTCCCTTTGTATTTTTCATAGTTCTTGGGATCGTAAGGATCTTCATCCTTGGGGAAATGCTGGTGGGGCGGGAAGATGGGGTTGTCGAGCGAGACCTTCTCGTCATTGCGCCAGAGGTGGCCGGGGTAGTAGTTATGGGCCTGGCGCTGGCAGTTGTAACCGAAAAAGAGATCAAAGCCTTGTTCGGTAGGACGACCGTCGGTGAGCGGACCACCCAACCCCCATTTGCCGATGGCGGCGGTGCGGTACCCGGCCTGCCGCAGCAGACGGGCGATCGTCTGTGTCCCCTTGCGCAGCGGATACTGCCCTTCCAGGTTGGGATCCTCCGAAGCCTTCTTGTAATCCCATACATCCCCCCGCCAGGCCATCTCATTGTTGCCGCGTATCTGGGCATGACCCGGATGACGGCCGGTGAGCAACATGCAGCGCGCCGGCGCACAGACAGGCGCCCCGGAATAGAAATTGGTGAACTTTATCCCATGCTCCGCCAAGCGGTCGATGTTCGGTGTCTCGATCTTTTCCTGACCAAAACAACCTAGCTCTCCGTAGCCCAAATCGTCGGCCATGATGAAAACAATGTTGGGCCTGGAGATCTCTTTCTTTTTTCCTTCCTTGCACGAGGTGAAGATGACCCCTCCCACGAGGACCGCTGACAGCAGCAGAAACAACTTTTTCATTGTCATGAGGTTTAGGTTACACAATGGAGGTACACTGACAAAATTATATGAAAAACCCCTACGTAGCATTACCCTCGATCTCACACTGCAGGTCATCTTTTTGTTTGGAGTGTGTATAATTGTTTGTGGTACAGTTGATAGCGCAGAAATACCTATTTAAAAACTTATTTAAATCCCTTTTTAAATAGGTAGATGTTCAAAAGGCTCCTTTGACCTTACGGACCACGTCGATCACCGTGCCGTCGACCCATTTGATGGCGGCCACCACCTGGTCGTCGAACTCGGCTTTCCTTGGTTTTCCGCAGATGCGTTCGGCCTCTTCCTTCAGTTCTTCGATCGGGCGGAGGGGGAGGCCGGAGCCTTTAGCCTTTTCGATCAGGTCTTCTCGCCGCGGGTTGATGGCGATGCCCCTTTCTGTGACGATGACATCGATGAGTTCGCCCGGACCGCAGAGGGTGGTCACCTCATCCACCACCACGGGGATGCGGTCGCGGAACAACGGTACCGGCAGGATGACGGTCTTCGAGAAGAGGCAGTTCTGCCAGCCGCCGATGCCGTGGAGCAAATAGCCGTCGGAGTGGGTCACCACATTGGCATTGAAATGAACATCCACTTCGGTGGCGCCGAGGATCACCACATCGACCATCCCCGCGAAGTTTCCCTTGCTGTGGTAATTGTACGATGTGAAAGGGCTGGTCCATACATGTCGGGGGTTTTCAGCCATCGAACGCACTCCCTCCAGGTCGAAGGTCTGGCCGTCGAGAATGTATTCGACCAGGCCTTCTTCGAGCATGGATACGAGATATTTATTGCTGCCGCCCCGTGCAAAGCGTGCCTTGATGCCTTTTCGGCGCATCACCTCGCGGAAATATTCCCCCACGGCCAGGGAGGTGCCGCCGGCACCCGTTTGGAACGAAAAGCCCTCGTCGATGATCCCCGTGACCTCGCAGAAGCGGGCGGTGAGCTCGGCCAGGTAGAGACGGTCGGGACTGCGTGTGATGCGGGTGGTGCCGGAAATGATCTTCTCCGGCTCGCCCAACTTGTCGATCTCCACGGTGTAGTCGACATAGTTGCCCTGGATCTGCCAGGGTACACAGGGGAAGGGAACCATGTTGTCGGTGACAACGATCACCTTGTCGGCGTATTGCGAGTCGGCCAAAGCGAAGCCCAGCAGGCCGGTGGCCGAAGGTCCGTAGAGACCGTTGGCATTGCCGAAAGGATCGGCACAGGCGGCACCGATGACGGCGATGTCGATCTTCACCTCACCGTCCTGGATGGCCTGGTAACGCCCTCCATGGGAGCGCAACACCGCCACACCCCGCATCTTGCCTTCCGAGGTGAAACGCCCCAGCGGACCGTTCATGCTGCCTTCGATGTGGTGGATGGTGCCGTCCTCAAGGTAAGGGATCAGATGTTTGTGGCAGGGAAACGAGGCCGAAGGAAACCACCTGAGATCCTTTACTCCCAGTTCATGGGCAATGTCGAAGATCATATTGGCCAGGAGGTCGCCGTTGCGAAAGTGGTGGTGTGTCGAGATGGTCATGCCGTCGTGCAGGCCGGCACGGATGAGGGCTTCTTTCAGGGAGGCAACCCGTTTGTCCCCCTCGGAGGGA
>JAMOUS010000117.1 GCA_027067975.1 Bacteroidales bacterium | reverse complement strand
AAGTGAGGAAACTCCATACTGGGAACTCCGAACTCGGAACTCCAGGCACTTTTCCTGCGGCTCCGGCGGAAAAAAATTCGTAATTTTGCGCTTTTGTTCCCTGGTGATGGAGGAGACATTGTTACAGAAGCGGCAGGAGACGGTTGCGGGTGGGGAGATCCGTGTCTTCGGGGCGCGGGTGCACAACCTGCAGAACATCGATGTGACGATCCCCCGCAACCGGCTGGTGGTGATCACCGGCTTGAGCGGGTCGGGCAAGTCGTCGCTGGCCTTTGACACGCTTCATGCCGAGGGACAGCGCCGCTATCTGGAGACTTTCTCTGCCTATGCCCGTCAATATGTGGGGCAGATGGAACGTCCCGACGTCGACAAGATCACCGGTCTCTCACCCGTAATCGCCATCGAACAGAAGACCACCATCCGCAATCCCCGCTCGACGGTAGGGACCATCACCGAGATCTACGATTTTTTGCGTCTGCTCTATGCCCGCATCGGCGTGGCCTTTTCCTATGAGACCGGCGAGCGCATGGTGCGTTATACCGACGAGCAGGTGATGTCGCTCATCCGCGAGAGCTACCGCGACCGCGAGGTGGTGCTGCTGGCCCCGCTGGTGAAAGGGCGCAAGGGCCATTACCGCGAGCTTTTCCAGCAGATGATGCGGAAAGGGTTTCTCCACATGCGCATCGACGGAGAGATGACCGAGATGGTGCCGGGGATGAAGGTCGACCGCTACAAGACTCACAATATCGAACTGGTGGTCGACCGCCTGGTGATCCGGGAGGTGGATGAGAAGAGGCTGGGGCGCTCTGTGGCCACGGCGATGAAATACGGCGAGGGGGTGATGATGGTGTGGGATTCTGCGTCGGAAGAGGTGCGTTATTTCAGCCGCAAGCTGATGTGTCCTACCACGGGCATCTCCTACAATGAGCCGGCACCGCATACCTTTTCGTTCAACTCGCCCCAGGGGGCCTGCCCCGTGTGCAACGGCCTGGGAGTGGTGCCTGAGGTGGATGTGGAGAAGATCATCCCCGACCCCACCAAGAGCATCCGCAAAGGAGCGATCGAGCCGCTGGGGCCTTACCGCAGCAGCATGATCTTCTGGCAGCTCGAGGCCATCGCCCAGAAGTACGGCTTCACCCTCGATACGCCGGTAAAGGATATTCCCCCCGAAGCGATGCAGGTGATCCTCTACGGCTCGGAGGAGTCGTTCCGCCTGGTGAACACCCGTCTCGGGATCTCGACCAACTACTTCCTGAGCTTTGACGGCATTGTGAACCTTGTATTGGGCAATAACGGCGATGAGGAGCCGCGGCGGGGCCGCAGCAAGGCGAAGAACTTCATCCGTTACGTCACCTGCAGGGAGTGTGGTGGCACAAGGCTGAAGAAAGAGTCGCTGCATTTCCGGATCGCGGGGAAGAACATTGCCGAGCTGGCGGCGATGAACATTGCGGCGCTGGCACGATGGATCGATGATCTTCCGCACCATCTTTCGGAGCGGGAGCGCACCATTGCCGGCGAAGTGCTCAAGGAGATCCGCACGCGTCTGCAGTTCCTGCTGGATGTGGGGTTGGATTACCTTTCGCTGGATCGCAGTGCCCGCAGCCTCTCGGGCGGGGAGAGCCAGCGCATCCGCCTGGCCACCCAGATCGGTACGCGTCTGGTGAATGTCCTTTACATTCTGGATGAACCGAGCATCGGCCTGCATCCCCGCGACAATGAGCGGCTCATCCGTTCGTTGCAGCAGCTGCGCGATGCGGGCAATACGGTGATCGTCGTCGAGCACGACCGGGAGATGATCCTGGCGGCCGATCATGTGGTGGACATGGGCCCCCTGGCAGGCCGTCGCGGCGGCCGCATCGTGGTGCAGGGCACACCGCAGGAGGTGGCTGCCGCCCCCACCCTCACGGGACAGTACCTGCGGGGAGAGAAGCATATCCCCATCCCCTCGCAGCGGCGTCGTGGCCACGGCAAGGTGCTGCGCCTCACCGGCGCCACGGGCAACAACCTCAAGGGGATCACCCTCGAGATCCCCCTCGGCACGATGGTGTGTGTCACGGGCGTCTCCGGCTCGGGCAAGTCGTCGCTCATCAACATGACCCTGCAGCCGGCCCTCAGCCGCCTCCTCCACCGCTCCCTGAAGGAGCCGCTGCCCTATCGCTCGCTCGAGGGGGTGGAACATATCGACAAGATCATCGAAGTCGACCAGTCGCCCCTGGGGCGCAACCCCCGTTCGAATCCCGCCACCTATACCGGTATCTTCTCGGAGATACGCAACCTCTTTGCCCAAACGCCCGAGGCGCGCGTGCGGGGTTACAAACCCGGCCGTTTCTCGTTCAACGTGCGGGGCGGCCGCTGCGAGGCCTGCCAGGGGGCCGGCGTGAAGACGATCGAGATGAACTTCCTGCCCGATGTCTATGTGAAATGTGATGTGTGCGGCGGAAAACGCTACAACCGTGAAACCCTGCGCGTGAAATACAAAGGACGAAGCATCAGCGACGTCCTCAACATGACCATCAATGAGGCGACGGAGTTCTTCTCAAATATTCCTTCCATTCACAACAAATTGCGCACCCTCCAACAGGTGGGACTGGGCTATGTCTACCTGGGACAGCCTTCGACCACCCTCTCGGGGGGAGAGTCGCAGCGTGTCAAGCTGGCGGCCGAGCTGGCCCGCCGCGACACCGGCCGTACCCTCTATATCCTCGATGAACCTACCACGGGACTCCACTTCGCGGATGTGCAGATGCTGCTCGATGTGCTCAACTCGCTCGTCGGGAAAGGCAATACCGTCATCATCATCGAACATAACCTCGACGTGATCAAGAGTGCCGACCAAATCATCGACCTGGGACCCGAAGGCGGGGAGGCCGGAGGAGAGATCATCGCTACCGGAACACCCGAAGAGGTGGCGCGCACCGGCATAGGGTATACCGCCCGCTATCTGCGTAAAGAGCTCGGCCTGGAATGATTTTCCTGGCTCCAACTCCTGTTTTTGTCAGATTTTTTGTTACTTAGTATCTTCAAATTTCCATCCCAAACATGCTTTATGTCCAGCAGTGAAGAAAAGATCAAAAAAGCATTCGCCCATAAATCGTGGCAAGAGATCAAGGTATCCGATTCGTGGCAGATCTTCAAGATCGTGTCCGAGTTTGTCGAAGGCTTTGAAAAATTAAGCCGTATCGGACCATGTGTCTCGATCTTCGGATCGGCCCGGACCCCACCCGACAACAAATATTTCAAGCTGGCAGAGGAGATTGCCTACCAGTTGGTGCAGAAGGGCTACGGAGTGATCACCGGCGGCGGACCGGGCATCATGGAAGCTGCCAACATGGGGGCCAAAAAAGGACACGGGAAATCGGTGGGGATCAACATTGCCCTTCCTTTTGAGCAGCAAGCCAACATGTTCGTCGACCCCGACAAGTTGATCACCTTCGATCATTTCTTCGTTCGGAAGGTGATGTTCATGAAGTATGCCCAGGGATTCATCGTCTTGCCGGGCGGGTTCGGCACCTTCGACGAGCTGTTCGAGGCCCTTACCCTTATCCAGACGGGAAAGATCGCCAAGTTCCCCATCATCCTCGTCGGCCACGAATACTGGGACGGGCTGATTGACTGGATCAAGGAGGTGATGCTGGGGAAGGAGCACAACATCAGCGAAAAGGACTTGGAGCTATTTGATCTCGTCGATACCGCTGAGGAGGCGGTGGCCGAGATCGACAGTTTCTATTCGAAATATCTGCTCAAACCCAACTTCTAACACTTCCGGTCATGAGAAAGAGTATCCTTCTCTTGTCAGGGTTCCTTCTATCACTCCTTTCATTTGTGAAGGCACAGGAGGTGACCGTCGATGTTTCGATGCCGGGCAAGGCGGTGGCGGGGGAGAAGATCCCTGTTACCGTCACCATTCACAAAGGCGATTATACGGATTTTGCGCGTTTCCGTCAGTTGTTGCCCGGTGGTTTCGATGTGCATCCGGTCGAGACCTCCAATTCCGATTTTACTTTGAAGAACGGAGAGCTCAACTTTATCTGGCTGAAGCTGCCGCAGGATCCGGTGGTGACGCTGAAGTACGAGTTGTTGCCGGATGCCCGCCTGCGGGGGGTATATGAGATCACCGGGGTCTTTTCGTACATCCGGGATCAGGAGCGGGAAGAGATGGAGTTGCCGGTATTGTCGCTGGAGTTGTTGCCGCCGGGAGGCGGGGAAGAGACGTCCGGGACGGCCACGACGGGGTTCGACCGCAGTGCGCTTCCCCCCGGGCCGGCCGCATTCCGGGGGGTGCCCGTCCGTGATCCCGCGGGCGACGGATGGATCATCCGCCTGATCGTATATCGGGATACACTGCAACGCCTGGGACGCCTCGAAGAGGTCGTGCCGGCCGGTTATCTGCCTGAGAACATTCAAGGTCACGGGGCGATCTTTTCCTATCGCAACGGAGTGGTCAAGTATATCTGGATGAAGTTCCCGGCCGACTCGGTCTTTGAGGTCAGTTACAAGCTGGTTCCGCTTGAGGGCACGCCGGCCTCCGTAGCTCCGCAGATCACAGGTACGTTTTCCTACATGCATGATGACGAGTCGAAACGTCAGGAGGTGAGGCCGTTGGGCGTGGAGGTGCCTCCGGCACCCAGCCGTGCGACCCTATATGCGTTAATAGCCCGGTCCCACCCTGTTACTCCGGTGCCATCTGTTCCTGAAACTGCTGCGGCCTCTACCACAACTCAGGTACCCTCTCCCAAGCCTGCCACAGTCGAAGAGCCCCGTCCATCTCCTCCCAAGCCCGCGGAACACACTTCTGAGAACAAGCCGGGGCAACCTACCGAGATCGTGGAAAAAGCCCCGGAGGGTCGCGAAGGAATCTACTTCCGCGTGCAGATCCTTGCCACCACCCGGCCCGTCGAAGCGGAGAAATATTTCCGGGAACATAACGTGCCGGGCAAGATCTATAAAGAATACGACGGCGGACTGTATAAGTATACCACCGGCCGTTTTACCGCCTATCGGGATGCACGGGCCTTCATCGAACGGCTGCGTGCCACCACCGATATCAAGAATGCTTTTGTCACCGCCTATGACGGTGACCGCCGCATCACCGTACGGGAGGCCCTCGACCGCACGGGCCAGAAATGGTTTAAGTAACTCCTGAGAAGCGATGCGGGGAGGTGTCATATACGTAACTTTCTGCCTGCTCCTCCTCCTGCCGGGGAAAAGGGTGTGGGGACAGAAGAACGTCTATGACAGTATGTTGGTGTGTTGCGTAAAGGTGGAAAACCCCGTATACAAACCGGTGGTGGGGTTGGCCGGAGGAGCTTTCTCGTTTGTCGGAGATGTGCGGCAGGGAAAATGGACGCCTTTCACCAATGAGCCGGGGATGCGTCTTACTGTCTCCACTTTCCTCGACAAAAAACATTTTTATGTGATGGATTTCCACTTCCTTATGGGCGGACTAAACGGAAGAGTCGATCTTCTCGGACAGCCTCTCAACTTCCGGACGGAGTTGTCGATTCTGGGGGTTTCTGTAAAATATGCTTTTGCCCATCTTTACCGTCGGCCTACGGCGGTATGTCCTTATATCAGTGCAGGTGTGGAAACCTTTCATTTTAATAGCAAGGGTGACCTGAAAAATGCCCAAGGCGAGTATTATCGTTATGCTTCCGACGGTACAATACGGGATGCTTTGGGACGCATCACCACCCGCGATTATGTATATGAGACCGATTTGCGGAGTTTGGATTTATATGGCCGAGGTAGCTATCCGGAGTACGGTTTCGGTATCCCTCTTGAGCTTGGGGTCGAAGCCTTCCTGGCTAAAAGGGTCTCGGTGCGTTTGGGAATGGCACTGCACCTCACCACTACCGATATGATCGACAATGTGGATGAGCACAGTACCGGTGTGCCTGTCGATCGTCATAACGACTTTTTTACCTATTCTTTTTTCTCGATTCATCTCGATCTTTTCTCAGATCCGGAGTATCAAAAGGAGAAGACACTTTTTGCCGAGATCGTTCCGCCCGACGATATCCTTTCGGCGGATGAGGATCAGGACTGGGTGCTGGATTTGTGGGATGAATGTCCGTACACTCCTGCCGGGGTGGAGGTGGACAGTTTAGGTTGTCCGCTCGATACCGATGGCGACGGTGTGCCCGACTACATGGATCTGGAGGCCGGCACGCCCCCCGGCACCATCGTCGACGATTCGGGCCGCACATGGCGCGACACCTCCCTGCAGGTGCTCCTCAATGAGCCTGCCGCCCCCGCCGGCGATATCGGTTACTATCTGGGTGGGGGAAAACGACCCTTGCACCCCCGGAGCAGTAACATCCCCTTGCGCTTCCGGCAGGCCGACAGCAACCATGACGGAGAGATCTCCTTTGACGAACTGCTGAAAATGATCGATGATTATTTCGACTACAAGACCCTCCTCTCGATGCAGGATATTTACGATCTGATCAACTTTTTCTTTTCCCAGTGACCGTCAGAACTTCTTGCGCATCCGCTCGATATCGCGCTGGGCATCCCGTTGCTTGATGTCCTCGCGACGGTCGAATTTCTTCTTACCCCGTGCCAGGGCGATCTCCAGCTTGGCCAGACCGCGCTCGTTGATGAACAGGCGCACGGCGATGATCGTCAGACCCCGCTCATTGACCTTTTTCTCCAGGCGGTCCAACTCGGAACGTTTCAGCAGCAGCTTGCGGTCGCGCACCGGATCGTGGTTGTTGTAGGTGCCGTACTCATATTCGGCAATGTGCATGTTCTTCACGTAAAGCTCGTGGTTACGGAAATAGCAATATGCATCCGTTAGATTGGCCTTGCCCGCACGGACCGACTTGATCTCGGTACCTGTGAGTTGGATGCCGGCGATAAAGGTCTCCACGAACTCATACAGGTATGAGGCCTTCTTGTTGCGTATTTCGATCCTCTTTTGTGCCATGGAACGCAAAAATAGGGATTTTATGGCAAAAAGGGAGGCGCTCATCCGGGGAGTGGGCAAGGAAACGGAAAAGATCGTATCTTTATGTCGAACAAAAATGTATGTCATGAGTTTCAAGAAGATCCTTTATATCGTGTTGATCGCTGCCGCCTTCATCATCCTGGCGATCTTCATTGCGCAGAACAATCAGCAGGTGACGATCAAGTTCATGAAGTGGGAGTATGACAGCCAGTCGGGGCTGATCGTGCTGTTCTCCTTCATCGCAGGGATGTTTGTCGGCTTTTTGTTGTGGATCATCTCGATGATCTTCCGGCGCCGTCCGGGGAAGAAAGAATTGCCCGATGCTCCCATGACGCAGCCTTCCGCTTCATCCCATCCTGCGGAGGGGGGTGAGTCGCTCTCGTGATCGAATCGAAGAAAGGGTAGATCATGCTGCCATGAGCATGACGGAGGGTTATCCGTATGATCTGCTGGTGATCACGGGTCCTACGGCCACGGGCAAGACGCGTCTGGGGGCGCTGGTGGCACACCGTCTGGGCGGGGAGATCATCAGCGCCGATTCGCGGCAGGTGTACAGGGGGATGGATATCGGCACAGGCAAGGACCTGCAGGATCTGGTGGTGGAAGGAGAACGGGTTCCGTGTCATTTGATCGACATCCGTGATCCCGGCTATCGTTACAATGTGTATGAGTTCCAGCAGGATTTTCTGGAAGCTTACCAGGATATTCGCCGGCGGGGGCGGCGACCATTGCTGGTGGGAGGCTCCGGCCTGTACATCGAGGCAGTGTTGCGGGGATACCGTCTGATCCGCGTGCCGGTCGATCCGGATTTCCGGGCCACCCTCGAAGACAAGAGCATGGAAGAGCTCACCCGCATGCTTGCCTCGTACAAGAAACTGCACAATACCACCGACATTGACACCCGAAAGCGTGCCATCCGGGCCCTGGAGATCGAGCATTACTATGCCACCCACCCCGACGAGCAAGGCGGCATGCCAGAGATCAGGGCCAAGGTGTTCGTCCTGTACCTCGACCGGGAGGAGCGCCGTGCCCGCATCACCCGCCGCCTGCAGCGCCGCCTCCGGGAGGGCATGATCGAAGAGGTGGAACGGCTGCTCCGCCAAGGGGTCGACCATGAGACTTTGCAATACTACGGACTGGAATACAAGTACATCTCCCTATATCTGCAGGGAAAACTCGACCGGGAGACCATGGTGAAACGGCTCGAGACCGCCATCCATCGCTTTGCCAAAAGGCAGATGACCTGGTTCCGCGGAATGGAACGCCGCGGCATCCCCGTCGTATGGGTGGACGGGGTCCTGCCGGAAAAAGAAAAAGAGGAAATGATCGTGCAAGGATATCTCGAGAAGAAAAGACACTGAGACAGCTCATCTCCATTCTTCAGGCCGTTCGAGAATGTATCCGTCGGGCTTCCGGATTTTTTCCGGTAATTGACTTTCCTTACTACAGGTTGAAACCATCTATGTAAAAAATGGTTCTTTCCATTTTGTTTGGAATGAGATTTGTATTATTTTTGTACTACAGTAACAGCGTCAAGGAGAGCATCCTTGGCCCGACGCATCAGCAATGATGCGTTTCTTTTTTTTCCTCATTCTTTCTTGAGCCACTTATCCAGCCATGCGAAGAATTCCCGTTGCCAGAGGATGGCGTTTTGGGGTTTTGTGACGAAGTGTGTCTCGTCGGGGAAGACGAGCAGGCGTGCGGGGATGTTGCGCAGTCGTGCCGCGCCGAAGGCTTCGAGCGCCTGGGTGTAGGGGATGCGGAAATCGCGTTCGCCGGTGATGATCAGGATGGGCGTGTCCCAGTTCTGCACCGCCTTGTGGGGGGAGGTGGCGTAAGAGCGCTGAGCTACCTCGTTGCTCTTGTCCCAGTAGGGGCCACCCAGGTCGTGGTTGACGAAGAAGGTCTCCTCTGTGGAGGTGTACATCGCCTCGAAATCGAAGATGCCGCAATGGGCGATGAACGCCTTGAAGCGGCCCTCGTGGTGGCCGGCAAGCCAGAAGACCGAGAAGCCGCCATAGCTGGCTCCTACGGCTCCCAGCCGGTTCTCGTCGATGTACGGCTCTTTCTTCAGGGCGTCGATGGCGCTGAGGTAGTCTTTCAGGTTCTGACCGCCGTAGTCGCCCGAGATTTCGGCATTCCATTCCTGGCCGAAGGTGGGCAGGCCACGGCGGTTGGGGGCGACGATGATGTAATTGTGGGCGGCCATGATCTGGAAGTTCCAGCGGTAGCTCCAGAACTGGCTCACGGCGCTCTGGGGACCGCCCTGGCAGTAGAGGAGGGCGGGATATACCTTCGTCGAGTCGAAGTCGGGCGGGTAGATCACCCATACCAGCTCCTGCTTGCCGTCGGTGGTGGGGACCCAACGTTTCTTTACCATGCCCATCCGGATCTTGTCGTAGATGTTCTTGTTGACGTATGACACTTGGCGGTATTTGCCGGTGGCGATGTCGGTGGAGAAGATCTCCGGCGCCATCGACATGGTCATCCTGTTGCCGATGAGGCGGTCGCCGGCCAGGGCGATGCTGGTGAAGTCGTGGTCGCCGGTGGTGATCTGTGAGATCTTGCCGCTGGCCACATCGAGTACATAGTACTGGTAGGTGGCGTGGTAGCCGCTGATGAAGTAGATCTTGCTGCCGTCGGAGCTCCACACCATGCTGCCGGCGTTCTGGTCGAAATCTTTCGTCATGTATGCGGCCTGGCCGGTGGTCAGGTCGTAGATCATCAGGCGGTCCTTGTCCGACTCGTAGCCGGGGGTGGCCATGCTGCGGTAGGCGATCTTCGTGCCGTCGGGCGACCAGACGGGATACTTGTCATAGCCCGGGTTCCCCTTGGTGATGTTGATGGTGGTGCCGCCGGCGAGGTCGTAAAGATAGATGTCGGAGTTGGTGCTCAGGGCATAGTCCCGGCCCTTGAGCTTCTTGCAGGTGTAGGCGACCCGCTTGCCGTCGGGGCTCCAGCTGATCTCGGCATCGTCGAACCAGGGCGAGAGGGGCGAGTCGTATGGCTCCCCCTCCATGATGTCGCGAGCGTCACTCACTTGGCCGTCATGGTAGTCGGCCACGAAGATGTGACTGTAAGCACCGTCTTCCCAATGGTCCCAATGCCGGTACATCAGGTCGTCGGCGATGTGGACGTTGGCCTTGGGGAGGTCGGGATAAAGATCTTTGACCGTCTTGTCGATCTGCACGTCATGGGTATACCAGATCCTGTCGCCGGTGGGTGCATATTCAAAAGCGTTGAGGCCTCCCTCCACGCGGGTGATCTGGTGCGGGTGGCTGCCGTCGGCGTTGCATTCCCACAGCTGCATCTCACCGCTCTCATCGGAGAGGTAGGCGATGCGTCCGGTGCCCGGCACCCAGCGGCCGTGCACCTGATGACCCGGTGCGGTGGTCACCTGCTTCATCTCACCTCCTTCGACGGGAAGGGTGTAAAGGTGTGTGGTGCTCCGGTTGGTCTTGGCGTCGTACCGCGTGATGCTGAAGAGGAGCCTCTTGCCGTCGGGAGAGACCTGCGGGGCAGAGATGCGGCCGAATTTCCACATGATCTCGGCCGTCAGCCGCCCGCCGGCAACCTCCTCAGGCGTGAGGGCACCGGAGAAATCGGATTGCTCTTCCGCTTGCTGTCCATTGGGAGCCTGGGTGCAGGAGATCATCCCTGCCAACAGAAAAAGAAAAAGGAAATATCTCATGAT
>JAMOUS010000116.1 GCA_027067975.1 Bacteroidales bacterium | reverse complement strand
GGCGACAGGGGGAAGCCAATGCCAGCCGGGCCGAACAATACAAGAAGCTATTACCGGTCATGATCCGGCATTGGCGCAAAAAATTCCAGGATGATTCCCTGCCCTTCATCCAGATCGGCCTTCCCGCCTACGGCACACATTCCAAAAAACCGGGGGAAAGCGTGGTGGCCGAACTTCGCGCAGCTCAGCAAAAGATCGCCCGGAGCGTTCCGGGATGCTATTACATCCCGATCCTTGACCTGAACGATGTGCACCAACAAAAAGGCAATATCCATCCCAGGAACAAATATCTGGCCGGATGCCGGACGGCACTGTTCGTGCTGGGAAACATTTACCGAACCACCCAAAAGATCGAGATCCCGCTACTGGAGAGCTACCAGGTAAAAAACGACAAAGTGATCCTGACTTTCACGGGGGTGGGTGACAGCCTTTTTACCGGACGACTGGCCGACCTGAAAGGGGACAGCATCGCGGTCACCCGCGAGCCTGTAAACAATTTCATCATTGCCGGGAGGGACAGAAAGTTTGTCCCGGCTCACGCCAGGATCACGGGGAAAAATCGGATCGAGGTATGGAGTGACGCAGTAAAACGTCCGGCATCGGTCCGTTATGCCTGGGACAACCTGGTATTGAACATCAACCTGTACAACAGCTCGAAAATGCCGGCATCATCGTTCCGGACCGACAGCTGGCCTCTCTCCACGGAGGGAAACCATAAACCAAGAATCTCCTTGGTCTTACCAAGATAAGTGGGAACTGCCAAAAAATCTATCACG
Organism: Bacteroidales bacterium; assembly: GCA_027067975.1. GTDB lineage: Bacteria > Bacteroidota > Bacteroidia > Bacteroidales > VadinHA17 > DRPN01. The sequence goes on along the minus strand of JAMOUS010000116.1, from coordinate 1,952 downwards.
ATGAAAAGCTCTCTGTTGTTTTTCTTTCTTTTTTCGATCACGCTGACCCTGCCGGCTCAGAGTGGCCCTCCTGACCAGCCGATCACCCCCGAAGAGTGGCTGAAAAACATGAACTGGGGGAGTTGGTGGATCTTCACCGAACCGGACGACGAGGACACCAACATCCCTACGATCTATTCTCCCAAGATCCTGGACTCCCTGATGGAAATGGGAATCCATGGCGGACGATTGCATTGGCAGGCCAAGGACGACTTCCTGCCCGATTACACGATCAAACCGGAAGTGCTGCAGTTTTACAGCGGTGTGATCGACGATATGACCAGCCGGGGAATGTCCATCTGTTTGATGGTGCATTTCTCCGACAAAAACATGACCGACTCCATCAAAAAAAGAACCTTCCTGGGATGGCAACAGGTGTGCGAAGCTTTCCGGAACAAAAGCTACCTGCTGGCCATGTGTCCGATGATCGAGTTTCACGGCTGGCAGGAATATTACGTGAAGGACGGGGATACCATCTGGTCGACGGATCCCGCCTACGATCCACAGGTGAGGATCGACAGTCTGAACTGGCTGTATGATTCGCTGACCCGGATCTTTCGCAAGACCAACCCCGAACGGATCATCTCTTACAAACCGTGGGGATCCGCCCGAAAGGCCCAGTTCGAGCAGCTGGCTTTGCCGTTTGCCGACGACCCTCCCTTTGAGAGTGATGAACCCAAATATTACATGGTCTCTTTCAGCGGAAGCTACGGGATGGGAGAATGGTGGCGATGGCGCCCGGATATGGACCCCGACACTCTGCAAATGATCAAAGAGCAGACCATGCGGGCGGGGCTCTCCGCCACCAAAGATGCAGGATTCCATCATGCCATCAACTGGCGTGCACAAACCGGCATACAATTCTGGATCGATCATTGGCACCCCGCCTTCTGGAAAAGGATCGACGGTACCGTGAAAGACCACTGGACCTACGAACAGAATCTCGCTTATATCAATTTCTTCATCGACACCATGCTGGCTCAACATACGGCCGGAGCCGGCATGCAGACCCGTCAGTTCTGGAACGATAATACGAACGACCTCATCCGGTTGGGTGATAACTTCTCGCCGGGCGGCCGCCATCCCGAATACGACACCATGTCGGTAAAAATGATGCAACTGCTACGTCATAAGGCTTCTCTCCTCTCTGTCAAAGACACTTACGGAAACACGCACAACATCACCCTCTATCCTAACCCTGCCAAGAACCTTTTTACCATCGAAAAACCCTACCAGCTCTCAGCCGAGCTGTTCTCCATCACCGGAGAAAAACTCACCCATCTGGTTTCTGGCACCAATGTGCTGACTTTCCGGCCAGGGATCTATTTGATCGTCTTTAAGTCGCCGGGAGGAAAGATCGTGGATACCCGAAAGTTGATCATTGAGCAATAAAAAAGCCCGCAAATGCGGGCTTTTTTGGTGGGATATGCAGGATTCGAACCTGCGACCTCATGTCTGTGAAACATGCGCTCTAAACCAGCTGAGCTAATATCCCTTTATAGCGACTCAAAGAGCTTTCCCTCAAAGTTGCGCTCTAAATCCCGAAGCAGTCGTAATCTCCCGATTTCGCCTTTGCTTCGAGGATCCTCGATTTTCTACGCAAATCACAGATTTGCTGAAAATCGGGACCAGCTGAGCTAATATCCCTTTATAGCGACTCAAAGAGCTTTTCCTCAAAGTTGCGCTCCGGATCCTCTCTCCCGGATGCGGCTGCAAATTTAACGCAATCCCGCAGAAATTGCAAACACTCTCAAGAAATATTACTTTTGAGGGCATGAGGCGCACGATCCGAAAACTTTCGATCATCATCCCCGCCTACAATGAAGGCCGTACGATCCACCGCATCCTCGACAGGATCGCAGAGGTGGAACTGCATGACGGCACCCGCAAAGAAATCATCATCGTCAACGACT
>JAMOUS010000115.1 GCA_027067975.1 Bacteroidales bacterium | reverse complement strand
AACAAGCGGAGGGGAGCGTGGGATATCAATAAGTGCCTGGAGTGCCTCGAGTATTTGGAGTACTATTAGGAGTGACTAAAGTTAAAAGTTACAAGTGCCTAAAGTCAGTGACACCCGGCTTTCGCGAAGCTTTGGCTGAAGCGAAAGACGATGGTGGAACTGACCCTGACCGGAGCCGCAGGCGGAGCGTCAGGGTTACAAAAAAGTGCCTGGAGTACTTCGAGTACTTGGAGTACTTGGAGTACTTGGAGTTCCGAGTCGGGAGTTGACAATTGTCAATGCCTGAACCCTTTTATCTTTTTCCTTTTGTCTTTTATCTTGGCGTAGGCGGATCGCATTATCGCTTTATCACTTCATCGCTTCACCGTGTCCGCCCAAGCTTCTTCGATCAACGTAGCTTTCTTGACTGCCGTTCTCCTTTCCTGCGCTATTCCTGGAAGGGGATCCCGGAGATCTTTTGGAAGGTTTTTCGCAGGAAAGTGTCTTTGGCCTGTGCGAGGAAGAGTCCTGTGATGACGATGAGGATCCCGGCGGCTTTGAGGAGTGAGAGGGGGTCGGCGAGGAGGAACCAGGCGAAGAGGGCGGTGATGGCGGGGATGAGGTTGGAGAAGATGTTGGTGCGGGCAGCGCCGAGCTTTTTTACGCCCACGGCAAAGAGGACGAAGGCGGCCGACGAGGCGAAGAGGGCCAACTCAAGGACGGGCAAGAGGTTTTTCAATGTGAAGGCGTCGAGCTCCACCTTGGGGAGGTCGACGGCGAGAAAGAGCGGCACAAAGAGGAGGGCGCCCAGCGTGTTTTGCCAGGTGACCAGCGAGAGGGCGTTGTAGCGGAACGAGAGACGTGCCAACAGGATCGTATAAGCCACCGCACAGAAGACGGCAAAGAGCAACAATGCGATACCCTCCCAGCGGGCGGTCCAGCTGCCACGGTGGTAAAGGATCAGGAAAACCCCGCCAAAGGAGAGGAAGATGCCGAGATAGTTCATCACCGTGAGTCGCTCGCGCAGGAAGAAGTGTGCGGCGAAAGGGGTGAAAAGGGGGATGGTTGAGATGATCACCGCCCCGACGGTGGAGGAGACGTAGGTAAGACCGTAGCTCTCCCCGATGAAATACAGGAAAGGGTTAAAAAGGGTGAGCAGGAGGATGGCCCCGCGATCGCGCCGCTCCAGCCGCTGCAGCATGCCGGTGCCCTTCGAGAAAAACCACAGGAACAACGACGAGACCACCAGCCGCATCAGGACGATGGTGACCGGAGGAAAGTGCTCGTTGGCCATCTTGAACCAGACAAACGACAATGCCCAGAACACCATCGCCAGGACAATACCGGTGTATACCCAAAAAAGCTTGTGTTTCATAGCGTCCGGAAAACGGACGAAAGATAGTGAAAGGTTGAAAAGATGAAAAGTCGACCTGAAAACATTGCCGGCAACAAGAAAAAAACCGCTTCCCTCACGGGAAACGGCCTTTTCGGGTGATGGGTGGAAGATGGGACTCGAACCCACGACACCTGGAACCACAATCCAGTGCTCTAACCAACTGAGCTACATCCACCATATATTTTTACCCCTGATCAAAAGGGGAACGTAACCACAATCCAGTGCTCTAACCAATCCCGAAAAACCCGGATCTTTGGATCCGTCCGGTTTTTCGAGGACCCTCGGTCTTCTAAGCGGATCCCAGATCCGCAGAAGACCGGGGCTGAGCTACATCCACCATATATTTTCATCCCTGATCAAAAGGGGAACGTAACCACAATCCAGTGCTCTAACCAATCCCGAAAAACTCCAAATCTTTGATCCTCCCTCCTCATCTTCCTTTTCGGGATTTCGGAGTGCAAAGATAAAGATATTTCCTTTTTTGCGGAAATTTTTTTGAAGGGGAATTTTTCATTTGTTGACAGGCTCCGTAAAGAAACCAATGCAATAAAATATACCTTTGTATGGTTTTTGTAGGTGCGGTCAGAAGATTTTCCGGAATGACCGGATTTCCCAATGGAGCGATCATGTGACCCCAAAAAGAAAAGCCTTGAAGTTCCCGAAGTGGCTCAATAACATCTCCGGTCTGCAGCTGTACCAGATCATGCGGTTCAGCACCTTTCTCTTTATCAGCATCATCTTCACGAAGATCGGGCTGAGCAAGCATGACATCGGGCTTTTCGAGGTGTTCATGTTCATCGCCAGCATCGTCAGCTTCTTTTGGGTGAGCGGACTGGTGCAGTCGTTCCTGCCGCTCTATCACAGCAATCACACCTATGCTGTGAAGGGGGAGCATAATGAGGAGCGGTCGCCCGAGATCTTCAATGCTTTTTTGTTGCTTTTCCTTTTCAGTTTTGTGGCGTTCCTGCTGGGGCTGATCATCAAGCACCATTTCTCGGTGTTCCACATCCGGGGGGATGTTCCGTTCTTCAATCTGCTGTTGTTGTATGTGCTGATCAGCAATCCCACGATCCTGGTCGAGTACATCTATCTTTTGAAGAACAAGCCGGCGATGATCGTGCGGTATGGGTTGATCACCTATGCGATCCAGCTGGCGATCGTGACGTTGCCGGTGGTGTTTGGCAAGCCGATTATCTGGGCCATTTATGGCATTCTGGTCACGGCAGGGATGCGTTTCATCTGGCTGCTGGTGTTGCTGGCGAAGTATGCCGAGTTCCGCATCTCGCCGGCTTTCATGCGCGAGCATCTTTCGCTGGGGGCGCCTCTGATCCTCAGCACGTTGTTGAGCGGCTCGGCCCAATACCTT
>JAMOUS010000114.1 GCA_027067975.1 Bacteroidales bacterium | reverse complement strand
CTGACACAAATCTGTTAAAAATAGTTAAAATCAGTAAATGTTTCGATCTATTTTTCTAAAATTGGAATGTACAATAACGGGCCGTTCCCTCGGTGCAACCAAAGTGCCCCGGGACGGGTCGTGATATAAGGAACAAAATGGTTCAACCTAAAAGATCTGAGAATATGAAAAAGCTGACATTATGCACGTTGGCCGGCATGATCGCGTATTTTCTCTTGCTGGCTCCCGGCGTCTCGGCGCAGGAGAAGGGGCCGCATATTTCCTTTCAGACGATGATCCATGATTTTGGGACCATCAAAGAGGAGGCCGGTGTGGTGACGTTCGATTTCAAGTTCCGCAACACTGGGGATCAGCCCCTGATCCTGCAAAGGGTGGTCTCTTCGTGTGGATGCACTACGCCTTCGTGGTCCAAGGAGCCTGTACCTCCGGGAGGAGAAGGGTATATCCGGGTGGCATACAATCCGCGGAACCGTCCCGGGGTTTTTCACAAGTCGGTTACGGTCTATACCAATGCCCAAAAGAACCCAGTGGTCCTGCGCATCAGCGGAAAAGTGATCCCCCGCCCCAAAACGGTGAAGGATATTTATCCCTATGAGATCGAAGGTCTTCGTCTGAAGACCAATCATTTGGCCTTTACGCGTATGTACAAGGACCAGAAGAAGACGATCAAGGATGAGATCATCAACACCACCGACAAGGATATGACGATCGAGTTTGTGCGGGTGCCGGCGTTCCTGGAGATCAAGGTGGAACCTCCGGTGCTGAAGCCGAACCAGAAAGGGGTGATCATTGCCACCTATGATGCATCGAAGAAGAACGACTGGGGTTTTGTCGTCGACCGTGTGTGGGTGAAGATCAACGGTCAGCAACCTGCCAATGCCCGCCTGGCCGTGTCGGCCAACATCCAGGAAGATTTCAGTAAGATGACGCCGGAAGAGAAAGAAAAAGCTCCCCACATCACCTTCAAGGAAAAAGTGTACGATTTCGGCAAGGCGCCGCAACGCGACCAGGTTGAACATGAGTTCGTTTTCACCAATACCGGTAAAAGCGACCTCCATATCCATAAAGTGAAGGCTTCGTGCGGGTGCACGGCGGTGAGCCCGAAAGAAAAAGTGATCAAGCCGGGTGAGTCGAGCTCCATCAAAGCGATCTTCCATACCGGTGCATACAAGGGACGGGTCACCAAGTCCATTACCGTGATCACGGACGATCCCGATTCCCCCACTACGGTGCTGCGGATCATGGGGATCGTGGAACCTCCATCCCCCGAGAAAAAATAGAAGGACAAAAAAGTGAAAGACGGGCTGCAGCCCGTCTTTTTTGTGAAAGAAATAGAAAATAATTCTTTACCTTTGTACGGGCCAGAAAGGTCTTGAATACAAATCAATTAATTTTTAATACACTTACGAATGAAAAGGATTTTCTTAGTTTTAACAACCGCTGTGGTCCTGTGGGGTTGCAGCCAAAGCTCCGGATATGAGATCAAGGGGCATCTGGACGGTGCAACTTCGGGAACCGTCTATCTCTCCCAGCAACAGGATGGCAAGATCGTCCATGTCGATTCGGCCGAAATCAAGAACGGCGATTTTGTAATGAAAGGTACGCTGGAACATCCTGACATTTACTATCTCCAGGTGAAAGGGAAACAGGGGGCTTTGATCCTCTTCCTGCAGAACAGTCCGATGACCGTCAAAGGACATGTCGATTCTCTGTGGCTCGCTCGTGCCGAAGGATCTCCTTATCAGGACGATTACAATGCCTACCAGGAGATGCTCAAGCCCTTCGAGGAGCAGTATCGCGCGCTATACGGCCAGTGGCAGCAGGCCAAGATGATGGGCGACGAGGTGTTGGCCAAGCAGATCGAGGAAAAGTACGATTCGCTCAACCAGGAGCAGCAGAAGATGGACCAGAAGTTCATGGAAGAGCATCCCAACTCACTGGTGTCGCCTTATTTACTGCGTTCGATGGCATATTCGCTGGGTGGTGAGGAAATGCAGAAATACCTCGACCAGATGGATACCTCTTTCCGCAACATTACTTTCGTCAAGGAGTTGCAGGAATGGGCTGACGCCAAGAAACGGGTGGCTGTCGGACAGAAAGCACCGGAATTTGCCTTGCCCGATACCGCTGGAGACACCATCACCCTTTCCTCCAAACTCGGGAAGGGATATGTGCTGCTCGATTTCTGGGCCTCCTGGTGCAGTCCCTGCCGTCAGGAGAACCCGAATCTGGTGAAGACCTACCAGAAATACCACGACAAAGGGTTTGACATCATCGGCATCTCGCTCGACAAGGATCGCGAAGCATGGCTCACCGCCATCAAGAAAGACGGCCTGTTGTGGACCCAGGTGTCCGAACTGCAGGGATGGCGTGATCCTACGGCCAAACTGTATGCTGTCAGATCGATTCCCTCTAACTTTTTGCTGGACAAGGACGGTGTGATCATTGCCCGGAATCTGCGGGGAGAAGCGCTCGAGAAAAAGCTTTCCGAGCTGCTCGACTGATAAGCTCGCAATAGTGACAAAAAAAAGCCTGCCGGACCCGGCAGGCTTTTTTTTTGTTCGAAGGTTTGCGTGCTTATTTCTTCAGGAAGCGTACCACCTCTTCGAAGACATGGTCGCCGGTGAAGCCGAGTTTTTCGTCGAGCACCTTGTATGGTGCGGAATATCCGAACGACCGCATGCCGAAGACGGTGCCGTTGCATCCCACCAGCCCCCTGAGGGTGGAAGGAAGGCCGGCTGTGAGGCCGAAA
>JAMOUS010000113.1 GCA_027067975.1 Bacteroidales bacterium | reverse complement strand
TGATGCCAGGGCATGGAGGTTGCGGGTGACCATCGAGGCATTGAGGAGGCTCCTCTCGGCCGGGTCGTTGAGACGATAGCGCAGTGCATTTTTCCGTGCCAGGTAGAGCACCCGCCGGACGGAAAAATCCAGGAAGCCGAGCGCCTCACGGTGCAGCACCACCTTCTCCCCAGCCCTTTGCAGCTCACGCATCACCGCAGCGGCTTCTTTCTCCAGGGCCATCGCATCATTGAGCAGGAGGGCGGTGTTGCGGGTGTCGTAGTCTTCGTCGATCATGGGCTGCCAGAAAGCCGCATCGCGCAGTCCTCCCGAAGAGGGATGGAACTTCAGGCTGTCAAGACGGAGCATGGCGCGGGTCACGCCTGCCGCAGCCCCGAAGAAGAGGGGGTCCCACGCCCCGACAAAACGGTCGTAACGCCGTTGCATCAACGTATCGCCGCCGGTGACGGGATGCCAGGCACACTCCGCCCCCCATCCCAGCGGCAGCCAGTTGTAATTGAAAAAGTTCTCGCCGTCATCATCCCACGTGGTGTTGAGCATGCCCTCACCCCCCAAGGCATGACCATCGCGTACAAAATGGGAGATATTCACCTCGGCGGTGGTGAGCGAGGGGAAAATGCGGTTCCAGCAGCTTACCCCCGGACATACCCAGAAAGGCAATGAATCTTTCCGGAAGGGTTCGATATATTCGCGGAACGAAGGAGCGGCATGGTAAGCCCACGGCAGGACGATGATGCTGTCGGGCAACAGGGGGATGATCTCCGGATGGTTCTTCGCAATGTCGCCCCACATCATCGGGATCTTATGGTATTTCCGCAGGATCTTGGCGATGCGGTTGATGTGGTAGGCATACACACCGGCCAGGCCCATCGTGTCGACCATTGTCTTGGCGGGACCCGAGCCCAGGCCGAACACCTCGTCGCAGTTGATGATAAAGTAGCGGCTGTCATAGGCCTGTGCGATCTCGCCGAGGATATCCTCCAGCAGGCGGTAGGTCTCTTCGAACGCCGGCGAGATCACCGAGGGGGTCTCGGCCAGATGGCGGTACGCGGGCTTCTCCAGGATCTTGCGGAAGTGCCCGAAGGCCTGGAAGTTTCCGATGAGTTCGACATGGTATTTTTTCGCAAAGCGGGAGAGCTCACGGATCTCTTCGGCAGTGATACCATCGGGTGGGGCGATGTCGGGATGGCTCTTCAGGCGGAAGACATGTTCGGTATAGAGGGTGAAGGCGTTCATCTTCATCCCGGCCATGGTACGCACCTCCTCTTTGAGGAAGTCGAGTGTCGGGATGGGACCGCGGCTGATATCGTCCTGCCAGGCCCGCCACCACAGCGCCGGCCTGTCGACGATGGTCACCGCCGGGATGGCATCGCCCCGGCGGTTGCCGCGCACCAGCTGGTTGAGGGTCATCACACCATAGAAGATGCCGGCATCGCTGTTGGCCACCAGCACGATCCGTTCGGGTGTCACCTGCAGCACATACCCCTCCTCGCCGCATGCCTTCAAGTCACCGGCAAGCGGAGCCGTGAGCTTGTCGAATTTCTTGCTCCACCCGCGGTATCCCATCAGGATCGAGGCCTTTTTCACATCCAGCGTATACTCCGGCTCGAACTGCAGATCGTTCTTCACCTCGCGGATGAAGAGGTTGGCCGGAAAAAGCAAGGTGGTATCGTCGGCCTCGGTGATGTACATCAACCGCTCCGCCGTGATCCGGAACATGCCCTCTCCCCGCGTCACCTGCTGAGGGGTGGGGATGAAACGAAATGCCTGTGCCGGCAGTAGAAGGGAGGACAGAAAAAAAAGAACAACAGAAAAAAGAGAACGGAAAGGGTAAAAAGATGAGCTCATGATGCCAATTTTTTCGGGTTATCAAATTTAACTTAAATTTCCTTTTTTTCGCAGATTTTTTACCTGCAAAACGGATGCAGTGTCCGAATATTGGGGCGGTAATCTTGTTTATTTTGTAATAAGATCATACACACCGCAACCGATGAAAAGAACAGTGCTTTATCTTGCATTCTCTCTGGCCTTTTTGATGCCGTTGACGGCACAGCAGGAGAAAAAAGTATACTGGAAGGAGGACTTTTCCTCAGGTCGTCTTCCTGCAGGATGGGTAATAAAGAGCCTGGGTGACAGCACGGTGCTGTGGCAGTGCACCGACCAGCCCTATCCGGGCAGCTATCAATACCGCCGGCAGGCGCCGCCCATCGCCTCGACCAGCCGCGGCCACTTCATGCTCTTCAGTCCCGGCGTGAAGGTCGATACCAACATCAACCGCTGGCACGACGCCGGGGTCTACCCCGATGGTTATTTCATGACCGCTCCCATCGACTGTCGCGGTCTGAAGTCGGCCCTCCTGCGTTTCGAGCAGAAGTTCGCCTACAACCCCTGGGGCCATGCCAAGGATGCCGGCCTCTATGCCGGAGTGAGCAACGACGGCGAACATTGGAAATATTTCCGGGTGAACAGAGGGGTTAAAGGCTGGAAGGATTCCCCCAACCCGATGGTGGTCGAGCTGAATGTCTCCGACATCGTCGCCGGCCAGCCCAAGGTGTACATCAAATTTCTTTGGAAAGGTTATTATGCCTTCTATTGGATGGTCGATGACATCGCTCTTCTTGAAGGATACCGTCACGACCTGGGGGTCAAAGAGCTGCTCTACCCTGCTCCCCAGGACAATGTCTTCACGGGACAGGATACCGTACGGGTGCTGGTGATGAACATGGGCTCTCAGCCCATCGCCCGCAACTTCAAGGTCACCTTGCAGGTCGAAGGAAAAGAACCCTGCACCGTGCTTGTGAAGGCCGAAGACGATCCTCTGTCTGCCAACACCACCCGCGAGATCGCCTTCTGCCCGCAGGATCTCACCCCCCGGGCCAAGTGGGACCTGCATGTCTCGTGCGACCTGCCCGGCGACGAAGACACCTCCAACAACAATGTCACCTTTACCGTTTTTTCCAAACCGGTGCATCTGGGAAGGCTCACGGCCGTCGACCGTTGGGAGGACGGGTCGGTGCTCTTTCGCAGTGGCAAGGCGACGGTAGCCGTCTCCTTCCTCGACGAGGATATCTTCCGCCTGCGGCTGGCGCCGCTGGGCGACTTCACCGACCCCACGCACGGCAAGATCGTCGTCTATCATCCGGAGAAGATCCTGGCCGTCGACCCGGTCGACCGGGGGGATTACTACGCCCTGCGCACACGTCACCTGGAGCTGCGGGCATACAAGGATCCTTTGCGCTTTGCCCTCTATGACAGCGCCGGTACACGTTTGTGGGAAGAGAGCGAGCCGCTGGAGTACGGCGCTATCACGTTGCAGCGCCTGCAACGGCAACCTGACGAATACTTTTACGGCGGCGGGATGCAGAACGGCTACTTCTCCCACCGCGACAGCACCATCCTCATCGAGATCGGCGGCGGCTGGGACGACGGCGGCCGTCCCAACCCTGCCCCCTTTTACATGAGCACCGTGGGCTACGGTGCCTTCCGCAACACCTTTGCCCCTGGCCGCTACAGCTTCCACGACACCCTCGCCTTGGGTCATCAGGAGTTCCGCTTCGACTGTTACTACTTTTACGGTCCCGGCTTGAAGGATATCCTCGACCGTTACACCCAGGTTACGGGCCGTCCTTTCATGCCGCCGCGCTGGGCCCTCGAGATGGGCGATGCCAACTGCTACAACCGCAACGGCCACACCACCCCCGTGGTGATCGACTCGGTGGCACGCAAATACCGCGAGCACGACATGCCCGGCGGCTGGATCCTTCCCAACGATGGCTATGGCTGCGGCTATACCGACCTGCCCTACACCGTCAAGGAACTGCACAAACTGGGCTTCTGGACAGGCCTGTGGACAGAGAACGGTGTCGACCGCATCGCCTGGGAGGTGGGTGTCGCCGGCACCCGTCTCTGCAAGCTCGACGTGGCCTGGGTGTACCGCGGCTATGAGTTCGCCCTCGACGCCTGCCGCACCGCCTATGAGGGCATCGAGAACAACTGCGACGGCCGGGGCTTTGTCTGGACCGTCATGGGCTGGGCCGGCACGCAGCGCTATGCCACCATCTGGTCGGGCGACCAGCGTGGTAACTGGGAATACATCCGCTTCCACATCCCCACGGTTATCGGCTCGGGCCTTTCGGGCTTCAACGCCGCCACCGGCGATGTCGACGGTATCTTCGACGGCAGCCCCAAGACCTACGTGCGCGACCTGCAGTGGAAATGCTTCACCCCTGTGCTGATGGGCATGTCGGGATGGTCGAAGTATCTCAAGCAGCCCTACGCCTACGGCGAGCCCTACACCTCCATCAACCGCAAGTACCTGAAGCTGAAGATGCGCCTCACCCCCTACCTCTACACATACAGCCATATCGCCCATGCCACCGGCGTGCCGACGGTACGGGGCATGGTGCTCGAGTTTCCCGGCGATCCCGTCACGTGGGGCAAGGCCACGCGGTACCAGTTCATGTCGGGGGAATGGCTGCTCGTGGCGCCGGTGTTCCGCGACACCACCGTCCGCGACAGCATCTACCTGCCGGAAGGCACCTGGACCGACTACTGGACGGGGAAAACTTACCAAGGCCCCATGTGGCTCAACGGCTATGAGGCCCCCCTCGACCGCCTGCCGCTGCTGGTACGCGAAGGGGCCATCATCCCCATGTACCCTGAAATGCTCTACGACGGCCAGAAACCCAAAGACCCCGTCACCCTCGACCTCTATCCCGCAATGAAGAAAACCCGCTTCATGCTTTACGAGGATGACGGCCTGACCAGAGCCTATAAGAAAGGTGTGTTCGCCGAGACGGAGATCACCCTCCAACAATGGGACGATGAAACCCACGTCTATGTCGCTCCGGTAAGAGGCAGCTACAATGGCATGCCCGGAAGCCGCCACTACGTCCTGCAAGTCCACCGCGCCGCCATACCCAAAAAGGTGGTGCTCAACGGTAGAAAACTGAAACATTTCAAAAGCCGCAAAAAATGGGAAAGCAACGGACGGGGATGGTATTTCGATCCGCACGACCGCGGCGGAGTGGTCCATGTGAAGACCGGCCAACAGGAGCTGGCGAAAGGGTTCAAGGTGATCTGCCGGTAGGGGTACTTTGTGGCAATGGGATGATGCCTCCGCCAAGACAAAAGACAAAAGGACAAAGATAAAAGAAGGCGGGCACGATAAAGCGATAAAGCGATAAAGCGATAAAGCGATAATGCGATAATGCGATAATGCGATAAAGCGAGAACGCCCCGGAGGGGCTGAAGGGAACTCCCGGCAGGCCGGGATTAATTCGTCCAACGTCTTTCGCTATAGCCAAATCTTCGCGAAAGCCGGCACTCACTGGCTCGACACAGGGAACTTCGAACTTCCTTTTATTTTATGCTGGCGTGCCAAACGATCCAGCCGTATCCTGCGAAACGCATGAACCGTGTGGTAGCGAAGAGCAGGAAACGCCGCCAAGGCAGTCGCACCGACCCGGCTACCATGGAGGTGGCGGAAAAAGGCACCGGTGTAAGTGCCGCAATGATCACCAGGTGGATCCCATAACGCCGCACCAAGGGGATCACCTTGACCAACCGCCGCTTTTCCAGCCGCATGAAAAAGGCGGTACGCCCCACCCAACGCCCCACCCAATAGCCCGTCACACCCGCCAGATATGAGAGGAGCGCCAAAAAGGAGACGATCCCAGCATAAAGCAACGGATCCCCAAATCCCCGGGCCCAGATCATAAAGAGTTCAGGCGGAATAATCCCGAAGAAAAACTCTGAAAGCGCATACAAAGCATATAACCAATACGGCCGATCGTAAAAGGGGGTCAACACCCGGTAATAATCGAACTCCAGCACCTCCAGCACGATAAACACCCCCAGGATGACCGCCAGCCACACCCCTCCCCGCATCATGTTCTTCCAGAAAAAACGGTGCCGTTCCCTGTGAGCTCTTGCCATGGTGACAAAGATGAAGAAATTTTCTTTTCCTTACCGCCAGTGTCGGGGGAAAGGAATATTTCCATATTTTTCGAGTCAGAACCGTTTCATGAAAAAAGCCGGTGAACATGAAATATATTTTTACCATTCTCTTTCTTATGGTGGTCTCCCCCTTTTTGCAGGCCCAGCAAGATTTTTTCCTTGAAGAGTGGGAACCCAAATCCTTTGTTCCCCCGGAGGATTCCCTTCCCTGGCCCTACACGACCGCGACCCCGCTGGTACGGGTGACGGTCTATCCGGACGACTCGTTGCGGCCCGTCTTGCCGACACTTTTGGGCAACAACCTCCCCGCATGGCGGCGGGGTCTTCTGGGCAACACTGTGATGCAGGAACATGTCAGCCATTTGGGCCTCCGCACCCTCCGAATCCCCGGAGGCAACTGGAGCAACACCTGGCTGTGGGACGGGATCAACCACTGGGACGGCAACAACCAAGACGGTTACAGCGGCACTTTCAAGGACTACAGTGACACCAAGAACTACCTCGATGTAATCACCAGCCGTCCCAAGGTACAGTGGTCGGCCACCACCGACGAACTGCTGCAGATCTGCAAGGACTGGAACGCCGATCCACAGATATGCGTCAACTACGCCCTGGCCCGCTATATCGATGCCGACAACGCCGTGGAACAGGCTGCACACTACGCCGCCGAATGGGTACGGTATGTCAAGAGACACGGTATCAAGGTGAAATACTGGGAGATCGGCAATGAACACTACGGTTCGTGGGAGGCCGGATATGCCGTCGAAGGGGACACGATCACCGGCGCAAAATACGGGGGCGACGCCTGTGTGTTCATCGACTCGATGAAGGCCGCCGACCCTGACATCAAGATCGGACTGACCGTTTACCCCGCCGAGAATCACTGGTCGGCCCCTCGCTTCACTCCCGAGGTGCTCGAGGCCGCCGGCAACGTGGCCGACTTCCTCATCGTACACGACTATTTCGTCTGGGCCCAGGATCCCAATACCATCCCCTACGCGAAAATCCTCGCCGCCATCCCCCAGATCCGTGAAGACTATTATGACCTGCAAGCCCTGGTGCGAAAATACACCAACCGCGACTCCATCCCAACGGCCATGACCGAATACAACTATTTTGGCGGTCTCAAAAACACTGAGGGAATGGCCATTCTCTTCTTTTCACGGGCGCTGGGCGAATATGCCTCGACCCCGTACGGGCTGGTGAATTACTGGGACATCCAAAACGGCAACGGCTCGGAGGACCACGGCATGTTCACCTTTAACGAGGAGGGCGCTGCCGACTATGTGCCCCATCCAAGCTTCTTTCCCTATTTTCTGTTCAATAAGATGTTCGGGGACGTTCTGTTGCGGGCCGAGGACGACCGCGACAGCGTTTTCGTTTACAGTTCCCGTTTTTCGAACGGATACACCGGCGTGATGGTAGTCAATCAGGGAGCCCAGGCTTTCAACCTCGATCTCCGTCTGGCCGGGCAAGATACCGGCTATGTGGTCTATCGCTACGAACTGAAAACACCGTCCCTCTCTTCGCGTAAGATCTACCTCAACGGTGCCACCTCCCCGGCCGGAGAATGGTACGGACCACGTGATTATACGGCGATTCCCCCATACAAGGCGGAGGCCGTCGATTCGGTGGTCGCCACCCTTGAAGGTTACAGTGTTAATTTTTTCGTCCTGCATGAGGAAAATATTCCGGAAGAACCCAGTGCGATCCGGAAGCACATGCGGGAAACAAAATTAAAGACTTTCCCCAACCCTGCAGCAGACGAGTTGTTCGTACAATATCATCTGGACAATCCCGGTGAGGTCAGCTTCACCTTGTACGACCTGCAAGGACGCCGGGTTCGCTCCCTTCCGTCCCAACGGATGCCGCAAGGCATGCACACCACCAGTATCAATCTGAGCGGATTGGCTCCAGGCATATACCTTTTGCGGATGACCACGCCGGCCGGCATCCTCTCCCGGCGGATCGTAAAAAAATAGAAACCACGGGGAGGCCTGGCACCCTCACCGATGCTTTGAAATACTTTACAAATACTCTAAATATTTGTACACTGTAATACAGCAGAATACATAAATTCACCTACATAGTTATCTACGTAGATGCCTACGTAGTTGATCACGAAGGTATGCCAATTCTTCCATCCTACAGGCAACTGCCGGGAAGAAGGGATAAGAAAGGTGGGAAAAAAGCACAGAACCTGTGAAATTATGACCCATCTCTGAGGCCGGGAGTCTGCCGCTATGCCGGTTTCTTTG
Source organism: Bacteroidales bacterium (assembly GCA_027067975.1). GTDB lineage: Bacteria > Bacteroidota > Bacteroidia > Bacteroidales > VadinHA17 > DRPN01. The sequence continues at coordinate 2,669 of JAMOUS010000113.1, read as the reverse complement.
ACATTCTGTAACTTACAGGAACAACTTCACGTATACAGGGATCGGCACATGTTAAAATAACACAAAATAAAATCAAGATATTGCTGATCGTTTGAAAAAAAAGTGATAAATTTACAACCACGAAGAAGAATAGTTGTTATTAATGTTCCTATTTTCAAACTAAAATTTTTGCGCTATGAGAAAAACGAGAATTTATTTTATGGGTCTGGCCGTCCTGGCCATCATGGGGTTGGTGGCTGTATCGTGTTCCAAAGAGGACGAGACACCCAAACCCACCGTCCAGATCAGTTACAGTGTGGATGGTTATCAGGTAGCTTTCCAAGCTTTAGCAACGAATGCTGAATCATTTGCATGGGATTTCGGTGATGGGGAGACCAGCACCGAGCAGAACCCTGTTCACAAGTACGCCCAGTCGGGGAAATATGACGTAAAAGTGACGGCCACCGGGAAAGGCGGCACGGCCGAAGCCACTACCACCGTCGAGATCGCCGCCTCCAAGTATGAGATGCTTACCGGCGGTCCGGCCATGAAAGAGACCGGAAAATCGTGGCAGTTCAGTCAGCAGGCGGGCCAAGGCGATGCTGTATTGAAAGCAAACCAAGATTTCACGAGCGAACAACCTATCCCCAGTGGCATGCTGGGCCTGATCGGCATGGAAAGCGAATACCAGGATGAATTCATCTTCTTTGACGGCGGGCAATATGGTCATGTGACCGCAGACGATAGTGTGATCACCACCACCGTGTATGCTTATTTGACCCAGCAATCGGATAAATTCCGCCAGTCGAGCGAGGATGCTGTGGGGAAACTTCCCTTTACCCCCAGTAAGAATGCCACCTTTAAATTGGAAGAAGGTGTGGACCTTACCCTCGCTGTCACCAGTGACGAAAACAAGGACAGCACTTGGAACGTCACCTGGAGCGACGTCGATGTATTCGAGATCAAGGATGAACAGGAGAACGAATTCTTCGGCGTACTTGATTTCACGAGAAAATACATCGTCTTCGACATCGCCACCGATCACATGCAGGTAGGGATGTTCATCTCCGCTACCGACGGCTCGAAAGCCAACTATCCTTCGCATGTGATCCGTATGACCTTCGTGCCCAAATCGGAGTAACCTATTCCAAATTACTTACAAAAGAAAAGCCGCGTTCCCGCGGCTTTTCTTTTTTTTCCTATTCTTGCAAAAGCCTTCTTAGGGATTCGCAGGGGGTGTCGTTTTTTTCACGCTGCGGCGCCAGATGCCGGCGGCGAGGCTGCCCAGGAGGGAGTGGGTGGCGCTCGAGAGCGCGGAAGGAATGGCCACGGCGGGGTTGGCAAAGTTTGCCCTGGCAAGATATGCCCCGAGTCCGGAGTTCTGCATCCCTACCTCGATGGAGATGGTGCGGTTGACGATCTTCTCTTTGGTCATGAGGCGGCTCAGCAGGTATCCCAGCACGAATCCGCTGAGGTGGAGGGTCACCACGGCGCCGGCGAGGCGCATGCCGGAGTGCAGGATCTCCTGCCGCCCCTGGCCGATGATGCTGGCAACGATGAGCACGATGGCCACCACCGCCACCAGCGGCGCCACCGGCAGCACCTTTTCCGTCATGCGAGGCAGGTAGCGGTTGAGCAACACTCCCAGCACCACGGGTGCCAGCACCACCTTGACCGTCCCCAGGAAGAGGTTGAGGGCACTCACCTCCACCTTGTCGCCGATGAGTAGGGTGGTGAGCAGCGGCGTCATCACCACCGCCATCAGGGTGGACACCGCCGTCATCGTCACCGACAGCGCCACGTGGGCCCTGGCCAGATAGCTGATGACGTTCGAGGCTGTGCCACCGGGACAGCTGGCCACGAGGATCAGCCCCACAGCAAAAGGCACGGGCAGCCCGAACAAATATCCCAGTCCCCATCCCAGCAGCGGCATCACGGTGAATTGCAGCACCGCCCCGGCCACCACCCAACGCGGCGTGCGAAAGACCCGCCGGAAATCCTCGGGATGCAGCGTCAGCCCCATGCCCAGCATGATCACCCCCAGCCCCCAAGTGATCCACGGCCCTGAAAACCAGGAAAACCATGACGGCTCCACCAAGGCCAATGCGGAAAAGAGCAGGATCCACAACGGGAAAGCATTTACCAGAAATGTCAACAGATTCTTCATAACAAGGGGCGAAAATAAAAAATCAAAAGATCATTTTTTATTTTTGTGTTCCGGAAACCAAACTCCCCCGCCATGAAAAACAAAACATTTCCTTTCGCTTTTCTGCTGGCACTGGCCTCTCTGTTTCTTTTCCCCTCGTGCAGTCACAAAAAAAGGCTTTCCCTCCCGCCCCATCCCAACATCATCCTCCTGCTTGCCGACGACCAGGGGTATGGCGACTTGGGGTTCACCGGCAACCCTGTGATCGAAACGCCCAACATCGACGCCATGGCGAGGGAGAGCGCGATCATGGACAACTTTTATGTAAGTCCCGTCTGTGCCCCCACCCGTGCCAGTCTGATGACCGGTCGCTATAACTACCGCACGGGCGTCACCGACACCTATATCGGCCGGGCGATGATGCGTCCCGAAGAGGTGACCCTTGCCGAGGTGTTGCGTAGTGCGGGGTACACCACCGGCCTTTTCGGCAAGTGGCATCTGGGTGATAACTACCCCATGCGGCCGCAGGACCAGGGCTTTGACG
>JAMOUS010000112.1 GCA_027067975.1 Bacteroidales bacterium | reverse complement strand
CAAAATCGGGATCGAGCACGCCCAAGGTCTGCGTCACCTGACTGATATCCCGGATGCCGCTGTACGTGGTATTCATCTCCTGGTACAGGCCGTTCAGGTCGTTCGAAGGATAGGGCCCCTGGCCGGTCTGCTGAAATGCCGGGATATCGTTATAGATGTGCTTCTGTCCCTCCCCCAGGTCCTGGAAAGCCACAATGTTCCGGGAATTTTCAAAACGGTTGGTCTTGTTGGTCACCCATACTTCCACCCGCTGGATGACGATGTCGGAGTTGATCACCGGCAGGTGGGCCAGGGCCCGGTCGTATTGGTCACGGAAATATTGCGAGAGGAAAAAGTGCTTGTTGGCTTCATAATCATCGGCCTCCACCTCAAACTCCTGGATCTGGGCTCCTCCCTTCACCTCGATCTCGGAGGTTTGTCCCTTTTGTTGGGAAAAGACACTTGTGACAGTCAGCTTCCCGAACTGCAGTTCGGTTTTCAGGCCGAAAAGGCTTTGACTGCCACTGATGAGTGTCCCGTTCAAAGGAAAGTTGATGTTCCCCGCCTCGATCTTCTTGATGATCTCATCCTCTTTGCCCGTATATTCCAGCTTCACCTGGTTCTCAAAATCGAAAGTGGCCTCGGTATTGTAATTGATCCCCAGCTTCAGTTTGTCCCCGACCGTTCCCGAGACGTTCATCTGGATCTTCTCCTTGAAATCGAAAGTGGTCACCTTGCGAAGTTTCTCCGAAAGGGCAGGGTTGTCAATCCGGGAAGTGTTGATGCCGAAGATCAGTTCGGCCGATCCCTGCGGGACGATGTTGACCGTGTTGCTGCCGAAGATGCGGTCGAAGGCTTCTCCGCCCACGTACAGCTTGGGAATGAGCGAGGAGCGGTAGCTCACCGCATTCCCGCTGGCCTTCTCCCGCCAGTATTGCCGCATCGCCTCATCATACTGCCACTTGCGAAACTGCTCCGGTGTCATCACAATGGGGAGACGGTAATTCAGATCCCCCATTTTCTCATAGATGATGTATTGGTTGGTCTCGGGATCGTACTCTATGGTGCGTTGGATGTTCGAAGGCAAGCGAAGGTAAAGGCCCGACGTGGAAGGATTGAGCGAAGGCACCACTCCCTCGTCACGGAATGGATAACGCAACGGCACCCGACCCGTCCGCGCGGTGTCGGAAGTCGCCGTACTCACCTGGGAAAACAGAACCCCTCCCTGCAAAAGGAACAGAAACGCGGACAACAGAACAAATGCATATTTATTCGTTTTATCCAACAGGGAAGAGTTTGAATATCCTACAACACCTTCAAAGCTTCTTTGACGATCTCCTCCACAGGCAGGGACGGACCGCCCTGCATGATCTTCTCCACCACCTTCTTCACCCGGGCTTTGGGGAAGCCCAAGGTCACCAATGCAGATAACGATTCTTCCATTATGCTATTGTCTTGGGGAACCAAAATCTCACCTTCCGCAGGCACTTTTCCCACTTTGTCGCGCAGGTCGACGATAACCCGTTGTGCCGTTTTGGCACCAATGCCTTTGATGCCCTGCAGCAGGGCGACGTTCTCCGACACAATGGCTCTGCGCAGATCGTCGGGGCCCAAAGACGAAAGGATCAGCCGCGCCGTGTTGGCCCCGATACCCGAAACACTCACCAGCTGCCGGAAAAGCTCCCGCTCGGCCGGATCGTAAAACCCGAACAACAGATGGGCATCCTCCCGAATGACATGATGCACATACAACTGCACCTCCTGCCGGTCTTTGATATGCGTATAGGTGGTGAGAGAAATGTTCAGATGGAAGCCGATACTGCCGGTTTCCACCACCACATAGGTGGGCGCCAGGTCGGTGATTTTTCCCTTGAGATATTCAAACATAATTGATCTTACTCTTCCTCTTCGGCATCGGCCAGGGCATTGGCTGTGAGCTCATCGTGCATCTGCCGGTTCCGGTAGATATCGAGAGCCAGATAAAGCGCCTGGCGGAATGAGTCGGGCGACGCTTTCCCTTTTCCTGCCAGCTCATAGGCCGTACCATGGTCGGGGGAGGTGCGCACCACCGGCAAGCCGGCGGTGAAATTGACACCCCGTTCGAAACAGATCGACTTGAAAGGGGTCAGCCCCTGGTCGTGATACATCGCCAACACTGCGTCGAAGCGGGCAAAATCTCCCGCCCCGAAGAAACCGTCGGCAGGATAAGGCCCGAATACGAGACGGTTCTCTTCCCGGAGGCGCCGAATGGCAGGAATAATCTGCTCTTCTTCTTCCCTGCCGAGCAGCCCGCTCTCTCCCGCATGAGGGTTCAATCCCAACACGGCGATCCGGGGTTTGCGGATGCCGAAATCGCGCATGAGCGACTCCTCCAACGTGCGGGCCTTGGCATATACCTTCCCCGCTGTGATCTGTTCGGGCACCTCGGCAATCGGCAGGTGCGTCGTCACCAATGCCACCCGCAACCGCTCCCCCACCATCATCATCAGGCTGTCGCCCGTCTCACCGAACGACTGCTCAATGTACTCGGTATGTCCTGGAAAGGGAAACTCCTCCGAATGGATCGTCGCCTTGTTCATCGGCGCCGTCACCAGAACATCGATCAGGTTGTCCTGCAAGTCGGCGATAGCCCGCTGCAGCGCTGCCAGAGCCGCCTGCCCCGCCTCCCGCGAAGGCTTGCCCAGATCCACCCGCACATCATCGCTCACACAATTGATGATGTTCGCCCGCCGCGGATTGGCCTCCGAAGCCGACCGAATATGATTAAAACTGAAATTATTGATATTCAACACCTTCCGGTGATATGCCGCCACCTTCGGAGAACCATACACCACCGGCGTACACAACTCCAAAATGCGGGGATCCATCAGCGTTTTGATGATCACCTCGTAACTGATCCCGTTGATGTCTCCGTGGGTGATCCCTACTTTTATCTTTTTCTCTGCCATGCTCTTTCAAATTTGGATGGTCACTTCCCGCAACGGTGCCGTAGCAGGTCGTACAGCAGCCGCACCCCCACGCCGGTACCGCCTTTGCCCTTGTATGAGTTGTTGCCCGGTACAAAAGCCGGCCCGGCAATGTCCAGATGGATATACGGATAATCCGTGAAATGCTCAAGGAATTTCCCTGCAGTGATGGCTCCTGCCTCCCGACCGCCGATATTTTTCATATCGGCGATATCGGATTTGAGCAGCTCTTTGTATTCATCCCAAAAAGGGAAACGTACGACCCGTTCATAGGTACGGCGGCCGCTCTCCTCCAGGGCTTCGAACTCATTTTCCGGGGCGGTGCCCATTCCCACGATCCCGTATTTTCCGATGGCTACCGCCGCTGCCCCTGTGAGGGTGGAAAGTTCCACGACCAACTCCGGATCGAACTGTTTTGCATACGCCAAAGCATCGGCAAGGATCATACGCCCTTCGGCATCGGTGTTCAGCACCTCGACCGTGGTACCGTCATACATTTTCACCACGTCGCCGGGCGTATAGGCATTCCCGTCGGGCCGGTTGTCAGTGGCCGGCACCAGGGCGATCACATGGCACGGCACCTTGTTGGCTGCCAGGGCATACATGGCCGCTCCCACGGCGGCGGCCCCCGCCATGTCCGACTTCATCTGGTCCATGCTGTCCTTGGTGGGCTTGAGGCTCAGCCCCCCCGTATCGAACACCACCCCTTTACCCACCAGAACGATCGGTTTGTCGTTCACAGCATTTTCCGGCTTCCACTCCATCACCGTGAAGGTGGGCGGATCGATGCTGCCGCGGTTGACGGCCAGCAACCCTCCCATCCGCATGGCCTCGATCTTCTGCTTGTGGAACACCTCCACCGAAAAACCGGCCTCCCGCCCAAGGGCTTCGAACGACTCGGCCAGACGTACGGCGTTGAGCCACGACACAGGCTCGTTCACCAGATCACGAGCATAACCTACCGCCCGCACCACCGTAGCCAGCTCCTGCAACCGGCCGGCCGGAAGAGACCCGGCCACCACCTCCACACGCCCGAGCCGCACACACTCCTCGGAAGGATCCCCGTTGGAGGTCTTGTACTTGTCAAAACGATAAGCACTCAAAAGAAGACCTTCAAGGATCGCCTCCAAGTAGTCCCCTCCCGCGCCGGCATCCAACACCTGCACCCTCTCCACCTGAAGATGCGCCATCTCCTCCACAACCCGGTGAGCCGTGTTCCGAAGCTTTTCGGCCCGCTCCCAGACCTCCCCCTCTTGAGGGACCTTCACCACCCATAAAAAATGGTCGTAACGGTTCAACAGCACATGCCCCTCCTTGCCCTCTTCCAGACGGCCGGTCACAAAAAGCTTCTCTTTCTCGTCAGAAAGATGTTCTGACAGAACCTTCATATCAGCAGCCACGAGGAGGGTCGACATTCCTTCCTCCGCCGCCTTCTTTTTCACTATATCGAAATGATACATGATCTTCCGGGTTTAGGTCATACAAAGGTAAAAAAAAAGCCACTCCTCATCCGCATGGGGAGTGGCAATATCTTTTTCCGGGAGAGGGATCATTCTCCTGCCGGAGGAACGATCTTCAACGAATGGACGATACTCTCGACCTGGCGCATCAGTTCCCTTTTTTTCTGCCCCGGAGCATACACATACCCGTCGACGGTCACCACCCGTCCGCGGGCTTTGTCCACGGTGGTCAGGCTCACGAAAGGCCCTCCCATGAAACCGTTCTCCAGCTTCCATAATCCTCTCAGCTCGGCATAGTATTGCCCGTCCTTCTCAAAAGCCCGGAAATCCGGCGTGATCCGCCGTTCGGTGGCCATATAGGTCCCCTCGATCTGCCCGTGAACATACTTCTTCAGGAAACGATCCCGGATCTCCACCAGACTGTCGACATTGAAGATCTTATCCGAACGGTAAGGATACGTAAAGATCAGGATCCCTTGACTGGTGCGGGGTGTCTCGCTCGAGATCCAGGCAAAGTCCGCAGAATCCACATCCAATGTGTAACCTTTGGGAATATCGAGGGTAATGTGATATTTCGCCTTAATCTTGTTATATACGTCGGTCGCAAGATAGTGTTTGTAATATTCGACGATCCGCTTTTTCTCCATATCATTGATCCGCTTCACCAGCTCGGGTCCGCCCTCATGCAGGGCCTCGGCCATGGCCGTGACATTGGGTGCTTCGACGGTGATCAGCAGTTGCGGGGTGGCCCAGCGGTCGTAACTTACCGAGATCCGAGGCTCCTTGAACTGACTGCCCGTCCGCATGAAGAGAATATTGCGGTGGGTATGGAACATCTTGTCAAAGTTGGCGGGTGTAACATGCAACACATTGAACATCGGCTCCGGCTGAGGGAGAAAAGGCACTTCCTGGGAAAAAAGCTTGCGCAACGTGTCACCCGCAGCGCTTTTCCACACATGGTCGGGTGCCACCACCAGCACCTCCCCCGCCGACCCGGACACTTTCGGCCGTAGCGTCTCACCTTGTTTCATTTGCTTGCATCCTGCCACCACCGCAAGCAATAAAGAAGCTATGATTATGATCTTTTTCATTTTTCCTTCCATTAATGGTTCATCTCCGGACCCTGTTTCTTCGGCACACGATCCGGCTTCCACGGCACAAAAACTGTGCCTGATTCCTTTATCTTCCCAGAAGGGATGCGCCGAAACCCACCTGCATCATGAAGCTTTCGTGCTTCCTTCCGCATGGGCATCGCCCCCCTGGGGCTCGGGATCCTCCTTGGATGCTTTTTTGAACTCTTTCATTCCCTGCCCCAGACCGCGCATCAGCTCGGGGATCTTACGTCCGCCAAACAACAACACCACGATCAAAAGGGTCAGGACGATCTCCGTAGGCCCGAACCATCCTGCTAAAACCAGCTCCAGTGTCATGATTTTCACTTTTATCCGTTACTATCTAACAAAGTTACTTATTATTTCCCAAAGTGTTCCTGCTTCCCCCTTATTTATGAAAAAGCTTGATGATATCATTCCCGTTGACGTATAACAACAAAGCCAAGATAAAGAGCATCCCGGCGATCTGGGCATACTCGAGGAATTTCTCCCCCGGTTTACGACCCGTGATCATTTCGTACAGGATGAACAGGACATGTCCACCGTCCAGTGCAGGGATCGGCAACAGATTCATGATCGCCAACACGATCGAAAGGAATGCCGTCAGTGTCCAGAAAGAACGCCAATCCCATACCGTGGGGAAGATCTTGCCGATGGTGATGAAGCCTCCCACCGATTCGTACGCCTTGGTGCGGGGCTGGAAAAGCAGTTTCATCTGCTTCAGATAATCCCCTGTGGTCTTGATCCCCTTCCGGATTCCCGCCGGGATCGATTCCCAGAACGAATAATCCACGTGACGGTACTGGAAGACGTTGGAGAAGTCCGTTGTCACTCCGATCATCCCTTCCGGTGTCAACTGCACCGGCACCTGCAACAGTGACGAGTCACGTTCGACGGTGAGCACCACCTTTTGGCCCCTGTGCTGTCGCAGATACTCCCGAAACTCATCGTAATAGGTAAAATGCAAGCTGTCCACCGCAACGATCCGGTCGCCTTTCTGAAGACCGGCAGCCCTGCCGGGGGAGTGCTTCGTAAAACCTTGAACGATGAATGGGTCGAAGGGCAGACGCGGCTGGATCATCCCCTGTCCTTTCACCAGCTTGGGAAAGATCGAATCGGGTATGGGTAACGTGATCCGCTGACCGTTCCTTTCGACCGTGATCGTACGGGCATGGTTGAGCAGGATCTCCGGCAGGATCATGTTGAAGTTTTCCACCCGTTCGGAATCCACTGCGATGATCTTGTCTCCGTTCTGCAAGCCCATCTGGCGTCCCACCTCATCCACCACGATCCCGTATTTCACATTTTCGGTGGGAAGATAATCTTCGCCCCAGACATACAACACCGCAATATAGATCACAAACGCCAGCAGGAAATTGACAATGATCCCTCCCAGCATGATCAACAGACGCTGCCAGGCAGGCTTGGCCCGGAACTCCCAAGGCTGCGGAGGACGTTTCATCTGCTCACGGTCCATCGACTCATCGATCATCCCCGCAATCTTTACATATCCCCCCAAAGGCAACCAACCTATTCCATATTCCGTCTCCCCCTTTTTGAACTTAAAAAGGGAAAAACCGGGATTGAAAAAAAGGTAGAACTTCTCCACCCTGGTCTTGAAGATCTTGGCAAAGATGAAATGTCCCATCTCATGGAGGATCACCAGGATCGAAAGGCTCAGGAGAAGCTGCGTAACTCTAACCAGAATATCCATATTTGTTATCTCTGCTCGTTATTTTCCGATCAATTCTTCCGCGATCCGTCGTGCCTGCCGGTCGGTTTCCATCAGGTCGTCCAGTGTAGGCTCCTGCAAGAAGGGAACCCTTGCCATGGCATGTTCCATGATCTCCGACATCTTCCGGAAGCCGGTCGTCCCTTTCAGGAAAGCCCGGACGGCCACTTCGTTGGCCGCATTGAGGATACAAGGCATGTTTCCTCCCCTTTGCAAGGCTTCATATGCGAGCGCAAGGTTACGAAATTTTTTCTTATCTGCCGGAAGAAAAGTAAGCTCAGCCGGTCTTGTCAGGTCGAGCCCTCCCCAAGGGGATTCCAGGCGTTCCGGCCAGGAAAGGGCCAGCAGGATGGGGAGACGCATGTCGGGGTCGCCCAGTTGGGCTTTGATCGACCCGTCCCGGAACTGCACCATCGAGTGCACCACACTTTGAGGATGGATCACCACTTCGATCGCTGAGGGAGGCATATCAAAAAGCCAGCGGGCCTCGATCACCTCAAATCCTTTGTTCATCAACGAAGCCGAGTCGATGGTGATTTTGTTCCCCATCTTCCAGTTGGGATGTTTCAAGGCCGCAGCGGGTGTGACATGTTCCAGATCCTCCACGGCCAAATGTAGGAAAGGTCCTCCCGAAGCCGTCAGGATGATTTTTTCGACCGACGCTTTGCTTTCCCCCATCAGGCACTGAAAGACGGCCGAATGCTCGGAGTCGACCGGCAGGATGGTCACACCTTTCTCCCGGGCCTTATGCATCACCAGTTCCCCGGCGACGACGAGGGTCTCCTTGTTTGCCAGGGCGATCTCCTTGCCCGCCTCCAAGGCGGCCAGCGTGGGCAACAACCCCGAGAAACCCACCAAAGCCACCACCGCCATCTCCGACGAAGGGTCGCCGGCCACTTCACGGATCCCCTCTTCCCCCGCCAGCACCTGCACCGGCCGTCCCGCGAGGGCTTCCCTTACTTCGTGATATTTGTTTTCGTCCCCAATGGCAACCTTCTCCGGCAATAGCTCACGCGCCTGCGCAATCAGCAAACGGGCATTGGAGCCAGCAGTGAGCCCCGTGACCCGGAAACGAGCGGGATGACGCCGAACCACCTCCAGCGTCTGCGTACCGATCGAACCGGTAGATCCCAATATACAGATCCGCTTCTCCGTCATCGCTCCTAAAAAACAATGTATTTCTCGGCATCGAGCGGCCGCCCTTCATACCACAGCTCAAAATGAAGATGCGGGCCGGTCGTGTACAACTCCCCCGTGGTTCCGATCAGCGCGATATCTTCCCCGGCGGTCACCACCGTCCCGCTTTTTCTCAATAATTTGCTGTTGTGTTTATAGACCGAGAGCAAATTGCCTGCATGCTGGATCACCATCACATACCCTGTCTCCAGCGTCCAGCCGGTGAACACCACCGTCCCATCCAATACGGCATGAACCACATCGCCGGGACTGCCTACAATATCCGTGGCGAAATGTCCGCGGGCCGGGTCAAAGTGGGCCGAAACGATCCCCTTCACCGGGGGGAAGAACGCAATGCGGGAAAGATCGATCTGACGCCCTTTCGGCTCGCGCATCACCGAGAGGTTGAACTCTTCCTCCGATTCGATCTGCTGGCGTAACAGGGAATCCTCCGGCGACCGGGTGAAATCGATCTTGTCCACACTCACCAACGTGTCCGCATCACTGGTGAAGTTGTCAGGCGTCTCCCCGGAAATGATCTTGCGGATGTTCTCCAGATACATATCCCGCAACTTGATCTCATGCTCCAGCGAATCAAGCAGGATCGCATTGCGGACAATGTCTTCCCGTACCGTTACATCCGGATAGCCCGGGATCAACTCCCGCAGATCCGTAAAGGCAATCAACAGGGAGACGATCATTACGATACCCAAAATGAACGAAAAAAGGGCCGCCGTGAAACCGGCACGCGTCACGCGGATGTTCCAGATCTCCTCAAAGGTCTCTTCCCTCGAGAGCGTGAGCCGGAGCTTCTCGGTCCAACTCCTCTGCTTTTTCTTCTCTTTGTCCATCGTTCAGGGACTTATGAATGAACCAACAAACCTAAACAATTTTTCCTTAGCTTGGATATCTTCTTCCTCGGGGAATATCCCTTTGAATCATTGCATTTTTTACCGGGAAAGGTTTTGCAATTTTGCAAAAAGATCCTATCTTTGTGGTCCGAAACATTGCGGGGTGGAGCAGTGGCAGCTCGTTGGGCTCATAACCCAAAGGTCGCAGGTTCGAGTCCTGCCCCCGCTACCCGAGAGACCCGTCAGAGTGCTGGCGGGTTTTTTTGCTTTTTTGTATCTTTCGAAAAAACGGAAAGATCCTGCCATGACATGAAAAAACTTCGTCCCGCCATCCCTCTCGTTTTCCTTTCCATATTTCTTTTTGCCCAGGCCTGCAAGGAAAACAATGATAAACCCGCACAATCTCCCGTGTCCTCTTATCCGGTCTCCATACAGCCCGACACAGCAGGCAACACACTGATCTGGCAGGCCTCCTTCCCCGGCTCGGGAGATCTCAGAATCCACGAGGATAAGTCATTGGGGTGCAGTATCGGCAATCTGCTTATCGTTTTCTCCGGACAAGCATCGAAAGACACCATCCGAATGGACGGCTCCGACCCGGTCGAAAAAGTGGTGATCAGCGACCTCGACAGTGATTCCATCCCGGAACTTTACATCCTCCTCCGCAGTGCCGGGTCAGGGGCGTATGCCACCCTCCTGGCCTATCAGATCCTGCCACAAAAGCTGAAAAGAATGACGGTCGACAACTTCATCGACGATCCCGACATCCCCGGAAAAGTGCGCGAAGGTTACCGCGGCCATGAAGGGATCACCGTCGGTAAAAATGAGATCACCGTCATTTTCCCCCTATACCGCACAGGGGATCCCAATGCAGATCCCACGGGGGGTGAAGCGGTCGTTCACTATCAACTGAAAAAAGAGGGAGACTCCCTTCACCTGCATGTCGTGAAGGCCGGGTTGCAGTGATGTGACTCACTCTTTCGGCCTCCCTTCCCGCTGAATGATCTGAAGATAGAGCCGCACCTCGGTGCCAGCAGGCTTACCTTTCTCGTACAAATCCTCGTACTCTATTCGATACGTAGAAGTATTGTTTTTTTGATTTAAATATCGGAGTCGGGTCTTCAATAACAAGATCCCTTTACCCCTATGGGTTTGTTGTGAAAATTCCATCGCCTTCTTCCGACCGATCCCATTATCTTTGATGGTAACCAACAAAAAGCCTACTCTTTCCTCAATCCAGATATCTATCTCTCCTCCTTCTTTTTTGGGTTGTATGCCATGTTTGATGCTGTTTTCCACCAACGGCTCAATCAGCATGGGAGGAATCAACAAATTGTCGGGATCCGGAACCGAAATATAAAAATCAACATCCAACTTTTTGCCCAATATGAATCGTTCTATGGAAACATACTTCTGAAGGAAAGCAATTTCTTCGGACAAGGGAATATAATCTTTCGATACATTCTCCAGGTTTTCCCTGATCACGATTGATAAATCCCCAATGAAATTGAGAACATCCTCCTTTTCCTTTTGCAATACTGCAGATTGAATGGTGTTCAGGGCATTAAAGATAAAATGAGGATTCATTTGCATTTGAAGAGCCTGAATCCTCAATCCTGCACTTTCCCGCCTCATTCGATTTTTTTCCTCTTCTTCCTTTCGAACATGTTCATAACGTTTTTTGAAGAAAAAAGCGACTCCCCCGAAAGCAACAATTAACGAAAAAACGTCAAACCACCATCGATGCCACAGCGGGCTGGAAATGCCCACACTTAATTCTTTGTGGTATAGCTTATTTGTCTCAAGGTCTTTAGCAGCCAACGAAATCCGATACTCTCCCGGTTTGGGATAAGAAATCGTCACGTGGTTATTGTCGATCCAAGGCCCGTTATTGATCCGATATTTATATTTCACATTTCTGTCGGAAGGATATTTCATCAGGAAGAAAACAAGATGGATGTTCCGTGTCTTATGGGAATAGTTATTGGTTTTTCCTTCCAGGAAAAGTTCATTATTCATTTTCTCACCGTCCACACTCACTTCCCGAATCACGATCTTTTCATCTTTTTCCTCAAAATCGGGCGGACCAATGCGCAACAACTGTTTTTTCGTATTGACAAAGATGTATTCACCTTCCCCCGGCACGGGATTGTATGTAGAATAATCTAAATAGCCGTTATTTTTATTATAAAACCAATATTTCTGCAATTTCTCCGAATGCAAATCCTCTTCGGAAAAAACATTCAGCCCCTTATTCGTTGCTAAATACAATAATCCGTTCCGAAATTTCAGCCATTTTAGATCTTCTCCAACAAGCGGAGAATTAAATCGGTTGAACATATTAAGCAAGATCAAAGAATCGTGAAAGGTGAGATGAAACAGATTTCCTTCCCCCGAAATGACCCATAAGTCTCCCTTAGAATCGACATCGGCATCCTTGAGTGTGGCATCCACTTCCCCTATGTTCTTATCCAAATGATAAAGACGGTCCCCGCGGGCAGCAAAAATTCCATGAAAATACGTAGGCATGTATACCATACCATCCCTCCCTCTCAACAAGGACACATTTAACATAACCTTATCCTTCGGAAAGAATTTTCTTTTCTTGCTCAAATCCCCGTTCTGGTAGAAATATATATTTTTGTAATCGCGAAAATGATACACCCCCTCGTCCGTCGTAATGAAACGACCGCAACAAAAAGGTTGATAAGTCATCATGTCGGGGATCTCAATGGATCCGATACTCGTGTTTAAATAAAGAATGTTTTCATCCGTTACGAAGTTTCGTAAGCTTAAGGGCCGTGCAAGGATGGAATCCATCCGCCCTTTATTGTTCCGAAAATATCTCCTCACTTTTTCCCTTAACACCCGGCGAATCTGTTCCCGTGAAATTATTTTTTCAACACCTCCGTCTTTCAAAACATAAATTCCATCTTTTTGGAGAATATAGAGGTTCCCTTTCCAAAAACCTTTGTCAACCACATCCCCCAATCCCACCGTTTCATAGTAAGAGAACGGCGACTTCTCCAGGGCCAGAATCCCATTACTGGTACCTACCCAGACAATTTTCTGGGTGCTGTCGACGAAAACGGTGTAAATATGTTCGTCCGGCATTATCCAGGGAAATTCTTCAATTTTTTTCTCGGCAACATTGAAAATCACGGAACGGTCATGAGGGGGGAAGAATCTGCTCACCATAATCCCATTGTCCGGAAGCAAAAATAAATTTCTCCATTTTTTCAGATTCTTATCGGCATACAGGATCTCATTGCCCGCTTTCTCTCCCGACAATGAAAAACAATACAGGAAGGTATCACTGGTAGCCAATATTTTATCCTTGTAAAAAGTCAGTGCCCAGAAATCTTTTCGGCAATAAAAAGGAACGCTTTTTGAATTTTCTAAAGAATCCGGGTCGAGGATCAGTTCATACAATCCGGGGGAGTGTTTCCCGTAGACCGTGAAGAATATCCGTCCTTTATACCGTTTAAGCGTAACGATCGACGTTTTCCAGCCTTTGTCGTCCTGTTCGTGTTCACATGACACTTTGACTTTTGTGAACGCACTGTCACGCAGAAGATAAAGCCCCCATTCTGTTCCGAATACAAGACATTGACCTTTTGAATCCCAAAGAAAGTTTCTTATAGAGTTTTCATGGGGATTGCTTATTTTAATGGTTCTCTGAACTTTCCCGTCTTTCAATATCGTGATTCCCTCGGAACAACACCCAACAAAAATCCGATTATTGTCGTCGACGGCAATCGCTTTAATGTTCTCTCCCGCCAACCCGTCGCTCTTATGATAGTTTTTGAACCCGTTTCCATCATAACGTGACAGACCCCGTTTGGTTCCTATCCATAAAAAACCCTTGTGGTCGACGGCTATCGACTGAACGACATTATCATCCAATCCGTCTTTTTCATTTAACAAAAAGGCCGGATACTTTTGCGAGTATGCAACGGAAAATTGAGAAAACCACCCGATAAAAATTAGAACGAGTTTTTTTTTCAACTTATAACACATATTGGGGAGCTTCAGTTTCCCATTTCGGAAAAAAACTTGATCCGCATCAACCGGATATCCTCTTCGGTGTATTCATCTTCCCCCAATTCGCGCAGGGCGGCCTCCACCGATTCGTCCTCCGCCTCCTCCCGGAAATATTCGAACACTTCATCCTGGTGCTCCTTGTCGAGTACCTGGTCAATGTAATAATCGAGATTGAGCCGGGTGCCGGAATGCACGATCGACTCGATCTCGGAGAGCAGCTCGTCCATTTCCAGGTTCTTCGCATTGGCAATGTCTTCGAGCGGGATCTTGCGGTCGATGCTCTGGATAATGTATACTTTCAAACCCGATTTGTTGACGATCGACTTGACCACCATGTCGGAGGGCCGAATGATCTCTTTCTCATCCACATACTTTTTGATCACCTCGACGAACTCCTTGCCATAACGCAGGGCCTTGCCCTGACCGACACCGGTGATGTTCTTGAGCTCGTCGATCGACACCGGATACTGGATGGCCATGTCTTCGAGCGAAGGATCCTGAAAGATCACAAATGGCGGGAGATTTTTCTTTCTGGCGATGTCGCGGCGGAGGTCTTTCAGGATGCTCAGCAACTCCTCGTCCACCGCGGCCGTCTTCCCCGATGCAGCCGCATTGTCCTCATCGATCGCCTCATAATCATGGTCCTCAACCAACAGGAACGAAACCGGCTTCTCAAGGAACTCCCGTCCCTTCTTCGTCACCTTCAGCAACCCATAATTCTCAATCTCTTTTTCGATCAGGTGGGCAACCAGCATTTGCCGGAGCACCGCTCCCCAGAACTTGGTATCCTTCTCCTTGCCGATGCCAAAAACATCAAGATGATGATGACGGTAGGATTTCACACCGGAAGTGGCCTTGCCACTGAGGATACTGGCAATATGTTCGGCCTTGAACTTCTCGTTCACCGCAAGGATCACCTTCAAGGCCTTCAGCACATACTCTTTCCCTTCGAATTGTTTTTTGGGGTGGAGGCAGTTGTCACAAGCACCACAGTTCTCTTCGGTATAATCTTCACCAAAATAATTAAGCAGCATTTTCCGGCGGCACACAGCCGATTCGGCATAGGCAGTGGTTTCCAGCAGGAGTTGCTTGCCGATCTCCTGTTCGGCCACCGGCTTGCCTTGCATGAACTTTTCAAGCTTCTGGATATCCTTGTAGCTGTAAAAGGCAATACACCTGCCTTCCCCGCCGTCGCGGCCGGCCCGCCCCGTCTCCTGGTAGTATCCTTCCAGGCTCTTGGGAATGTCATAATGGATCACGAACCGAACATCCGGCTTGTCAATCCCCATGCCGAAGGCGATCGTGGCCACGATCACATCCACCTCCTCCATCAGGAACTTGTCCTGATTGGCCGAACGCGTGGCCGAATCCATCCCCGCATGGTAAGGCAACGCCTTGATGCCGTTCACCTGCAGTGTCTCGGCCAGCTCTTCCACCTTCTTTCGGCTCAGACAGTAAATAATCCCCGATTTCCCGGGATTGGCCTTGATGAACTTAATGATCTCCTTCGTAGCGTTCACCTTGGGCCGTACCTCATAGTAAAGGTTGGGCCGATTGAACGACGACTTGAAGACATTGGCATGCAAGATGCCCAGGTTCTTCAGAATATCATGTTGCACCTTGGGGGTGGCCGTCGCGGTGAGGGCAATCACCGGGGCCCGCCCGATCTTTTCGATGATCGGCCTGATGCGCCGATACTCCGGACGAAAATCATGTCCCCATTCCGAGATACAATGGGCTTCGTCCACGGCATAGAACGAAATGTTCACCTGCCGTAGAAACTCAACGTTCTCCTCCTTGGTAAGCGATTCCGGCGCCACATACAGCAACCTGGTCCTTCCCTCCAGCACATCCTGTTTCACCTGCTGAATCGCCGCCTTCGAAAGGGACGAGTTCAGGAAATGGGCGATCCCGTCCTCCGTACTCACGAAGTTACGCATCGCATCCACCTGGTTCTTCATCAACGCGATCAACGGCGAAATCACAATGGCCGTCCCCGGAAGGATCAAAGAAGGCAGCTGATAACACAACGACTTGCCCCCTCCCGTAGGCATGAGCACGAAGGTGTCCCTGCCGTCCAACAGGTTCCGGATGATCACCTCCTGGTTCCCCTTGAACGTGTCAAACCCAAAATACTTCTTCAAATAACCCTGCAATGAGATCTCAGCACTCACACTCATTTTCCTCTTCGCCTCCTCCTCAAAAATTTCTGTATTTTCCAAAAAGCCTGCAAAATTACAAAAAAATCTCCCTTAAAACTATAAATATAACAAGATGATCCTAATTTTCAAATAACCCTCCCGGAAATTCTCATAAGTTTCTTTTCTTTGTAGGCAATAACCCGAAACGCCACAATTTACCCGTCACGATGGCCCGAAAACGCAAGGATCCCAATGAGATGTCCTTTCTGGAACATTTGGAAGAGTTGCGGTGGCACCTGATCCGCTCCACCCTGGCGGTGTTCATCATGGCGGTGGTGGCTTTCATCTATCACAACATCATCTTCGATCGGATCATTCTGGCCCCGAAAGATCCTTCTTTTTTCACCAACCGTATGCTCTGCCGGCTGGGGCAGCTTGTCCATGTCCCCAAGCTCTGTATCAACAGCAAACCGCTGGAGATCATCAACATCAACATGGCAGGGCAGTTCACCACCCACATCATGGTCTCCCTGCTGGCCGGTCTGATCGTCGCCATCCCCTATGTCTTCTGGGAGTTCTGGCGTTTTATGCGGCCGGCCCTTTACGAAAAGGAGAAACGTTATGCCCGCGGGGCGGTCTTTTACAGCTCCCTCCTTTTCCTCCTGGGGGTGCTATTCGGTTATTATATCATCGCCCCCCTGTCCGTGAATTTCCTGGGTTCTTATTCGGTAAGCCAGGAGGTGATCAACCGCATCAACCTGCGTTCCTACATCTCCACGGTCACCACCGTCACGCTGGCCGGCGGCATCACCTTCGAGCTGCCGGTGATCGTCTATTTCCTCACCCGCATCGGTTTGATCACTCCCGACTTCCTGCGGCGCTACCGCCGCCATGCGATCGTAGTAATCCTGCTGCTGGCCGCGATCATCACCCCTCCCGATGTCTTCAGCCAGATCCTTGTCTTCATCCCCCTGGTGATCCTTTACGAGGTGAGCATCTGGATCTCCTCCCGCGTAATGAAGAAGCACGGCCTTTACGGTGGGGACGGGGGCACCTCCGGACCCCCGTCCGGCGGGGAAGCCCCCCACAACCACGATCCTTCCCCCGCAGGACCGGCCGCCACACCCTCCCAGGGGGAGCCACCCCAAACCCCTGAAGAACCTGAAGAAGAGAACCAGGATATGCCTGACGACAACCCCTATCCTCCCTACAGTGAAATGACCGGCGAGGGGAGCGTTCCGGATGAGGAAGAACAAGAAGTGGTGGGCAGTGATGAAACCCCCAGGTCACGGAAAAAAAGTCCTCCCCCCGGCAGCCATGAAGAAGAGGATCAACAAGAAAAACAATCATGAAACTCTGGACACAGGATCTTGTAAAAAAATATCGCAAGCGCACGGTGGTGGATCACGTCTCCATCGCCCTTGAGCAGGGCGAGATCGTCGGCCTCCTGGGCCCCAACGGCGCCGGCAAGACCACCACCTTCTACATGATCGTCGGCCTCATCCGGCCCCTCTCCGGGAAGATCTTCCTCGACGAGATGGAGATCACAAACCTTCCCGTCTACAAAAGGGCAAGGTTGGGGATCGGCTACCTTGCCCAGGAAGCTTCCGTCTTCCGCGGCCTCAGCGTCGAAGACAATATCCTCTCGGTGATGGAGATGTCGAATATGCCGAAAGAGGAACAGCGCGAAAGGCTCGAGTCGCTCATCGAAGAGTTCGGCCTGCAAAAGATCCGTAAAAACAAGGGCAACCAGCTCTCCGGCGGCGAACGACGCCGCACCGAGATCGCCCGGGCCCTCGCCCTCAAACCCCGCTTCATCCTCCTCGACGAACCCTTCGCCGGCGTCGACCCCATCGCCGTCGAAGATATCCAGGAGATCGTCGCCCACCTCAAGGACAAGAACATCGGCATCCTCATCACCGACCACAACGTTCACGAAACCCTCTCCATCACCGACCGCGCTTACCTCCTCTACGAAGGACGCATCATGAAAGCCGGCACAGCCGAAGAACTGGCCGAAGATGAACATGTCCGGAAAGTCTATCTCGGGAAAAACTTTGAATTGAGGAAAAACCCTTGATCTCTCATGACCAAACTTCCTCGACCATGGAAAATGCCGGACGACCCACCCCCCCACAGGAAACCCGCGAAACACAAAACCCCGTCTCCCCTTCCGGGGCCAGGCCGTGGGGGATGGAGATGAATTCTTTCCTGACGCTCCTCCATCTGAGCCAGCTCGCCGGATGGCTGGCCCCCCTCGCCGGGCTGATCCTGCCTTTGGTGATGTGGCTCACCAACCGGGAAGAGTTCCCGGAAGTCGACCGTCACGGAAAGATGGTCATGAACTGGATCATCAGCATGATCATCTATCTTGTCATCAGCCTGCTCCTCACCCTCCTGCTGATCGGGCTCCCCTTACTGATCGCAGTGGCTGTGATGTCCATCGTTTTCCCCATTGTCGGTGCCGTACAAGCTTCCCAGGGAGAACTCTGGAACTACCCGCTTGCGATCAGGTTCATTCAATAAGGAAGCTCTTTACTTTAACGGTCGCCCCACTTCACGCGGTAGGCCACGATACGGTTGCTGTTAAATGTCGGCACCAGCAAGGTTGCCGAAGAAGGGACATAGTCGATGTCGGCAGCCTGCATATGGATGGGGGTTGTGTCGAGCAGCAGCACCTTTTCCCCTTGCGGTGTCACCCGGTACACATGGCCGCGCCAGTCGCTGATGAGATAACCTCCCCGGCCGTCACCCTCCAGGCCGTCGATGCTGCCGGTATGCAGCACCAGGTCGGTGATCGTCCGGCGGGCCGTGTCGATCCGCACAATACGGTCTTTCAATCCCGCCAGGAGAGCGCCGTTTTCGACGAAGAGGCCGTTGGGACCGTTCAGGCGGGCGTCGTGCAACCACCGTTCAAAACGATCCCCCTGCAGGCGGTAGACGGCCGAAGCCCCCATGTCCGAGACATATACCGTACCGTCGGAAGCCACTGCCACATCGTTGAGAAACACCGCCTCCGGTGCCTCGTAGCGCGCCACCACCCTGGCCGCCGCCACGTCGATCACCACCAGTGCGTTGATGTCCGAGACGTACAACCGTCCCGCATGCAACCCCAGCCCCTTCGGGGCATCCAGTCCGCTCACCCATTCCCGCTGCAGCACCTTTCCGTCGGGGCCCAGCCGCGCAATGAAGCCGCGACCGTCATGCTCGGCAGGCTTGCCCTCAATGTTCGAGACATAGATCACATTCCGCGCGCCGTCATACAAAACACTCTCCGGCACCTTCAGCACCGGCTCGCTCACCCAGATCTTCTCCAGCAAGGTGTCGTTGATGTACGCCACCTGCCCTGCCTTGTGCTCCCTGCTCTGGGAACGACCGCAGGCAGCCGCCAGGAACAGCATCACTCCCAAAATCCAATACCTCGTCCTCATAAGCCACTTTTTTGACAAATTATTATAGACTGTATAAAATTACGAAAATCTTTCACGACAGATGCCTTTTCTTTCATTATCATTCCCTTGAACACACAAGGCATGAATTTTTTTTGTATCTTTGCGCCGCTTTTGCGGATGTGGCGGAATTGGTAGACGCGTCAGATTTAGGATCTGATGCCTTCGGGCGTGGGGGTTCGAGTCCCTTCATCCGCACAACACCGTAAAAGAAAAATGAGTAACAGGAACCGCCGCTGTGCGGTTTTTTTAACATGTTAAATCTTTTACAATGAACATTACACAGGAGAACAACGACGATCTGAACGTGACCCTGGCCGTCGAGATCGGCCCCGAGGATTATGAGGAACGTGTGATGAAGATCCTGCGCGACTACCGCAAGAAGGCCCGTTTCGACGGATTCCGTCCCGGCCATGTTCCCCTCAGCCTCATCAAGAAAATGTACCACACACCGGTGCTCGTCGACGAGGTCAACAAGATCCTCAACGAGGCCGTTACCAACTATATCCGCGACAACCAACTCAACGTCCTGGGAGACCCCCTCCCCAACGAAGAAAAAAAGGAAGAGTTCGACTGGACCAAGGATACGGTCTTCCGCTTTTACGTCGACCTGGGACTCTTCCCCGATCCGGAGATCAACCTCTCCAAACGCATCAAAGTTCCTTATTACAAAATCAAGATCGATGATGACCTCCTCCGGGAGACCATCGACAACTACCTCACCCAACTGGGACGTATGGAAAGTGTCGACGAAGTGGGCGAGGAAGACATGATCGAGGGCGTTCTCACCGAAACCACCGAGGAGGGAGAGCCACGCGAAAACGGCATCCGGGTCGAAAACGCCGTGATCAACATGCCGGCGGTGAAGGAGAAAAAGACCCGCAAGGAACTCCTCGGAAAGAAAAAGGGTGACAAAGTGCTCGTCCCCATCGCCGACATCCTCCCCGACGAAGAAGAAAGGGCCAATACCCTTAAGACCGACAAGGAAAAGCTGAACGAGGTCAGCCCCTATTTCCTGCTCGAGATCAAGGATGTCCGCCGCTTCATGAAGGCCGAGGAGAACCAGGAGACTTACGACCGTCTCTTCGGAAAGGATGCCGTCAAAGATCACGAAACTTTCGTCGAAAAGATCCGCGAATCGCTCCGCTACCAGCTCGACCTGGAGAGCGATTCCAAATACCAGAAAGACGTACGGAAAAAGCTTCTCTCCCTGATCGAGGTTCCTTTGCCGGAGGACTTTCTCAAGCGGTGGCTCATCGAGGCCAACAAGGGTAAACTCTCCCCCGAACAGATCGACAAAGAGTTCGATCTCTTCCTCGAGGACCTTCGCTGGCAGATCATCCGTGACAAGATCGCCAAAGAGGCCGGCCTGCAGGTGACTTATGAGGAGATCAAGGAATATGCCATGGCCCTCACCCGCGACCAGTTCCGCCAGTACGGCCTCGGCAACCTGCCCGATGAACAGGTCGAGCAGTATGCCAACGAGATCCTCAAAAAAGAAGACGAATACAACCGCATCGTCGCGGCCATCCTCAATAAAAAAGTGTTCGACCACCTCAAAGGCGTGATCAAACTCGACGAGAAAGAGATCTCACGCGAGAAGTTCCGCAAGATGATCGAAGAAGAAGAGGAAAAAGCAGCAAAAGAGAAAAAATAACCTTATTTTACAGGCACAAAAAGCGAACTTACCATGAAAACGAACATCCAGGAAGACTTCAGGAAATATGCCGTCAAGCACCAGGGCATCAGCCCACTGGCGTTCGACCAGTATGCCCGGGTCTACAACAACTACATCTCTCCCACGATCATCGAGGAGCGTCAGCTCAA
Source organism: Bacteroidales bacterium (assembly GCA_027067975.1). GTDB lineage: Bacteria > Bacteroidota > Bacteroidia > Bacteroidales > VadinHA17 > DRPN01. The sequence goes on along the minus strand of JAMOUS010000112.1, from coordinate 25,930 downwards.
TGTCGCTTCGATGGATGTTTTCTCCCGACTGATGATGGACCGCATCATTTTCATCGGGTTGGCCATCGACGATTATGTGGCCAACATCGTCGAAGCGCAGCTGCTCTATCTGGAATCGTCCGATCCGGGCAAGGATATCCAGATCTACTTGAACACACCGGGCGGCTCGGTCTATGCCGGCCTGGGCATCTACGACACGATGCAATACATCGGCTGTGATGTGGGGACCATCTGTACGGGCATGGCCGCCTCGATGGGCGCCATCCTGCTGTGCGCCGGCACCAAAGGCAAACGCTCGGCCCTGAAACACTCCCGCGTGATGATCCACCAGCCCATGGGCGGAGTCCAGGGACCCGCTTCCGACATCGAGATCACCACACGCGAGATCATCAAACTGCGCGACGAACTCTATGCCATCATCGCCGAGCATACCGGCAACCCCAAGAAGAAAGTGGCCAAAGACGCCGACCGCGACTTCTGGATGACCGCAGAAGAAGCCAAAAAATACGGGATGATCGACGAAGTCCTTGTCCGAAAAAATAAAAAGTGATCCTTTTCTTACCATTTCACCTCCCTCCCGCCATATTCTTTATAACTTTGTCATGAAACCAAACCAAAACCAGATGGTGGAACGGTGTTCATTCTGCGGACGCGAAAAGAAGGACACGAACCTCCTGATCTCAGGGATCAACGGATACATCTGCGATCACTGTATCGAGCAGGCCTACAGCATCCTCCAGGAGGAGATGAAAGGCCGCAGCGACTTCAACCTCAGTGATATACAACTACTCAAGCCCACCGAGATCAAGAAGTTTCTCGACCAGTATGTCATCGGACAGGAAGAGGCAAAAAAATACCTTTCGGTGGCGGTGTACAACCACTACAAGCGGCTGCTGCAACCGGCCGACGACAATGACATCGAGATCGAAAAATCGAACATCCTGCTGGTGGGAGAGACCGGCACGGGCAAGACGCTGCTGGCTCGCACCATCGCCAAGATGCTGCATGTGCCCTTCACCATCGTCGATGCCACAGTGCTGACCGAAGCCGGTTATGTGGGTGAAGACATCGAGAGCATCCTCACACGCCTGCTCCAGGCAGCCGACTACGACGTGAAGGCCGCAGAGAAAGGGATCGTCTTCATCGACGAGATCGACAAAATCGCCCGCAAAAGCGACAACCCCTCCATCACCCGCGATGTCTCGGGCGAGGGCGTGCAGCAGGGCCTCCTCAAACTGCTCGAAGGTTCGGTGGTCAACGTACCCCCACAGGGAGGACGCAAACACCCCGAACAAAAAATGATCCCCGTCGACACCAAGAACATCCTCTTCATCTGCGGCGGCGCCTTCGACGGCATCGAGAAAAAGATCGCCCAGCGTCTCAACACCCAGGTGGTGGGCTTCGGCGCCTCCAAACAACGCAACCAGATCGACAAGGAAAACCTCCTGCAATACATCGCCCCGCAAGACCTCAAGGCCTATGGTCTCATCCCCGAGATCATCGGCCGCCTGCCGGTGCTCACCTACCTCCACCCCCTCGACCGTACCGCCCTCCGCCGCATCCTCACCGAACCCAAGAACGCCATCATCAAACAATACATCAAACTGTTCAAGATGGACGGCATCGAACTCACCTTCGAAGAGGAAGTGCTCGACTACATCGTCGACAAAGCCATCGAGTTCAAACTCGGCGCCCGCGGCCTGCGCTCCATCTGCGAAACCATCATGACCGACGCCATGTTCCACGTACCCGGTACCAACAAGAAAAAACTTACCATCACCCTCAAATACGCCAAAGAGAAACTCGAAGGGGTCAACTTGCGGAAATTAAAAGTGGCCTGAGATTTGGTCTTTTGAGATTTTTTCTATTTTTGCTCCTGTCAAGCACACGAACGATGACCTTTGCAAAAAATACATGCTGGTGGTGGCTTTACGATAAAGATCCTTTACCGTAAAGAGGAAGCTGGCATGCAAACGCAACGAAAGGCTTACCGGATTTACGGTAAGCCTTTTTTGTTGGAAAACGGATCATTATGGAAAGATACCGCATCACGACCCACATCCGGCAACTGCTTGCCGACACCACCACGCCGGTGGCGCTTTACCTGCAGCTGCGGGAGATCTTCCCCCGCACCATCCTCCTGGAGAGCTCCGATTACCACAGCAGCGAGGACAGCCTCTCGATCCTCTGCCTCGAACCCCTGGCGTCGGTAACGGTGAAAGACTTCACCCTGCAGGAGGAGATACGCGGAGCGCTGCTGCCCGAACAGAAAGTGGAAGGCTCCTTTGCTCCGCTGCTCGACCGTTTCATGCGGCGTTTCGACTTTGCCGGCGACGACGCCTCCCCCGCCAACGGCTTCTTCGGCTACACCGCCTACGATGCCGTGCAGTATTTCGAGACCCTCCGCCTCCGTGCCCCCGCCGACCCCAAGAGCCGTATCCCCGACATACGTTACACTCTTTACCGCTATGTCATCACCATCAACCACTTCAACAACACCATGACGCTGGCGGAGAACCTTTTTGATGGGGATGAGCCCGGCATCGACCGACTGGCCATGTTCATTGCCAAGATGAGCGTCACCACCGGCTCCTTCCGCACCACCGGGCCGGAACGCTCCAACCTCACCGACGAACAGTACCTGGAGATGGTCAAAAAGGGCAAGCAACACTGTTACCGCGGCGACGTGTTCCAGATCGTCCTCTCGCGCCGTTTCGAGCAACCTTTCGAGGGGGACGATTTCACCCTTTACCGTGCCCTGCGGTCGGTGAACCCCTCTCCCTACCTTTTTTATTTCGACTATGGCGACTACCGTATCTTCGGCTCCTCGCCCGAGACACACCTGAAGATCGCCGGCGGCCGGGCCTACATCAACCCCATCGCCGGCACCTTCCGCCGCACCGGCAATGACGAAGAGGACAAGAAAAGAGCCCTGGAGCTGGCCGGCAACGAGAAAGAGAATGCCGAACACATCATGCTGGTCGACCTGGCACGCAACGACCTGAGCCGTTACGGCCGTGATGTGCGCGTGGAACAACTGCGTGAGATCCAGTTCTATTCCCACGTCATCCACATGGTCTCCACCGTCTCGGCCCGCCTCGACGACGAGGCTTCCGCTACCGCCATGTTCGGTGCCACCTTCCCCGCCGGCACCCTCACCGGCGCTCCCAAGTACCGCGCCATGCAGCTCATCGACGACTACGAACCCACCGCCCGCGGCTTCTACGGCGGCGCCATCGGCTTTCTCCACGCCAACGGCAACCTCAACCATGCCATCATGATCCGCTCCTTCCTCAGCAAAGACAACACCCTCTTCTACCAGGCCGGCGCCGGCATCGTCAGCCGCTCACACGAAGAGAACGAACTGCAGGAGGTCAACAACAAACTGGCCGCCCTCAAAAAAGCCATCCGCATCGCCGAACAACTGTAAACGTCATCCGCCATGAAGATCGCCGTCATCGACAACTACGACTCGTTCACCTACAACCTGGTCCACTATCTGCGCGAGATCACCGGGGGGGCCGTGGAGGTGTTCCGCAACGATGCCGTCGTCCCCGAAGCACTCTCCCCCTATGACAAGATCGTCCTCTCGCCGGGGCCGGGCATCCCCGAAGAGGCCGGCCACACCCTCGCCATCATCCGGCGGTGGGCTCCCGAAAAAAGTCTGCTGGGCATCTGCCTGGGGCACCAGGCCATCGCCGAAGCCTTCGGAGGAAGGCTCGTCAACCTCGAGCAACCCTACCACGGGATCCGCACCCCCATCCATGTGGTGCACGACGACCCCCTCTACCGCAACATCCCGGAAACCTTTCCCGCCGGCAGGTACCACTCCTGGGTCGTCGACAGAGAAAGTTTGCCCAACGCCCTCCTCATCACCAGCGAGGACGACGAAGGCCGGATCATGAGCATCACCCATAATGACTACGACGTGCGGGGAGTGCAATTCCACCCCGAGTCGATCATGACCGACCATGGCTACCAAATGATCGAGAACTGGATTAACGCCTAAAACCCGGATATTATGAAAGAGATCCTCGAACGACTGGGCAGGAAAGAGCTCCTCACGCAGGAGGAAGCCCGCACGGTGATGCACAACATCGGCACGGGGAAATATGATCCCTTGCAGGTGGCTGCTTTCCTGATGGCCTATGTGATGCGGCCGGTGACGGCGGCGGAGCTGGCCGGCTTCCGTGAGGCGCTGCTGGCGCTGGCCGTGCCCGTCGACCTGGATGGGATGCGGCTGCTGGATGTCTGCGGCACCGGCGGCGACGGCAAGAACACCTTCAACATCTCCACCCTCACGGCCTTCGTCTGTGCGGGCGCGGGCGCCCTCGTGGCCAAACACGGCAATGCCGCCGCCACCTCGGCGGCCGGCTCGTCCGACGTGCTGCAGCACCTCGGCTACCGCTTCTCGAACGACCCGTCCAAGCTGCGGCGCGAACTCGACGCCGCCGGCATCACCTACCTGCACGCCCCCCTCTTCCACCCCGCACTCAAAGAGGTGGCACCCGTACGCCGTACGCTGCAGGTGAAGACCTTTTTCAACATCCTCGGGCCGATGGTCAACCCCGCGCGGCCGCAGGCCCAGCTCACCGGCGTCTTCGACCGCACGGTGCAGGAGCTCTACCGCGGCGTCTTCCGCAAAGCGGGTATCGATTATGCCGTCGTGCACAGCGACGACGGCTATGACGAGATCAGCCTCACCGGCCGCACCCGCCTCCTCACCCCCGCCGGCGAGGAACAGCTCACGCCGGCGACGCTCACCCTCTCCCCACACCGCCCCGAAGAGCTGGCCGGAGGAAAGAACGTCGAAGAGAACGCCCGCATCTTCGTGAACGTGCTCCGCGGCAAAGGCACCCCCGCCCAGGAGGAGGTGGTCATCGCCAACAGCGCCGTGGCCCTGCAAGCTTACTTCCCCGCCCTCAGCCGTGACGAGGCGCTGCAGCACGCCCGCGACAGCCTCCTCGGCGGAAAAGCCCTGAAAAAGTTCGAAACCCTCATGAACCTGCAATGATGAAAGACATCCTCACCACCATCCTCCGGGAAAAGGAAAAAGAGGTCTGGCGCCGCAAGAAGGAGATCCCCTACCGCACGCTCGAGCGTTCCCCCCTCTTTTCGGCCGCGCGGCGTTCCCTGCGGGAAGCCCTCGCCACACACCGGCCGCCGGCGGTGATCGCCGAGTTCAAGCGCTCCTCCCCCTCGCGCGGGATGATCCACGAGGGCGCCCGCGCCGCGGCCATCGTCCCCGCCTACGAGGCCGCCGGTGCCGCCGCCGTCTCCGTCCTCACCGACACCCCCTTCTTCGGCGGCCACGATGACGACCTGCGTGAAGCGCGCGACCATACCTCCCTCCCCCTGCTGCGCAAGGACTTCCTCCTCGACGAATACCAGGTGGTCGAGGCCCGCGCCCTCGGCGCCGACGCCATCCTGCTCATCGCCGCCGCCCTCGAGAAAAAACAACTCCATACTCTCACCCGCCTCGCCCTCAGCCTTGAGCTCGACGTGCTCTTCGAGATCCACAACCCGCTCGAACTGGTGAAGATGCCCGACGAAGAGGTGATCGTCGGCGTCAACAACCGCGACCTCACCACTTTCTCCGTCGGGATCGAACGCTCGCTCGAGGCCGCTGCCGTCATTCCTGCCGGTCTTGTGCGCGTGAGCGAGAGCGGCCTCGACGACCCCCACACCGTCGCCCGCCTCCACCAGGCAGGATACCACGGCTTCCTCATCGGCGAAGCCTTTATGCGTGAAAGCGACCCGGGAGAAGCCTGCAGCACCTTCCTCCGTCAATGCGAAAAGGTGATCCATGAACCCCAAAAAGAAACATGAAATGACCCAAGAAGAGATCCGTTCCCTACGTATCAAGGTTTGCGGCATGCGCGATCCGGAGAACATCCGGCAGGTGGCGGCCCTCGGCATCGACTATGTCGGTTTCGTTTTCTATCCCCCTTCGCCGCGCTATGCGGTGCCGCTGCCGCCGGAGGCGCTGGCTGCCGTCCCCGAGGGGGTGAAGAAGGTGGGGGTGTTCGTCGACGAGAACCCCTGCACCGTCACCCGTCGTGCCGAACGCTACGGTCTCGACTACGTCCAGCTGCACGGTGACGAGACCCCCGCCTACTGCCGCCGCATCCGCGAGGAGAGCCATGCCGGCATCATCAAGGCGATCGCCGTGAAAGGCCCTCCCGACTACGACGAGCTGGCCCACTACGAGGAGGTCGTCGATCTCTTCCTTTTCGACACGGCCACCGCCGCCCGCGGCGGCAGCGGCACCGCCTGGGACCACCGTCTGCTGGCCACATACCCCCTCCACACCCCCTGGCTGCTCAGCGGCGGCATCGACCGCAACATCCTCGAGACCCTGCCCCACCTCACCCTCCCCGGCCTCACCGGCCTCGACCTGAACAGCCGTTTCGAGACCGCCTCGGGCATCAAAGACATCGAAAAACTCCGTAACTTCCTCAACCAACTGCGTGCATGAAAACCCAAACCTCTTTCCATCCCGACGAGAAAGGCTTTTACGGTGACTTCGGCGGCGCTTATGTGCCGGAAATGCTCTATCCCAATGTGAAAGAGCTGCAGGAGAAGTATCTGGATATCCTTGAAGACTCGGCTTTCCGGGAAGAGTACCGCCGCCTGTTGAACGACTATGCCGGACGGCCCACCCCCTTGTACCCGGCCGCACGGCTCTCTTCTCATTACGGCACTCATGTCTATCTCAAGCGCGAGGACCTCACCCATACGGGCGCCCACAAGATCAACAATGCGCTGGGACAGATCCTCCTGGCGCAGCGTCTGGGCAAACGCCGCATCATCGCCGAGACGGGCGCAGGCCAGCACGGCGTCGCCACGGCCACCGTCTGCGCCCGCATGGGCATGAGCTGCACGGTGTACATGGGCGCCCTCGACGTGCAGCGCCAACGTCCCAACGTCGAGCGGATGAAGCTCCTCGGCGCCACCGTGGTGCCGGTACATTCGGGCAACCAAACCCTCAAGGATGCCGTCAACGAGGCGCTGCGCGACTGGATCACCCACCCCGAAGAGACCTACTACCTCATCGGCTCGACGGTAGGGCCCCATCCCTATCCCGACCTGGTGGCCCGTCTGCAGTCGGTCATCAGCGAAGAGCTGCTGTGGCAATTCCCCCGCCAGAGCGGACGCGACCTTCCCGACGCCGTGCTGGCCTGCGTCGGCGGCGGCAGCAATGCCTCCGGCGTCTTTTACCATTATCTCGACAAGCCGCAGGTACGCCTTCTCGCCGCCGAGGCCGGCGGCCAGGGTGTCGCCACCGGCCACACCGCCGCCACCATCGCCCTCGGCCGCACCGGCATCCTCCACGGCTGCCGCTCCTACGTCATCCAGGACGACGACGGCCAGATCACCGAACCCTACTCCGTCTCCGCCGGCCTCGACTACCCCGGCATCGGCCCCCTGCTCAGCCACCTGCACGCCACGGGCCGCGCCGCCTTCTATGCCGTCACCGACGACGAAGCCCTCGCCGCCACCCGCCTCCTCGCCCGCCTCGAAGGCATCATCCCAGCCCTCGAGTCGGCCCACGCCCTCGCCCTCCTCGAAAAGATCCCCTTCACCGCCGACGACCATATCATCATCAACCTCTCCGGACGGGGAGACAAAGACATGGAAACCATCCTCAAACACATCGGGGAATGACCCCTGCACAGCAAAAAAAATTTCCTGCCCTATGAACCGAATCGACCGCCTTTTCCGGGAAAAAAAGCAGAACATCCTCTCCGTCTATTTCACGGCGGGCTTTCCGGAACGGGAGAGCACCGCCAGCGTGATCCGGGCCCTGGGACGCCACGGGGCCGACATGATCGAAGTGGGCGTCCCCTTTTCGGATCCCGTAGCCGACGGTCCGGTGATCCAACAGAGCAGCCGCCGCGCCCTCGACAACGGCATCACCTTGCACAGGATCCTTGAACAACTGGAAGAAGTCCGCAACGGGAACACGGTCCCCCTGCTGCTGATGAGCTACCTGAACCCCATCCTCCGCTACGGTCTGGAACGCCTTTGCCACGACGCGGCCGCCGCCGGCATCGACGGCTTGATCATCCCCGACCTTCCCCCCGAAGAATACCTTGAAAAACACCTGAAGATCTTCCGGGAACACGATCTGAAGAACATTTTCCTCCTCACCCCTCAGACACCGGAAGAACGGATCCGCTTCCTCGACGAACACGGCGAAGGATTTTTGTACGTCGTCTCTTCCCGGGCGACCACGGGGGTCCGTGACACCTTCTCCGAAGAGCAACTTGCCTATTTCAAACGTCTGGCCACCCTGGGGCTGAAGACCCCCCTCGTGGCGGGTTTCGGCATCTCCAACGCGATCACATACCGCCAGGCCACCCGCCATCTTCACGGCGCCATCGTCGGGAGCGCCTATATCAAAGCCCTTGAAAAAGCCTCCGATATCGAGCAGGCCACACGGAACTTCCTCCGAAACCTCCGCGCAGACCCTTCCTCCTGACCTCCGTTCACCCTTCCCGCACGATCCCCCACAACCATCTGACAAACATACCCTTACAGCACCAAAACCATTATCTACGTAGCTGCCTACGTAGCCAACTACGTAGCTACATCCTCTTCCTCTGCTGAATATCAAAAAGAAAAACCGGTCTTCAAAAGACCGGTTTTTCTTTACTTTTTCACTACCTGATCATCAGGGTTTTCTTTTCCTGTGGTATTTCAGGAGGATCTCTTTGGTGACGCCGTTGCGGGTGAGGGTGGCCTTGTTGTCACAGGTACCGTCACCATAGTCGAGGATCACCGGCGGACGGTCGTCGATGCGGATGGAGACCGTCCCGCTCTTGATGAAACGGCAGCTACGAGCCCACTCCAGCGGGTTGACGATGGTCTTGTGATAGGTGTGGCCGCGGAAGTTCACTCCCGACGACTCTCCCGTGATGAAGAAGACATCGTCCCAGCGGTTGCGTGTCTTCTCGCCGTTGACCCATTCACGGAACCGGACATATTCACGCGTCATGAAAGTGGTGTCGTTCCGTGTGATCTTGCCATCCTTCAGCTCGACACTGAACACCAGATTCCCGTTGTCGTTGCGGCCTTCGTTCATCACGGTACGCGTGCCTTCCACATGGATGCCGTTGACATAATAATCGACCAGCTCTACCACCCGTTTGGAACCCGGCTTCATATAACGGCCCCAAATGGTGATGACGATCTTGCCGCTGCGGGTGTGTCCGTTAAAACCGGTACAGAGATCCCCGTAATCAATGGTGATCACCTTCGGCCACCGCGTACTGTCCGGCCGGTCGACCGTGATCTTGGGACAGGTGTCGACCATGGCCGACTTGAGGGTCGACCCTTCGCTGTTGAAAATCCAGTCGTCCACCGTCATCACGGCACGGTCGGCCTCGTCCATCGCATCATCCAGCAAGGCTTCCATCAGGGTGTTATCTTCCACCGTGGCCACCTCGTCTTTCGAAATGGAAGGTGCATCCGTGCCCTCTTCCTTCTGGCAGGAGGTGAACAAAAACCCGGTCCCTGCCGCCAGCAACATCATGAAGATCCAATTTCTCGTTCTCATAGTTTTCTTTTTTTTAGGTACACATCTCATACATTGCCCTTTTTCCAGGCAACCACCCTTTGGACTCCCGAAAACAAAAAAGGTTTAATGGGGAAGAAAAAAATTACCCGTACCGCTCATAGATGAGGTAGTCGTAGGTAAAGGGCACGGAGGGGTCATCGCGGATCTCCTCGCGCGAGACCAGTTTCCATTCTTTTTCATTGATCTCCGGGAAGAAAGTGTCGGCCTCGAAAGCCCGGTTCACCCGGGTGATATAGAGCTTGTCGGCAAAGGGCAGGAACTGGCGGTACACCGACCCGCCGCCGATGATGAAGCACTCCTCCCCCGCCGGGCAGCGCTCCACCGCCTCTTCCAGGGAATGCACGGTCACGGCTCCTTCGATCTCCTCGCCCGGCACATCCGTGAGGACGATGTTCATCCGCCCCGGCAACGGCCGCACCGGCAACGACTCCCATGTACGCTTCCCCATGATCACCGGATGGCCGGAGGTGATGCGCTTGAAACGCTTCAGATCATCGGAGATGTACCACAAGAGCTGATTATCCTTGCCAATGGCCATGTTCTCGGCCACCGCCACAATGATCGAGAGGGTCTTTTCCTTCATACCGAGATCTCCCCTTTGATATGCGGATGCGCCTGGTAGTTCTCCAGCACAAAATCCTCATATTCAAAATCAAAGATACACTTTTTCTCCGGGTTGAGACGCATTGTGGGAAGGGGATAGGGTTTGCGCGTCAGTTGGAGTTTCACCTGCTCAATGTGGTTAAGGTAGATATGGGCATCCCCTAAGGTGTGGATGAACTCGCCCGGCTGCAACCCCGTCACCTGGGCCATCATCAGCAGCAAGAGTGAGTACGAAGCGATGTTGAACGGCACGCCGAGGAAGATGTCCGCACTGCGCTGGTACAATTGCACCGAAAGCTTTCCGTCGGCCACGTAGAACTGAAAGAGGATATGGCAGGGCGGCAACGCCATCTTGTCGAGGTCGCTCACGTTCCACGCACTCACAATGTGGCGGCGTGAATCGGGATTGTTCCGGATCGACTCGACCACCCGCGAGATCTGATCGATGCCTTTGCCGTCGGGCGTGGGCCACGAACGCCATTGATACCCGTAGATGTGTCCCAGGTCTCCCTTTTCGTCGGCCCACTCGTCCCAGATCGTCACCCCATGATCGTTCAGATACTTGATGTTGGTATCCCCCCGCAGAAACCATAAAAGTTCATAAAGGATCGACTTGTAATGAAGCTTCTTGGTCGTCAGCAGCGGAAACCCCCGGGAGAGGTCGAAACGCATCTGGTGGCCGAAGACACTGAGGGTCCCCGTTCCGGTGCGGTCGTGTTTCCGCACCCCGTGTTTCAGCACATGTTCACATAATTGCAGGTATTGCTGCATATCGTCCGGTATTTTTCACGTTCAATCCGCTTCAAACTTACAAAATTTCGCACCGTTCCGGTTTACTTTTTTGACGGCACCGTCTTGATCCATTCGGCGATATCGAGGATCACCTTTTCCGGCACATGGGAGGGGATGAGGTAGTCGGAAGGACGGCTTTTCCCTTCGCCGGGGAGGAAGAGGTGGTCAAGGTTACGGTACATGCGGAAGTCGACGTTGTTTCGGTGGGACAAGGCATGTTTCCACTCGTTGAAGTCGAAGGTGGTCACCTGGTAGTCGCGCCCTCCCTGCATGATCAACATGGGCAGCTCGAGGCTTTGTGCGGTGGCCACGGGATCGTAATTCCGAAGGTCGAGCCAGTAACGTGCCGGGATGCCCAAGGGCAGGTCCGCTGCGGGGGTGGTCGTGTCGAAATCGCCTTTCAGTACCCGTTCCACCTTTTTGCGCAATGTGTCGAGACGGGCTCGCTCCTCAGCCGTGAGGGTATCCAGGGAATAGAGGTACTCCATCTGGTCGAGGATGAGGCGCGGAAGCGGCCGTGTGTTGCCGGCCATAAGCACGAGGCCGGAAAGCCCCGGCACCTTCGTGGCAATGCGGGGGGCCAGGTAAGCCCCCAGTGAATGACCCAGCAAAAAGACCCCGCTCGCCCCGGGGATCGCTTTCGCCAACCGCACCGCCGACACCGCATCGTCGATGGTCTCCTCCCACACCGTCAGGGAATCGGGATCCAGCCTGCCCGCATATTCATACGTGCGCTTGTTGTACCGGATCACCGCAATGCCGTGGGAAGAGAGGCCATAGGCAATGTCCCGGAAGATGCGGTTGGGGCCGATGGTCTCATCCATATCGGCGGGACCGGAGCCTTGTACCATCACCACCACCGGATAAATGAGCGGCCCGGCAGGGGTGGTCAGCTCCCCGTGCAAGACATACCGACCGGTACGGACTTTCAGCGGCTCGCGATGAAAAGCCGATGTGTCCGCGTAGTCCGGCAACTGATAGGGTTGCTGCTTCGCCGGTAAAAAAAAGATCCCCGTGATCCGATCCCGGTCGTCGTACACCAGCTTGAGGTCGAGCAAGACACCCTTGGCAAAACGCAGGGTGAGCCGTACGGAAAAATAGGGATCGGAACGGGTCACCGTAAAATGCTCATACTTCTCAAATCTCCCCACCTGTTGTTGCAGGCTCTCCCACACCTGTTGCAACATCACCGCCGGCAAACGTGCCGCCACCACCGAGTCGAAACGACTCGCCGCTTCATCATAACGTCCCTGCACTAACAACTCCAGGAAATGTTCGGCCTCCAGCACCCGCAGATCCGGCAGCTGGGCAGCCAACCTTTCCGGTAACAGCAGACAGACAATGACAATAATGAAGAACAGAAAGGAAAATCTTCTTTTCATGATCATTCTTTTTCAAAGACCCCCACCCAGCCGCCACCTTCGGCCAGATGCACCTTGAGCTCCCCTCCGGTGAAAGTGAGGGTTCTTTTCCGGTAATCTTGGGCATAACGGTCGGCATTGATACCGTCCTCATAGACCGTGACCTTCCATTTCCCTTCGGGAAGTAAGGAGAGGTCGAGATCGAGATCGCGCGGTTTTTCTCCGTTCATGACCCCCACGTACCACTTTTCTCCCTTGCGGCGGGCCACCGCCACATATTCCCCCACCTCGCCGGCGAGGGCGTGCGTCTCATCCCAGGTGGTCGGCACGGAGGAGAGAAACCCCAGGCATTCGGGCTCGCGCAAATAGTTAGAAGGATTGTCCGCCAGCATCTGCAATGGGCTTTCGTACACCACGTACATCGCCAGCTGTTGTACGCGGGTGGTCATGCTCATGGGGCGATCCCAAGAGACGTGGAAGTTTTTCTTATGGGCATTGACCATCGCCCCGGGGGTATAATCCATCGGTCCCGGCACCATACGGATGAAGGGAAGGGTGACATTGTGCTGCGGGGTGATGCAATCGCACCACTTGTTGTTCTCCAACCCCTTCACCCCCTCGCGGGTGAGCACATTGGGATACTCGCGCCGCAGACCGGAAGGCTTGTATGCGCCGTGAAAGTCGACCAACAGATGCCGTTTGGCCGCCTCACGGGCCACCTTGCGGTAATAATCCACCATCCACTGGTCGTCGCGCTGCATGAAATCGACCTTGATGCCCTTGACACCCCAGACGGCAAAGCTGTCAAGAGCCTCCTGCAGCTGGTCATCCAGGGTCTTCCACACCACCCACAGGATGATCCCCACATCCTTTTGCTTTGCATAGCGCAGCAGCTCCTGCAGGTCGACATCGGGATTGATGTCAAGCAGGTTCCCCAGTTTATACCATCCTTCGTCGAGGATGATGTAAGGGATATGGTGACCGGAGGCAAAGTCGACAAAATATTTGTAGGTCTCCGTATTGACTCCCGACTTGAAATCGACGCCGTAGACGTTGAGGGCGTTCCACCAGTCCCATGCCACCAGGCCGGGTTTGATCCAGGAGGCATCGTCCAGTTTGTTGGGGGACGCCAGGCGGTAGACGATCTCGTTCTCCAGGAGGTCGGCCGCATGGGGGGCCACGGCCAGCACACGCCAGGGGAAGGTGCGGCTGCCGGCCGTACGCGCCAGGTAGTCGGCCCGCACCACCGGCTTCACGTTGCGGTCGCGTGTCTGCTCGGTCTTCAGGGGATAGCGCGGAAAGACCGCCTCGACAGCCTCTTCGCCCGTCCCCTGCAGCCACATGCCGGGATAGTCCCGCAGGTCCGACTCACACACCACCACATACGTCCCCTGCGGCACCGCAAAAAGGGCCGGCAGACTGGCCAACTCCCCCCGGCCGATCTTCGTCACAGGAAGATGGTCATACAGCCGTTCGTTGTGCGAGAAAAAGCCCTCCTCGCGCGGATACCACGCCATCGTCCCGGCAGGGAAGAGAAAACGCACCGTCTCCTCACGTACCTCAACCGTGTCGGGGAAGTGCGTGATAAAACGGTAGCCCACACCGTCGTCGAAGAGACGGAACTCCACCGCATAGCCACTGCGGTACTGCAACACCACCCCGTGGTAGCGGTTTCTCACTGCACGGTTCTTCACCGGCACGACGGGATGCAGGATCTCGTCCCGGGAGGTCTTCACCACCTTGCGCAGACGGTCGTTGAGTTGGGGGATCAACTGTTCGCCCACTTGCAGGGAGAGGGCCGGCACCTGCACCACCAGGCTGTCATCCCGCAAGAGCGTGAAAGAAAGCGTGCCCGCGGTGTGGATGACCAGCTTCATATGGCCGTCGGGCGAAAGCACCACCCGGTCGCGCGCCATCGCCCACGGAAAAGGCATCATCAATGCAAACAGAAGGATCAGTGTCTTTTTCATGGTTCATTCGGTTTTCAGATCGTAATGCACCCCGCGTTCTTCGAGATGATCCAGGATGAATGAAAAATTCTCTCCCTTTCGCGCCACTTTTTCCGGCGGGAGGATGCCGCTCCCTTCGATCTTACCCTCCAGCATCAGCCGCACCAGGGCGGTACAGGTGAAGCCGGTGGTGCGGGCCATGGAGGTCATCCCCTGCCGGCGGTCGTAACGGTCGAGAAGTGTATAGACATACTTCTTCTCCTCCCCCTCTTGACGGCCCCGGATCTCCACACGCATCACGGTAAAGTCCTCCTCGCCGGGCTTCAGCTCCCACTGCCGGAAAAGGAGACGGGCCGTGAGGTCGACGGGCCGGATCTTCTTACCGTTCACCTCCACCTCCTCATACGAGAAGAAACCGCTTTCGCGCAACACTTTCAGATACTCCACCGTCCCCGGATAACGGAGTGTCTTCTCGATCATGTTGGGCACGTGGTTCATGGTGACCAGCAGGGTACGCAGACCGTCGGAATTCCACGCTTCCAGGGTGCCGATGCCTGCAAAGTCGAGGAGCTCGCTGTCCGAGAGGGCGGGTTTGACCACAGGATGGCCGTTCTCGATATAACGGGCCGGACGGACATATTCTTCAATGACGTCGAGAGGTGAAAAGACCGCTTTGTATTCAAAAGGCCATTGCCGCACGACCGGCAAACCGCCCACATAGCAGGCATACCGCTCCACCTCCATGAGGGTGTCGTAGTACCCCAGGAAGATGTTGCTCATGCCGGGGGCCACGCCGGCGTCGATGACGATCTTCACCCCCTGTTGGCGGGCCTCCTCATCCAGGGTAAAAGGATCCTGGGGGAAGAAAGAGATATCGACCATGTCCTTGCCGGCACGGATCACCTCTTTCACCACCTGGTATCCCATGAACCCCGGCAGGGCTCCAACGACGAGGTCGAACGACTCCACCAGGGCAGCGATGCGACCCGGCATGGCCAGGTCGGCCCACAGGGGGGTGATCCCCCGCCGGACCAGGGGCTGCAGGACCTCCTTCCGGACGTCGACGGCCGTCACCTCACAGTCGCCGGCCAGGTCGAGGGCGATGGCGCTGCCCACCCGTCCGGCTCCAAGGACAATGATCTTTTTTTGCTGCTCCATCACGGTTCTCTTATCCCAGGATCATCCCGATGATCGTGGCGGAGAGGAGCGAGGCCACCGACCCGCCCAACAGGGCCCGCATACCGTACCGCGCCAGCAGCGACCGCTTGTTGGGCGCCAGCGAACCGATCCCCCCGATCTGGATACCGATGGAGGCAAAGTTGGCAAAGCCGCAGAGCATGTATGTGGCCATGATGATCGACTTGGGATCATGGAAGACCATCGCCGCCTTCATCTTGGCCAGACTGATGTACCCTACGAACTCGGTCATGATGATCTTCTCCCCCAGCAGCTGCCCCACGAGGGCGATGTCCTCCTTGGCCACGCCGATGAGCCACATCAGCGGGGCCATCAGATAACCCAGGATAAACTGCAGCGAGAGCTCATGGTAGCGGTGCTGGGTGATGCGGTCGATCAACTCATTGAGGCTGGTCCAGGCCCCTACCTTCATGAGGATGTAATTGATAAAAGCGATGAAAGCCAGGAACACCAGCAGCATGGCCGCCACATTGGCCGCCAGCTTCAGCCCCTGAATGGTGCCGTTGGAGATGGCATCCAGCACGTTGTTGCCCACCTTCTCCTTGGTGATCTGGATGTTGGAGTTGATCTCTTCGGTCTGCGGCACGAGGATCTTCGACACCACCACTGCCCCGGGGGCGGCCATCACCGAGGCGGCCAGCAGGTGTTTGGCAAAGATCAGCCGCTGCACCGGATCAGATCCCCCCAAAAAGCCGATGTAGGCGGCCAGCACGCCCCCGGCAAGGGTGGCCATGCCGCCGATCATCACCAGCAGGATCTCCGACTTGTTCATGAAAGGGATGTACTCCTTGATCATCAGCGGCGACTCGGTCTGCCCCAGAAAAATGTTGCCGGCTACCGAAAGGCTCTCGGCACCCGAAAGTTTCAGCGCCTTGGTCATCATCCACGCCAGCGCATACACCACCACCTGGATGACACCCCAGTAGAACAACAAAGAGGTCAGGGCCGAAAAAAAGATGATCGTCGGCAGGATCTGGATGGCAAAGATCGTCCCGAACCGGGAGGTATCGGTCAGGCTTCCGAAGAGGAAGGTGGTCCCCTCCCCCGTGAAGTCGAGGATCTTCACGAAGATCTTTCCGGTATATTCGAAAATGCTCCGGATAAACGGCACGTAAAGGATGCTCACCGCCAGGAGCACCTGGATGAGAAGGCCGGTGAAGACCACCCGCCAGGAGATGGCACGGCGGTCGGTACTGAAAATCCAGGAGATAAAGATGAGAACGGCCATGCCCAGGATCCCCCGCAAGAAAGAGGTGAGGGAAAAACCTTTCCCCATCGATGAGGAGATCACCTGTCCCGAGCCTCGGTCCACCAGGGAGGCACTGCCGCCGCTATCGGCCCGAACAGGAGTTGCCACCGTCGCCACGGTGTCCTGCACAAGGGAGGTATCACCCTGCGGCCGTGCAGAAAGAGGGGAAAAGGATAACCAGAAAAATAAAAAGACCGCCAGCAAGAAAATCACTCTCCTCATCATCGGATTTTTCAGGGTTTATTCGGATCATGCAGCCGCGAAGGTCATTGCCGCTGCTGCTTCCGGCGTTTGATCTCGTCACGGATCAGCGAAGCCCGTTCATAAGCTTCTTCTTCGATCGCTTTGTTGAGCATCTCGTTGAGCTCTTTCAGGGTATAGCGGCGCAACTCTGCCGCCGGATCTTCCTCGATGGTCGTCCCTTCCTGTTCTTCCAGTTCTTCTTCCATCTCGTCGGGCTCGATCACCATCCCGGCACGCGCCATGATCTCTTCAGTGGTGTATATCGGACAAACAAAACGTACCGCTAAAGCGATCGCATCGGAGGTACGTGCATCAATGACCACCTGCCGGTCATCCTGACGGCAGATCAGCTTACTGAAAAAGACCCCTTCTTCCAGTTTGTAGATCTCAACCTCTTCGAGGACGATATCGAATGCCTTGGCAAAATTGTAAAAAAGATCGTGCGTAAGCGGACGGGGTGCCTGCAGATTTTCCAGGGCAATGGCGATCGCCTGCGCCTCACATTGCCCAATGATGATGGGTATTCGCCGTCGCCCCTCCTGCTCGGACAAAACCAGTGCATAGGCCCCTGTCTGCGCATGGCTGAGGGACAAACCCAGTACGTTCAATCTGATTCTCGCCATACCTGATTTTTTTTTTAGCTCCCCCTCAGGGGTTCACAAATATAATGATTCCGTATATAAATACTGACCCCCTCGGGGCCGGAAATAATTATTTGACCAAAATATTTGAATCTAAGTGAATTTTTATATTTTTGCAGTCCCAAATTTCAGTTACAACTCTTTAATGCAAGAAGATATGTTTGCGATTGTCGAAGTTGCCGGGCAACAGTTCAAGGTGGAGAAAGATGACAAGATCTTTGTGAACCGTCTGCCGCAAAAAGAAGGGGAAAAGATCACGGTCGAGAAGGTGCTGCTGGTGGAAGACGGTGGCAAAACACTCGTCGGAACGCCGGTGGTGAAAGGTTATGAAGTGAAGGCGACGGTGATCACCCACCTGAAGGGTGACAAGGTGAAAGTGTTCAAGAAGAAGAGGAGAAAAGGCTATCAGAAACTGAACGGTCATCGTCAGCTTTTCACCGAGATCTTGATCGAGTCGATCGGAAAAGCCAAGGCGGCTCCGAAGGCCAAAGCCACCGCTAAGAAGAAAGAAGATTCCGCAGAAGAGAAGCCTGCCGCCAAGACCGCTCCCAAGGCCAAGAACGAAGCGGCCGCCGACAGCAAAACCAAAGCCGCTCCCAAGAAGGCTACGGCCAAAAGCGGCACGGAAAAGAAAAAAGAAGAGCCCAAGGCAACGGCCCAAAAGACCACCAAGGCCGCCACGGCCAAGAAAAACAGCGCCACTGCCAAAGGCAGTACAGCCAAGAAGCGCGACGACAAAGAGAAAAAAGAAGAAAAATAAAGACTTAATATTTCAGCACCATGGCACACAAAAAAGGAGCAGGTAGTTCTAGAAACGGCCGCGAATCGGAAAGCAAACGACTGGGAATCAAGCTATTTGGCGGACAGTTCGCCAAAGCGGGCAACATCATCGTACGGCAGCGCGGTACACGCCATCACCCCGGCGAGAACGTGGGCATGGGCAATGACCATACCCTCTTCGCCCTCGTCGACGGCATCGTACAATTCAAAAAAAGACGTAACAACAAATCCTACGTCTCGGTGATCCCCGTCGAAGAGGCCCAAAATTAGCCCAAAGATATCTTAGGGATCCCGGAACATGAAGCCTCATGTTCCGGGATTTTTTTTAATTTGACCCGTCCTTAAACCTAGCCGCCATGCTCACACTGAAACAGATCCGGGAAAATCCGGAAGAGGTTGTTGAACGTCTCAGGATCAAGAACTTCGACGCTGCCGGGACGCTGGCTTCGATCCTGAAGCTCGACGAGGAAAGACGGCAGTTGCAGACCTCTGCCGATCAGAAACAGGCGGAGCTCAACAAACGCTCGAAAGAGATCGGCGCACTCTTCCGCGAAAAAAAGGTCGACGAGGCCAACCGGGCGCGGGAAGAGATGAGCCGTCTGAAGGAAGAGATCAAAGGGCTGCATGCCCGTCTTCACGAGGCTGAACAGGAGCTGGAAGCCTTGCTGGTAACCCTTCCCAATCTTCCCCATCCGTCCGTACCTCCCGGCAAGGGGGAAGAAGACAATGTTGAGGTAAGGCGTGGCGGCTCTTTGCCCGAGCTGGAGGAGGATGCCCTTCCTCACTGGGAGCTGGGGAAAAAATACGGCCTGATCGATTTTGAGACAGGCAACAAGCTCACGGGCGCAGGTTTCCCCCTCTTCACCGGCCTGGGAGCACGGCTTGTACGGGCACTGATCAGTTTCTTCCTCGACGAAGCGGTGGCTGCCGGATACCGCGAGGTGCTGCCCCCCTTGATGGTCAATGAAGACTCCGCTTTCGCCACCGGCCAGTTGCCTGACAAAGAGGGCCAAATGTACAAGCTGGAGGCCGATCCCTTTTATCTGATCCCCACCGCTGAGGTGCCCGTCACCAACATCTACCGCAACGTCATCCTCGACGAGGAACAACTGCCGGTACGCAACACCGCCTATACACCCTGTTTCCGTCGCGAGGCCGGCTCTTACGGCAAAGATGTGCGCGGTCTCAACCGCGTCCATCAGTTCGACAAGGTGGAGATCGTTGAGATCGATCATCCCGACCGATCCTACCAAACCCTGGAGCGGATGGTGGCTCACGTGGAAAATCTGGTGAAAAAACTGGAACTGCCTTACCGTATCGTCCAGCTATGTGGCGGCGATCTGTCGTTCACTTCGGCCCTCACTTACGATTTCGAGGTATTTGCGGCTGCCCAGAGGAAATGGCTGGAAGTGAGCTCGGTGTCCAACTTTGAATCGTTCCAGGCCAACCGTCTGAAGCTACGTTTTCGCGAGAAAGGCAGCAAACACACCCGCTTGGCACATACCCTCAACGGCAGTGCGCTGGCCCTGCCCCGTATCATCGCCGCCCTGCTCGAGAACAACCAGTCGTCCGAAGGCATCCGCATACCGCCGGCGCTGGTGCCTTATACCGGCTTCGAGATGATCCGCTGAACGATGGAACGGTCCCGCTACCGTCCTTATGTGCCGGCCCTCACCGCCATCTTTTTCTGGGCCACCATTCCTACCGCGTTCAAGGCGGGACTGGCCGATACCTCTCCACCCCTTTTTCTTTTCTGGGCCAATGCCACCTCGCTGGGGATCTTTGCCGTGATCATCCTTGCCGGGGACAAGAGCCGGCAGATCCTCCGGCAATCCAAACAGGAATGGTTCCGTTCTGCCATGCTGGGGGTGTTGAGCCCTTTCGCCTACTACCTGATCCTCTTCGAAGCCTATTCCCGTCTGCCGGGGCAGGTGGCCCAGCCCCTCAACATGATCTGGCCGCTCGTGTTGGTCTACCTCTCCGCCCTGCTCCTGCGCCAAAAGATCCCTCCACGCAGCTATCTTGCCCTGCTGATCAGCTTTGCCGGCATTTTCTTTGTTTCGTCGCAGGGCAGGCCGTTCGACTTCCGCGATACCGACCTGCCCGCCGTCTTTCTCGCTGCCGGCAGCTCGGTGATCTGGGCCCTATTCTGGGTGCTGCAAATGAAAGACAAAAGGGAAGAGGTGATCCGACTCTTCACCAACTTCCTATTTGCCTTCCTCTACATCTCCCTTTTTATGCTCTTTCGTCATGAGTCCCTTCTTCCCTCCCCCAAAGCTCTGCTCGCCAGCCTCTATTGCGGCTTTTTCGAGATGGGCATCACCTTCCTCCTGTGGCTGAAAGCCCTCCAGACAGCCCGCAATACCGCCACCATCAGCAACCTGGTCTATCTGGCACCCTTTTTGTCCCTCTTCTTTCTGCACTTTTTCATTGGAGAAAAGATCCACCTGACCACCCTGGCCGGGTTGTTCTTGATAATTGGTGGTATATTTGTACAGAACTATCGTCCCCTGACCCCCGACCGGGTCGGGCCGGACAAAAACGAAAGATGATGAAGATCCTTGAAAGACGGGCAAGTGTAATCCTGGTGATGGCCGCCACGGTTGTCTTGCTGTTATCCTGCCGCAAAGAGGAACCTCTCCCGCCGGAACGGGAATCCACCGTCGAAGAACGGGCACGTGACCAGCTCTACAAGATTATGAACGACTGGTATCTTTGGTACGACAAGATGCCCAAGATCAATCCTTCCGATTACAAAGGCCCCGAAGATCTTCTTGAGGCCCTGCGTTACAAGGAACTGGACAAATGGAGCTTTGTAGCGGAGAAGTCGCTTTTCGAAAGCTACTTCGGTGCCGGACAATATTTGGGGTTTGGCTACGGCTATGCCTATGATGCCGAAGGAAGGATCTGGATCACTTTTGTCTTTAAGGATTCGCCCCTCTATCCGGATGGTGTCCGGCGTGGCTGGCGTCTCAAGGCGGTCGACGACCATGAGCTGGCACCCAATGAGGAGCTGGCACCCCTGATGGGCGAGCCGGTGGCCGGCGTGGAGAGAAAGTTCACCTTTGTCAAACCCGACAGCACGGAGGTCTCTTTCACGGCTGTCAAAGACACCATCCAGATCAATGCGGTGCTGGTGACCGACACGCTCCATGTGAACGGCCAGGTGGTAGGACACCTGGTCTTCCAGACCTTTGTGCGGACGGCCAAGGCCGAGTTGGACAGCGCCTTTGCTTTCTTCCGGTCGGTGAATGCGACCGAGCTGATCGTCGACTTGCGGTATAACGGCGGCGGCAGCCTCGACGTAGCCCAGCAGCTGGGCAGTCTCATCGCCGGCAATGCCAACGAAGGCAAGACCCTCTGCCGTCTTGAACATAACGACAAACGCCGCAACCAGGACGAGAACATTCCTTTCACGAAACAGGACCAGGCCTTGAACCTCTCCCGGGTTATCTATATCACCAGCCGGGGGAGCGCCTCCGCCAGCGAGGTGGTCATCAACGGCCTGAAACCCTTCATGACCGTCGCCCTCATCGGCGACCGCACCTACGGCAAGCCAGTGGGCATGCATTCTTGGATATACGACAAATATGTCTTTGTTCCGGTATGTTTCAAGCTGGTCAATGCCAACGGCGAAGGCGACTATTTCGACGGCATTCCGGCCGACGACTATGCCGAAGATGGCTTGCAGTACGCTTTCACCGACCGGCGGGAACCCCGTCTGAAGGATGCGATCGAATACCTCGAGACCGGGATCTTCCCCCATCCCGGCCAGCGAAAGTCATTCTCCTCCCGCCTGCCCGCCTGGAAAGGCATCTACCGGGAAATCGGAGCCTTATGATGCAGTACGATCATGGCTGACACGCCCAAAAAAGAGAAGGTGATCCTCGGGGTTGACCCCGGCACCAACTTCACCGGTTACGGCATCTTGCAAGTGAAAGGAAGGGAGTTGCATGTCGTGGCCATCGGGGTGATCGACCTGCGGAAATACGGTTCCCACTTTTTGAAACTCAAACATATCTTCGAAAGGGTCCTGGGCCTGGTGGATGCTTACCATCCCGACGAGCTGGCCATTGAAGCTCCTTTTTACGGCAAGAATGTCCAGTCGATGCTAAAGCTGGGCCGTGCCCAGGGAGCCGCCATCGCCGCCGGCCTCTACCGGGAGGTGCCGGTCTTCGAATATGCCCCGACGAAGATCAAGATGGCCATCACCGGCGAGGGAAGCGCCTCCAAAGAACAGGTGTCGGCCATGCTCACCCACATCCTGCATTTTCGCGAGATGCCGCACCAGCTCGACGCCAGCGACGCCCTCGCCGCCGCCGTATGCCACTACTTCGAGAACCAGGGGGTAAAAAAAAGCGGCTCCTCTTCCTCATGGAAAGATTTCATCCGGAGAAACCCCGGCCGCCTCACCAAATGATGAATCGCTGCGTACAATTATAGCCGCACCTCCGCCGCGATCCGTCCGGCCAGGTCGCGGAACTCCTCGTCAGAAAGACGCAGCTTGGGCCGTGAAAAACTGATATCGGCCTCGCTGTTGATGGGGATCAGGTGGATGTGCGCATGCGGCACCTCCAACCCCAGCACCGCCACGCCGATCCGCTTGCACGGCACCACCTTCTCAATGGCCCGGGCCACCTTCTTCGAAAAGACCATCATCCCCGCCAACAACTCATCCGGAAGATCAAAGAGATAATCGATCTCTTCCTTCGGGATAACCAGCGTGTGGCCCTTTGCAAGAGGATTGATGTCAAGGAAAGCATAATAGCGCTCATCCTCGGCCACTTTGTACGAGGGGATCTCCCCCTTCACGATCCTGGAAAAAACGGATGCCATGATCTGTAAAATTAAATGGAGATCTCAAGAATCTCAAGCGAAATGGTCCCCGAGGGTACCTTTACCTCGACTTTCTCGCCAGCCTTCTTTCCGATGAGTGCCTTGCCTATAGGGGTTTGAATGGAAAGCTTGCCCGTTTTAAGATCCGCCTCGTTCTCCGAGACAAGGGTGTACTCCATCAGCTGCCCTGTGGCAAGGTTCTTAAGTTTCACCTTGTTCATCATCTGTACGGTCGAGGTATTGATTTTCGACTCATCGATGACCCGGGCATTGGCGATGAGGTTTTCCAGTTTGGCGATGCGCATCTCCAGCATGCCCTGGGCCTCTTTGGCCGCAGCATATTCAGCATTTTCCGAAAGATCTCCCTTGTCTCGCGCTTCGGCAATCTGCCGCGATATGGCGGGCCGCTCGATCCGCGTGAGACGGTCCAACTCCTCTTTCAGCTTCCGCAGCCCTTCTTCGGTCATGTACGATACTTCTCCCATATTTCCTCAACTTTTTGACCCTTCAGATAAAAACAAAAAGAATTCCACACAACGGGAACTCTTTTTTCCGAAATCAGCCATTATTTTCGGCGTAAAGATAAAAATATTTTTTGTTTAAATCAAAGTATCACAGCACATAAACACTTAAAAATACTTTCGTTCCATGATCTCTGAATAGATCACCGCCTTGACGGGATCAAAATCTTCCAACACCGGATTCACCGGTTCCTGTTGCTGCTCCCGGATAAACTTTCTCCAGTCGGGATGGTCGGCCACAATGCGATTGTTGTCCTCCTCTTTTTTCAAGGCAGACCGTCCTTCTTGTTCGGGAGAAAGAACAGGCTGGTTCTTTTCGTAAAAGGCCCGATCCTTTGTTTCTGTTCCCTGTTGGGCCTCCCTGGGAGCAGGCTTTCCCTCCTTGGAAGTCCTCGTTCCGGTTTCCTCTTCATCTTTCCCCAGCAAAGCATCCACCAAAGGATCGCCCGTGAAGAAGGGTTCTTCCTCTGCCTGTGCTTGCTGCCGGGCCCTTCTCTTGTGCAGCTCTTCTTCACTCTTGCGCTTTTTGTTGAGAGCACCGGCAACGGAGAAGAGGATCAAAAAAACGACATAAAGAATGGTTCCCCAATCACCTTTCATTTTTCTCCTTTTTTTTCTTTTTGTTCTTTTTTCCTCCTCCGAACAACCGCTCCCAGAAAGTGGGGCCTCCGCGGTTGTAACGATTGGCCTCTTTACGGGTTTGCTTCATCCGCTTCTGGGTTTCCGGTGTTTGCATTTTGTAGCGCCGTTTGATCTCTTTTTTCCTGGCCCTCTCATAAGCTTTCTTTTTTTGTTTCTCTTTTTTGCGCGCTTCTTTCACCGGCTTGGGCTCCCGATGGTTCGCCTTCATCTTCTGCTTGTCGGCGCGCGTGAGCTTGCTATTCTTATCCAACCCCGGCTTGGCCGGTTTTTTATGGTTCTTTCTGGAAACCTTTCGTTTCTGCCGAACCGTAAGGCTTTTGCCCTTGGATGCATTCTGTGCCTCGGCCGGCACCTGCACCGCCAGGGTCAGGGCCAGGATCCACAAAAAAAACCACCTTGTCCGGATAAATTTCATTAGCTTTGCAACCTCAGGATCATCATCATGCGATACCTTCATTCAAAGATAAACATTTTTACGGGAACATTGTTCGGTGTGCTCCTCCTTCTGCCGGGGTGCAAAAGTGAAGAAAATCAACGGATCCCCAATGTGTTTGTCGACTTCACCATCAATCTCAGCGATCCGATGTTCAACGACCTGCAGGTAGCAGGGAACGCCGTCGTGATCGATAAAAGTTACGCGGGGAGCGCTTCGGCAGGCTACAATGACCATGGCATCATCGTGTACCGCGCCTCGGAGAACGAGTTCTTCGCCTTCGACCGCACCTGCCCCTTTGAAGAAACCCTCGATCAGGCCGTGGTTCTGAAGAACACCGGAGACATCACCCCCGAATGCCCGAAATGTCATTCAAAATACGTCCTCCCCAACTACGGCTATCCCACCTCCGACAGCCCTTCCCGCTACCCTTTGAAACGATACCGCGTCGCCTTTGACGGTCAGATCCTTCACGTATATAATTGATAAAAGCCACGCACCGGCGTGCGCAGCATTGTATCCTCGGTAAATATTTCCGGATCAGTACCGGTAATGCTCCGGTTTGTAGGGTCCTTCCACCGGCACACCGATGTATTCGGCCTGCTCGGGGGTAAGTTTTGTCAGGCTCACACCCAACTGCGGCAGGTGGAGACGCGCCACCTCCTCGTCCAGATGCTTGGGCAGACGATACACATCCACCTCGTAATCGTTCTTCCACAGCTCGATCTGTGCCAGCGTCTGGTTCGAGAAGGAGTTGCTCATCACGAACGAAGGATGGCCTGTGGCACATCCCAGGTTGACCAGACGCCCCTCCGCCAGCAGAATGATCGAATGCCCGTCGGGGAAGTGATACTGATCAACCTGCGGTTTGATGTTCTCTTTCCGGATGCCGGGATAGTTCTCCAGGGCATCCACCTGGATCTCATTGTCGAAATGACCGATATTGCAGACGATGGCCTGATCTTTCATTTTCTCCATGTGCTCGATGGTGATCACATCGCGGTTGCCGGTGGCCGTGACATAGATGTCGCCGATATCGAGCACCTCCTCGACGGTGCGGACCTCATAGCCTTCCATCGCCGCCTGCAAAGCACAGATGG
>JAMOUS010000111.1 GCA_027067975.1 Bacteroidales bacterium | reverse complement strand
GATAGAGTCTTACCTCCAGACCGATGCGGCCTTGAACCCGGGCAACTCCGGCGGTGCCCTGGTCAACCTGAAAGGGGAACTCATCGGCGTCAACTCGGCCATCATCTCCCCAACAGGCGGCTATACCGGCTATTCATTCGCCATCCCCGCCGATATCGTCAAGAAAGTGGTTGAGGACCTGGAAAAATACGGCCAGGTACAGCGTGCTTACCTCGGTGTACAGGTGCTCGATGTGGATGCTCAGGTGGCCAAGGAGAAACATCTTGACAAGATCGAAGGCGTCTATGTCGAAGGGCTTATCCCCGGCGGAGCTGCCGAAGCCGCCGGGATCCATAAAGGAGATGTGTTGCTGGCGATCAATGGAAAGAATATCAACTCCCTGGCCGAACTGAAGGAGGAGTTGAGCCTGTACCGCCCCAATGACAAGGTCAACGTCCTGGTAAAAAGGAACGGGAAAACGAAACAAATCCTGGTGACCTTACGTAACAGTCAGGGAAGTACAGAGCTGATCAAAGCCACAGGATATGTCGACGGAGCCCGTTTCGAGCCGCTGACACGGCGTGAAAGGGAACGGTTGCGTATCGACTACGGTGTCAGGGTGGTGGATATCAAGCCGGGCAAGTTCATGGATATCGGCATCCGGAAAGGTTACATCATCCTGAGCATAAATGGCGAAGAAGTGCGGACCCCCGAAGATGTGGCCCGAATCCTCGCCGGAAACGGGGAGCGGATCCGGGCGATCGAGGGAATCCAGAGCGACGGAACTTATTTCAGCTATGAGTTCCGGGGTTAGATACAGAGATGAAGGAACTTGTGTTTTACAATATTAAGGCGTAATTTTGTACCAAATTTTGGGGGATAACTATGAGACAACTTAAGATCACGAAATCGATCACGAACCGTGAGAGTGCTTCTCTGGACAAGTATCTGCAGGAGATTGGAAAAGAGGAGCTGATCAGTGTGGAAGAAGAGGTTGAACTGGCGCAGCGGATTAAGAAGGGCGACCGTGAGGCGCTCGAAAAGCTCACCAGGGCCAACCTGCGTTTCGTCGTGTCGGTCGCCAAACAGTACCAGAACCAGGGCCTGAGCCTGCCCGACCTGATCAACGAGGGGAACCTCGGCTTGATCAAGGCGGCAGAGAAGTTCGACGAAACGCGCGGGTTCAAGTTCATCTCATATGCCGTTTGGTGGATCCGCCAGTCGATCCTCCAGGCTCTGGCAGAGCAGTCGCGCATCGTGCGCCTGCCCCTCAACCAGGTGGGGTCGCTCAACAAGATCAATAAGGCCTTCTCGAGATTCGAGCAGGAATATGAGCGCACCCCGACCACCGAAGAGCTGGCCGAAGCACTCGACCTACCGAAAGAAAAGGTCTCCGACACCCTGCGTGTCTCCGGCAGGCACGTCTCCGTGGATGCTCCCTTCGTTGAGGGAGAGGACAACAGCCTCCTTGACGTGTTGCCCAACAACGACTCGCCCAATGCCGACAAGAACCTGATGAACGAGTCCCTCACCCGTGAGATCGAAAGGGCTCTCGCCACCCTCACCGAACGGGAGAAGGACATCATCAAGCTCTTCTTCGGCATCGGCGTGCAGGAGATGACCCTCGAAGAGATCGGCGAGAAGTTCGGACTGACAAGAGAGAGGGTGCGCCAGATCAAGGAAAAAGCGATCCGGCGTCTGCGCCATACCTCACGCAGTAAACTGCTGAAATCCTACCTGGGTTAAAATAATCCGTAACCAGGACGATCCCCCTCGACATGCCGAAGGGGGATTTTTTTATCCCATGGAAAAGGGAGTTCTGAAAAAAGATTCTTAACTTGCCCTCAGATTTCGCTTGTCCAACCTAAACCCGACATATTCGCCCGTGTATCTTTTTCACATCCGTCGGATCTTTCTTTTAATTTCTTAATTTTTTGATCATGAAGAAGATAGTTGGCATTTCCTTATTGTTTCTGCTAGGAGTGACGATCCTTCAATCCTGTTATTCCGTCAAAAAGTCGGAAGATTATTACGGCATCAAGACCTCGGATATCGGCAAAGTGGTGTTCGTGTTGGACATATCCGGCAGCATGGAGAACATTGCAGAGCGCGATGTCAAAGGAGAACTCATCAACACGGCCACGAACGTGGCGGCAGATGCCGCGGGCAGTGCCGTTTCCCATGCCATTGGGGGTGAAGCGGGACAGCTTGCCGGAAGCTTGCTCAGCAAGAAAACGAAAAAGTCCCTGACAAAGCTGCAGAAGGCCAGGAAAAAGCTTATCCCTGCCATCAAAGGGCTGCCCGAGTCCACCCTTTTCAATGTAATTGTCTTTGAAAATGGTGTGAGAGTCTGGCGCAAGACGATGCAACCGGCTACGGATGCCAATAAACTGCAGGCCCAAGCTTACATCGAGTCCCTGAAGGCAGGAGGGGGGACGAACATCTACGAGGCGATGGAGAAAGCGTTCGAGTTTGCCGGACCGGGAGCCACGGACGAGACCAAGCCGCTGGATGTGGAGTCCATCTTTCTCTTGTCCGACGGGGAACCCAGCGCCGGTCCCGTGACCTCTACCGAAGCGGTCAGGAAATGGAATCCGCTCAAACGTGTAAAAGTGCATACCATCGGTCTGGGAGATGATTGTGATGAGGCTTTTATGCGAGGCCTCGCGGCCGACAACGGAGGGGTCTATATCGACAAATAGTAATAAGGATCAACGCTTTCCTTGCAGCATCCTTTCCAGTTCCTGTAACTCGTCACGGTAGCGGGCCGCCTCGATGAAGTCGAGCCGCCCGGCCGCCTCTTCCATGGCTTTGCGGGTCTTCTTGATGAGCTGCTCAAGACCTTTGCGGTCGAGGTATTGGACGACAGGATCCGCAGCGACGTCGATGCTTTCCTTTTCGGTGTACACTTTTTTTCCGGTTTTCATCTGTATGCCGGCCATGATCGAGTCGCGGCTCTTGACCACCTGGCGGGGGGTGATCCCCATCTCACGGTTGTAGCGCAGTTGTTTCTCACGGCGGCGGTTGGTCTCGTCGATGGTCTGTTGCATTGCGTCGGTCACCTTGTCGGCATACATGATCACCGTCCCGTTGAGGTTGCGGGCCGCCCTGCCGGCGGTCTGCGTAAGCGAGCGGGCCGACCGCAGGAAGCCTTCTTTGTCGGCGTCCAGGATGGCCACCAGCGACACCTCCGGCAGGTCGAGACCCTCACGCAACAGGTTGACCCCTACCAGCACGTCAAAGGTGCCCTGCCGCAAGCCGTCCATGATCTCCACCCTTTCGAGGGTGTCTACCTCCGAATGGATGTAGCGGGTGCGGATGTCGAGTTTCAGAAGATAGGCGGTCAGCTCTTCGGCCATCCGCTTGGTGAGGGTCGTCACCAGCACCCGCTCCTCACGACGCACCCGCTCCCGGATCTCCGCAATGAGATCGTCGATCTGGTTATGGGTGGGCCGCACCTCGATCACCGGATCGGGCAGCCCCGTGGGGCGGATCACCTGCTCCACGATGATCCCTTCCGACCGTTCCAGCTCGTATTCGGCCGGCGTGGCACTGACGAAGATCATCTGTCCCGTCAGCTCCTCGAACTCTTCGAACTTCAGCGGCCGGTTGTCGATGGCTGCCGGAAGACGGAAACCGTAATCCACCAGCACCTGTTTGCGGGAATGATCACCCCCGTACATCGCCCGGATCTGCGGGATGGTCACATGACTTTCATCGATGATCGTGATGTAATCTTCCGGGAAATAATCGAGCAGACAGAAGGGACGGCTTCCCGGGGGGCGCCCGTCGAAATACCGGGAATAGTTTTCGATGCCGCTGCAGTAACCCAGCTCCCGTATCATCTCCAGGTCGTAGCTGACACGCTGCTGCAAACGTTTCGCCTCCTCGTGCTTGCCCACCTCCGTGAAAAACTCCACCTGCAGGGCCAGATCTTCTTCGATCTTGCGTAATGCCTCTTCCATTCGCGACTTGGAGGTGATGAAAATATTGGCCGGAAAGATGGTCAACTCGTCGGTGTGTTCAAGCGTGTGTCCGTTGATGGGATCAAAGGCCTCGATCTCTTCGATCTCATCTCCCCAGAAAACCACACGGTATGCCGTATCTCCATAGGCAAGATGGATGTCCACAGTGTCGCCGCGCACGCGGAAAGTACCGCGGGGAAAATCATGTTCGTTGCGGGAATAGAGTGCATCCACCAGCTTGTGGAGGAAGAGGTTGCGGCTCAAGGTCTCCCCGCGACGGATGCGGACGGTGTGATCGTAAAAATCCTGGGGGTTGCCGATACCGTACAGGCATGACACCGAAGAGACCACGATCACATCACGTCGTCCGGACAAAAGGGTGGAGGTGGTGCTCAGACGCAGTTTTTCGATCTCGTCGTTGATCGAGAGATCTTTTTCGATGTACGTGTCGGTGACGGGCAGATAGGCTTCCGGCTGGTAATAATCGTAATACGAAACAAAGTATTCCACGGCGTTTTCCGGAAAGAACTGGCGGAACTCGCTGTACAGTTGAGCGGCGAGGGTCTTGTTGTGGCTGAGCACCAGCACGGGCCGTTGCACCTGCTCGATGACGTTGGCGATGGTGAAGGTCTTGCCCGAGCCGGTGACGCCAAGGAGGGTCTGGTAGCGCCGCCCCTGCTGAAGCCCTTCCACCAGCTGGCGGATCGCCTCCGGCTGATCCCCTGTGGGGGTGAAATCCGAGATCAGTTTGAAGCCATGGCCCATGGTTCGCTACCCCTTTTGCTATCGCCGGCTTCTTTTCTTGTGCTTACCCTTTCGACCCTCTTGCGGAATACGGGTGAAGGTCACATACACAGGAAGATGGTCGCTCACGCCCCCAACATAGTTGGGACCTGCATAGGTACGGTTGGGGACGGGACGGCCCGCTTTCGGATTTTCATAGAGCAGGGCGGGGGAGGAGTAGATATGCCCCCCTTCATAGCGGGTGTGCCATCCCGTACGGTCGTGGAGGAGAGGATAGCTTACGATGATCTGGTCGAGCATGAGCCAGTGTCCTTTATAGCTGTAGGTGCCTGTGTCATGCAGGTTGTGCAGGTCGTACATCAGATTGTAAAGGTCGCGGCGGCCGGTGTTCTTCCGCTTGTTGGCCGCCATCAGGATCTGCATCACACTTTGGTTGGTGGGCTCGTCATTGAAATCACCCATGATGATGATCTTGGCCTGGGGCTCGAAGTTGAGGATGGAATCGACAGCCCGGCGCAACACCACGGCCGAGTATATGCGCTTCTGTTCGGTGGCCCGTATCCCGCCGCTGCGGGATTTCCAGTGGTTGACGAAAATATGGAGCATTTCGTCACCCGCCCGTCCTTTTACATAGAGGATGTCACGTACACGCGTGGTATCCCGCGGAAAACGGATGGGAAGACTTTTGTGCGAAAGATACCGGAAACGGGACGGATCATATAACAATGCCACGTCAATGCCCCGCCGGTCGGGACTCTCTTCATGCACCACCCGGTACCCCACTCTTTTCAGCTTGCCGGTGCGGGCCAGGGCTTCCGTCACCTGCCGGTTTTCCACCTCGCTCAACCCCACCAGCACCGGATGATCTTTCTCGACTACTGATGCGATCACCTTTGCCAGGTCTTCCAACTTTTTCTGATACCGTTCGCTGTTCCAGGCCTTTGCCCCCATAGGGGTGAAATCATCATCCTGTGTGGCCGGATCGTCAAGGGTGTCAAACAAATTTTCCACATTGTAAAACATCACCGTGAGGGTGGTAGGGGGATCCTTCACTGCCGCGGTTCCCAGGATCCATATCCCCATCATCACCCAGAACAGCCCTTTCGACCTGATCTTCTCGTTGGTTCTTTTCATTGCATGATTACATTATAGGGTCAGTTCTCAGTATCGGGTTTGGAGTATCGAGTATTGAGTATTATAAGTATCGAGTATCGAGTATCGAGTTTGGAATTTGGAATTTGGAATTTGGAATTTGGAAATATCATCCTTCAAGAATTTTCTTCTTTTTCTTGCCTATCTGAACACGATCTCTTTCACCACCTCCTCGCCGGCGCGGTCATTGATCGCCCGGACAAGATCGTTGCGGATCATCATCAGTTCGTTCTTCACCACCGACGAGCGGATATGGACATACATGGTCCCGTCGCGGACCGTCACCTTTTCGGTCTTGGAGGCAATGATCTTACCGACCACCTCTTCCCATTTTCCGGCGATCTCTACCTCCTTGAGTCGGCGGTCCAGATGCAATTTTTCCAGGTATTCCCGGATCACATTTCCCAGTCGTTCCGTGTTGGATCGTCTCATGATGGCTGTTCCGTGATGACCTCTGCTTTGCCGTCGATACGGAAGATGCGGTGGTCGGTGTCCAGTTCTTTAAGGATCCCTTTCAGATGGTCGGCATCGGTATCCGTGATGAAGATCTGTCCGAACTCATTGCGTGCCACCAGCCGTATGATCTGAAAGACCCGTTTTGCATCAAATTTATCAAAAATATCGTCCAACAGCAAGATGGGTTTGACGCCTTTCATGTCGCGGATGAATCCGAACTTGGCGAACTTCAGTGCCACCAGGAAGGTTTTCTGCTGCCCTTGTGATCCTACCTTCTTGATGGGGTAGCCGTCGAGGGTCATCACCAGGTCGTCCTTATGGATCCCGGCGGTGGTGTATTGCAGTACACGGTCTTTCTGGCGCGATTCACGCAGGAGGGTCTCAAAATCCTTTTCATGGAGCGGCGAACGGTATTCCAGTCCCACCTTTTCCCGGCCGCCGGCGATCTCGTTGTAATATTCCTGGAAAACGGGCACCAGTTTGTCAACCATTTCCTTGCGTTTTCTGTATATCTCCGTTCCGGGGCCGATGAGTTGGGCATCCCAAAGCTCCAGTTCGTCGACGGCCATTTCTCCTTTGAACTCGATCTGTTTGAGCAGTTTGTTCCGCTGCATCAGGGCCCGGTTGTATTTCAGCAAAGCCTGCAGGTAGGGCCTGTCATACAGGGAGATCACCGTATCCAGAAAACGGCGGCGCTGCTCACTCCCCTCCAGGATCAGGGCACTGTCGGCAGGGGAGATCATCACCACCGGCAACAGTCCGACATGGTCGGAAAAACGCTCATAATCCTTGTTGTTGCGCTTGCAGATCTTTTTTTTCCCGGCCCTGACACTGCAATAGATCCGCTCCGTGTTCCCGTTCCTGACAAACTCCCCCTGGATCACGAAGAACTCCTGGCCGTGCCGGATGTTCTGCTGATCCACATTGTTGAAAAAACTCTTGGTGAGCGAAAGATAGTGGATCGCATCCAGTAAATTGGTCTTCCCCTTTCCATTGTCCCCCACAAAACAGTTGATACGGGGAGAGAACTCCAGGGAAACCTCTTCGTAGTTCTTAAACTGAATGAGTGATAACTTGCTGATATACAGTTCTTCCATGGTGCAGTGTGTCGGAGTTCCGGACAAATGTATAAAAATATAAACTCTTCATTTCATAAAAGGAACAAATCCATTACTTTTGCGGGGAATTCAAACCGAACGAGCATGGCCAAGAAAGAAACCAAAAAGAAAGTGCAGGAAGCGGAGAAACGACTTGAGAACTTTGAAGAGGCGTTGACCCGTACCGAACTGTTCATTGAGAACAATCAAAAGGAGATCACGATCGGCGTGATCATCCTGCTGGCAGTGGTAGGCGCTTTCCTTTTCTTCCAGAAACTGATCATCCAACCCCGTCAGAAAGAAGCTGTGTCCCAGATGTGGATGGCCGAGAAATATTTCCAGCTGGATTCCTTCCGTCTGGCCCTTAACGGAGACGGGAACAACCCCGGTTTCCTGGATATCATCAGTGATTACAAAATGACCAAGGCGGCCAACCTTTCGAAATATTATGCCGGGATCTGCTATCTGCAAATGGGGCAATATGAAGATGCCATTGCACAGCTGAAGGCTTTCAAGAAGAAAGATCTCATGCTTTCGGTCGTGGCCACCGGTGCGATCGGGGATGCCTACATGCAACTCGGTGACAAGGAAAATGCGGCCAAGTACTACCTGGAAGCGGCACGCCTTGAAAAAGACGATTTCCTGACTCCCATCTATTTGATGAAGGCGGGGTATGTCCTTGAAGACCTGAGCCGGTTTGACAAGGCGCTTACCTGTTATGAGACCATCCGGGACGAATTCCCTAAAAGTCGTGAAGGTCAGAACATTGAGAAATACATAACACGCGTCGAGCTTCGCAAGAAACTGAGCGAAAACGGAAAATAATCGTTCGCATGCCCCCCAAGAAGAAAAATCTTTCCCTTCATGATCCTGCCACCGTTCCGGCTGGAGAGGGGGCGGTGATCGCGATCGTGGTGTCGGAATGGAATGGGGAAGTGACCCAACGCCTTGCGGAAGGGGCGGTCGACACCCTGAAAAAATATGGGGTACGGGAAGAGGATATCCATGTCCGGCATGTTCCGGGGAGCTTCGAGCTGACGCTGGGGGCCCAGTGGATGGCCGAAAGCCTGGATCCCGATGCAGTGATCTGTATCGGTTGTGTTGTGCGGGGAGAGACACCCCATTTTGAATACATCTCGCAAAGTGTTACGCAAGGGATCACCACACTTAACCTGGAATACAGTATTCCTTTCATTTTCGGGGTCCTGACCACGGACACCATGCAGCAGGCCCTTGACAGGGCGGGTGGAAAGCATGGTAACAAGGGCGACGAGGCGGCTGTTACTGCCCTCAAGATGATCGCACTGGGCAAAGAACTTTCCTGATATCTTATGAACGAGAATGACAAGCTGACCATCCCTGTCCGCTTCTTTGCACAGGCGGAGAAGTATGCAGACCGTCCTTTTCTGGCATTCGTCGGAGAGCAGGCGCTCACCTATGAAGAAGTGGCGCGGCGAGTGCGTAAGCTGATGGCCTTCCTCCAAAGGAATGGGATCGGGCCTGGCGACCGGGTTGCCATCCTGGGCAGCAACAGCCCCAATTGGGTAATCACCTACCTGGCCATCACCTCTTCCGGGGCCGTTGCCGTCCCCCTTCTGCCTGATTTCCATGCCGGAGAGATCGCCCGGTTCCTCGAACATGCAGGTGCCCGCATGCTCTTTGTCGGAGATGCACATTTTAACAAAGTAAAAGACCTGGCTTTCTCCCTCGTGCGGGTCAGCCTGGACGACTTTTCCCTCCATGATGAGGGGACCCCTTATGACGAGGTCGTTCCTCTGGAGGCATACCCTTCGGTACAGGAAGATGATCTGGCCGTGATCATCTATACTTCCGGTACCACCGGACGTTCCAAAGGGGTTATGCTCACCCACCGCAACTTGGTCTTCGATGCCCTCATGAGCAAAAAGATCCACCCCATTGGGGAAAAAGATGTCTTTCTCTCCATTCTTCCGCTCTCGCATACCTATGAGAACACCATCGGGATGATGATCCCGCTGCTCTCCGGTTCGGAGATCCGCTATTTGAAACGCCCTCCTACACCGGCTGTGCTGTTGCCTGCCCTGCGGGAGGTGCGGCCTACCGTGATGCTCACGGTCCCCCTCATCATAGAGAAGATCCACAAAAAACAGGTGCTCCCGGCACTTACCGGGAAACGGCTTATGCGCACCCTCTACCGGCTGCCCCCCTTACGCCGGGTGCTGAACCGCATGGCCGGGAAAAAACTGCTCAAGACCTTCGGGGGACGTCTTCATTTCTATGGAATCGGGGGGGCCAAACTCAACGAAAGCGTGGAGCGTTTCCTCCTGGAAGCCCGTTTTCCGTATGCGGTGGGCTATGGTCTTACCGAGACCTCTCCACTGGTGGCCGGTTTTGGACCTCATGACCAGCGCCTGCAATCTACGGGGCGCCCCATCCATGGGATTGAGGTGAAGATACACGATCCCGACCCGGCGACCGGAGAAGGGGAGATCTGGGTGAAAGGTCCTAATGTGATGAAGGGATATTACAAAGAACCTGACCTGACCCGTGAAGTCCTCACCGAAGAGGGATGGTTCCGCACCGGCGATCTCGGCCTGTTTGACGAGGACGGTTATCTCTACATCAAAGGCCGCCTGAAGAACGTGATCATCGGCCCTGGCGGTGAAAACATCTACCCCGAAGACATTGAATCGGTCATCAACACACTGTGGTATGTGGACGAGTCGCTGGTGATCGAGGAGAAGGGCAAACTGGTGGCCCTGGTACGCCTCAACCTGGAGGAGATCGAGAAGAAATTCCGCGAACTGAAGGAGAGTGCTGCGGAACTGTATGAGAAGAATGTCGAAACGTTCCTCAAGGAGGTGAAAGAACATGTCAACCGTCAGGTCAACCGTTTTTCCCGCATTCAGGAGGTGAAGTTGCAGATGGAACCTTTTGTCAAGACTGCCACCAACAAGATCAAACGGTTTCTTTATGGGGGGAAGGGGCCGGAGGGTGACGATCTCCGTCACGCCGGCCGTCAGGTTTGATCCTCCTTTTTGATCAGATGGGCATATTGCGGGTCGTCAAAACCGGGACGCCGGAAACGGCGGGCTCGCGGAAAGATCTTTTCCACCTCTTTCCGTAAGGTTCCCAGGATGATCATAATGTCGGAGAGGGTGTTCTCCTCGCCGGGGAAGAGGTTCAGCATCGTATGCCAGGCTTGCAGGGAGTTGTCGATCCCCAACAGGGCCACCTTGGCCGACCCGTCCGCATCATTGCCGTAAGGGCCTTCGGAAAGTTCCTCCCCCTCCTGGAGCCCTTCCAGAGCCCTCCGGATCTTCACGCTGATTTGGAAAAGATACCAATGGATCACCTTCCCTGCATTCCATAGTTGCACTTCTCTTTTTCCCGCTCCCCGAGGGGGCATGTCGTGCTGCATCCCGACACCATCCAACTCCTTTCTGTGTGCATCCATCCAGGCTCGGGCGAGTGTGATGTACGAAAGAGCCATTTTATTGAGCGGATGTTGTTCGGTCCTGTACCCGACCTCCTCCTGCGAAGGGCTCCTCTTGCGCGACGGATCATCGGGATCCAGCCCCTGTTCCCGCATGAGCGTCTCCAACAACCGGATCGTCTCG
>JAMOUS010000110.1 GCA_027067975.1 Bacteroidales bacterium | reverse complement strand
TCCTGATCAAAGAAGAGCGTGACCGCGGGAAAGGCTATGCGGGAGAAGCGCTGGATCTTTTGCTCGACTATTGTTTCTCGACCTTGCAGTTACATCAGGTATATTGTAACATCACCGACGGCAACGAGCCGAGCATCCGGCTTTTCCGTTCGCGGGGCTTTGTCCAGACCGGCCGTAAAAAGGAATGGCTGCGGCGTGACGGCCGCTGGGTTGATGAACTGTTCTTTCAGCTGCTGGCATCTTCCCGCACCTCCTTATAGGAGGGGATCCTGTCGAGGAAACGATACGTTCCCTTATCATAGTCCATCTCACAACAATAGTGGGTCATGCCGTTGGTCACGACCAGGTAGGGCACATGATAACGGAGGTTATAGCGAGCGATCTGTTCAAAGACCGCCCCGTCGAGCTTCACCTCCGGGGCCTTGCATTCGACGATCATCCGCGGCCGCCCGTCTGGTGCCAGAACAAGGATATCGCTGCGAAGCACCAAACCATTCCACGTGAACTCCTTCTCCACCTGCATCCATGACACAGGATAACCCAAATGATCGGCAAGATACCGGATGAAATGTTGCCTCACCCACTCCTCCGGTGTCAACCGCACTTCTTTCTTCCGGACAGGATCGAAAAGATACCGTTTCCCCTCCCGTGTCCGGATCTCCAGATAGGGGTCGGGCAGGTTGAGTTTTTTCATCCGGTGCTTTTTCTTATTTTAGCAAAATTAGAAAAATCTGCTCCGGTCGCCGGATGACAGGGACGAAAAGAGAGAGAAACAAGAGATGAAGACGAAAGAGGAGATCGTAAGAGACTGGTTGCCAAGATACACAGGTTGTGATCTGGATGAGTTTGGGGAATACATCCTGCTGACCAATTTTTTTTCATACGTAGAAATGTTCTCCCGTTGGTATGGTGTACCCATCCGGGGGCAGGATGCCAACATGCCTACCGCCACTCACAACGGGATCACGATCATCGATTTCGGCATGGGGAGTCCCAACGCCGCAACGATCCTCGACCTGCTCACGGCCGTCTCCCCCAAGGCGGTGCTTTTTCTGGGCAAATGTGGAGGGTTGAAGCAGAAGAACCGGCTGGGTGACCTGATCCTGCCTATTGCGGCGATCCGCAGCGAGGGGACTTCGAACGACTATCTTCCGCCAGAGGTTCCGGCCTTGCCTGCTTTCAGCCTGCAACGCGCGGTCTCCAACTCGATCACCGAACATGGTCGCGACTACTGGACCGGCACGGTCTTCACCACCAACCGCCGGGTGTGGGAATACGACGATCGCTTTAAAAAATATCTGCTCAAGACCCGGGCCATGGCCATCGACATGGAAACCGCCACCATCTTCACCGTGGGCTTCGCCAACGATATTCCCTCGGGCGCACTCCTTCTGGTATCCGATCAGCCGATGATCTCCACCGGCGTAAAAACCCGGGATTCGGACAAATATGTGAACGACCGCTTTACAGAGGATCATCTCAAGATCGGCTATGACGCACTGATGGACATCAAAAACCAGGGTCTTTCGGTCAAACACCTGCGTTTCTGACAATCATGGCCAGCAAAAAAGGAAGCACATATCAGGAACTCATCCAGGAGATCAGGGAAGGCAAGGTTTCTCCCGTTTACTTTTTGATGGGCGAAGAGGTTTATTTTATCGATCGCATCACCGAAGTTCTGGAGAAAGAGCTGCTTCCCGAAGAGCAGAGAGCCTTCAACCAACTGGTGTTTTACGGAAAAGATTCCGATCTGAGGATGATCATAGAAGCGGCGATGCGGCATCCTATGATGTCGGACCGTCAGGTGGTCCTGGTAAAAGAAGCTCAGGATCTCTCCTACAAGGGGTTGGAGGATGAGCATCACCCCCTTGCCAGTTATTTGCGGCATCCCAATCCCACAACGGTGTTGGCATTTGCCTACAAACACCGCAAGCCGGAACGGGGATCGGCCCTCCTGAAGCTTTTGCAAGGTTGTGAGGGGTGCAGGCTGTTCGAGGCTGCACCCATACGGGATTATGAGATGCCCGAATGGATCATGAGTCACCTCAGCGGCAGAGGGATCCAAACCGACATGAAGGCAGCCATGCTGCTCACCGAATATGCGGGCGATACCATCTCGAACGTGATGAATGCCCTCGAAAAGCTTCTCCTGCTCCTGCCGGAGGGGGAAACCCGTCTTACCGCCGCCCACATCGAAAAGTATGCAGGTTACAGCAAGGAATTCAATATCTTCGAGCTGCAAAAGGCCATCGCCACCCGTGATGTAAGCAAGGCCAACCGAATCGCACGGCATTTCTGTAACGACCCGAAAAACCATCCCCTGCAAAAAACCATCGCCTTTCTCTATCCCTATTTCCTGAAACTGATGTTATTGCACAGTTACAGGAATTTGCCCCGGCAGGAACTGAAAAAGAAGATGAAAACCAACAGCGATTATTATCTTCGTGAACTGGAGAAGACGGCCCAACGTTATTCTTTTACCAAGTTAAGGGGAATCATGGCTGCCCTGCGAAAAACCGACGCCCGCTCGAAAGGGATCGGCAACGTAAGTGCCGACACGTGCGAACTCATGAAAGAACTGTTGTTTTACATTTTACATTAGCTTCTCATGTCCATCATGACGGTCATCATCATCCTCATCACGGCAGGGGTCTCTCTGTATGCTTTCCGTGACACCTCGCTTCTTTACCGGCTCTCTCTCACTCCTTATGAGGTTTTCCGCCGCAAGGAGTATTGGCGGCTCATCACGCATGGCTTTGTCCATGCCGACTGGGTACATCTGCTGGTGAACATGTTCGTCCTGTACTCGTTTGGGCGTCTTGCTGAGCGGATCTTCGCCGATCTGGCCTCATATGGCTACCTTAAACATCCGCAGTTTCATTTCCTGATGCTGTATTTTGGCGGATTGGTCGTCTCAGCGATCCCCTCACTGGTCAAGCACCGTCAGGATCCGTGGTATCATTCGGTAGGGGCCTCCGGAGCTGTCTCGGCAGTGATCTTCATCTCGATCTTTTTCCAGCCCAAGAGCATGATCTTCTTCTATTTCATTCCCATTCCTGCCATTTTGTTCGGAGTGCTGTACCTGGGATATTCGCATTACATGGCCCGCCACAGTGATGAGAACATCAATCACGATGCCCATTTCTATGGTGCGGTGTTCGGCTTTCTATATCCGTTATTGATCCACCCTTCCCTCTTTAAGGTATTTTGGGGGCAACTTTTCTGAACCGGGAAAGAAATCCGGAAGGATCAGTTCATGGAAGGGTTTTCGGGGAAAGATGCCCAGAGCCGGTATTTTCTGCCCATATCGTGCAGCACTTCCTTCCAGGCTTCCGGTGTGGATGCCGACATGATGCGGAGTGTATCGATATCGGTGATCACCCAGGAGTTTTCAGAGAGTTCCCTTTCAAGTTGCCCGGGCGACCAACCTGAATAGCCTATGAAGAAGCGGATCTGACCTTTCCCGGCCAGGCCCTCCCGGACAAGCTCTTTCAACACCGAGAAATCTCCGCCCCAGTATACGTTTCCGGTGATGAGTTTGCTACCGGGGAGCAGCTCGCCCAGTGTGTGGATGAAGTGCATGGTATTGGTGGCCACCGGGCCGCCCAGCGAGACCGGGATATCCGCCGGAGGAAAGCCCTCGATCAGACGGTCGATGCCCATATCCACCGGCTTGTTCAAAACAAAACCCAACGCACCTTCTTCACCATATTCCGCCAACAGGACCACCGAGCGTTTGAAATAGGCATCCGGCAGGAAAGGTTCGGAGATCAGTACCCTCCCCCTTGCCGGGATCGTGTCCCTCTTCTCGACAGAAAAAAAATCGTATCCCAAATCCATCTTCCCACCTTTCGTTCTATAACAAAAATAATGAATTTTGGAATAAAAAAGATGACAAAACCCCTGATTTCGTAGATAAATTGCTTCCTGAATTCATGGAGGAAAATAAAATATTGATTAAGTTTGCCAACTATAAAAGTGAACCAGGATCATGATGAGAACCATTGGCGGGGGATTGCTGTTGTTTATGCTGGTCATTTCCTCCTGCACGACCCAGAAGAACATTACCTATTTGCAGGACATCGACACGATCTCACAACCTGTTTTCCCCCGTGAGAAAGCACCCTCGTACCGGATCCAGCGGGGCGATATCCTTTACATCAAGATCACCAGCCCCGACCCTCTGGTCAACCAGATCTACAATCCCGAGCAGCGCACCACCTCAGTGAACATGTTCACCAATGAGCAGAGCCTGTACATTTACGGATATTCGGTCAATGACAGCGGTTGTGTGGAGGTGCCGCTGATCGGTAGCATACCGGTGGAGGGGAAGACACTGGATGAGGCCTCGAAAGCGATCAAGGCGAAGGTGAACAGCGTCTTGCGGGATGCTTCCACCGTCGTAAAGCTTTTGAGCTTCAAGTTTTCTGTTTTGGGTGAAGTTGCACGGCCGGGGATGTATATCAATTACAACGACCAGTTGACGGTGCTGGAAGCGCTTTCGCGGGCCGGCGACATCACCGTCGACGGTAACCGCCGCAAGGTGCTGGTGCTGCGCCCCACGCTGGACAACAAGACCATCACCTATCATCTCGACCTTACGCGGTCCGACTTCATCAAGTCGGACGGTTTTTTCCTCATGCCCAACGACATTGTTTATGTAAAACCCCTGAAGAGCAAGCCTTTCAAAGCCAACATCCCTGTCCTGAGCATTATCCTCTCCAGTATCTCAACACTCATCCTCGTTCTTTCATTCATCAAATAGGGTAACGCGCACATGGAGAACCTGCAGCAAGAATATCCGTTCATCCAGGAAGAAACAATAGACATCAAGAAATTCCTGCTGAAGATCCTATACAATTGGTATTGGTTCGCCATTGCCATTTTCATTGCCCTGGTAGGCGCATACATGGTGAACCGTTATTCCACCCCCCGTTACAGTGTAACCTCTTCGATCATTGTGCGCGACGATACGAAAGCCGGCCGGGGGCAGCTGACCGGTTACGAGAACATCATCGAGGGGATGGACATTTTCCGCAGCAAGAAAAACATTTACAATGAGATGGGGATCCTGCAGTCGTATTCCCTTGCACAGCGGGCTCTGAAGGAACTGAAGGATTTCGAGATCACGTATGTGCTGGTAGGACGGCGAGGCATCAAGGAGTCGCAGCTATACAAACGATCCCCCTTTGTTGTCGAACTGGATACCACCCATGCCCAGACACGCGGCCACCGTGTAAATGTTTTCATTCTTGATAAGAAAAGATACCGTTTACAGATCGACGAAGAGATGAACGTCGATACAGTCCTCCACTTTGGCGACCCATTCACCAATGAGTTCTTTTCGTTCCGCATCTTCTT
This sequence comes from Bacteroidales bacterium, assembly GCA_027067975.1. Taxonomy (GTDB): domain Bacteria; phylum Bacteroidota; class Bacteroidia; order Bacteroidales; family VadinHA17; genus DRPN01. The sequence goes on along the minus strand of JAMOUS010000110.1, from coordinate 5,631 downwards.
GCGTAATTCCAATGAGTATGATCCGGAAGAGGAGCTCTCGAACCGTTATTATTTTGTGATCAACAACCTCAACGATCTTGTCAACAAGTATAAGAGCAAGCTGAACATCACGGTCAACGACAAAAAAGGGTCGATTCTCATCCTGACCATGGAAGGACCGGTGGCGGAGCAGGAATGCGACTATCTCAACAAACTGGGGGAAGTATACATACGTTCCGGACTGGAAGAGAAGAACCGGATCGCTACCAACACGATGCGTTTCATCGACGAGCAATTGCAAAACATTGTCGACTCCCTGAAACGTGCGGAAAGTCGTTTGGAGAACTTCCGCATCCGCAACCAGGTGCTTGATCTGAGCAAAGAAGGGATGACCATCTATGAAAAGATCAGCACCTATCAGACGCAGAAGGCGATGCTGGAGATCCAGAAAAATTACTATCAGTATTTGTTAAAGTATCTTTCGGCCAATGCCAATGTCAATGAGATGGTAGCCCCCTCGGTTGCCGGCATCAACGATCCTGTTTTGCTCTCCCTCATCCAACAACTGATCGAGTTGTACAATCAGAAGACCTCCTTTCAGTTGAGCACACAATCCAATTCGCTGGCGATCCACTCGGTGAACCAGAAGATCGAGGAGCTGACCAAGATGTTGCTGGAGAATGTCCGCAACCTGATCCATTCGACGGAGATGAACATCCGGGAGATCGACAATATGATCGCCTCGCTGACAGAGAGGATCAAGAAACTGCCGGTGAAAGAGCGCGAGCTATTGGCCATCCAGCGGGTTTACAACATCAACAACGAGATCTACACCTACCTGTTGCAGAAACGTGCCGAAGCAGGTATCGCCAAAGCTTCGAACGTGGCCGACAACAAGATCCTCGACATTGCCCGCCCGGAAAATGCCACCAAGGTATCCCCGAAAACGAGCCTTAATTACATGATCGCCCTCGTGCTGGGTTTCCTCATCCCGCTGGTGATCCTCCTGCTGGTAGAATATTTCAATAACAAGATCGTTGACAAGCAGGATATCGAGAACAAGACACGCGTACCCATTCTGGGCACCATCGGTCACAACACGACGGACGAGAACATACCGGTGGTCGAGCATCCCAAGTCGGCACTGGCGGAGTCGTTCCGGGCCATTCGCACCAACCTCCAATACAAGCTGCGGGAAAAAGGGCAGAAGGTGATCCTGATCACATCGACCGTGAGCGGCGAAGGGAAGACCTTCGCGGCGGAGAACCTGGCGGTGATCATCGCCATGTCGGGAAAGAAAACCCTGCTGGCCAGTTTCGACCTGCGCAAGCCGCGCATCCATCGTGATTTTGAGGTAGACAACAGCCAGGGACTAAGCGCATACCTGGTAGGCCACAGTAGCTATGATGAGATCGTACTACCTTCCCAGTATGAGAACCTTTACGTGGCTCCGGCGGGCAGCACACCCCCCAATCCTGCCGAATTGCTTGAGAGCGACCGGGTAAAAGATTTCTTTGAAAAGGTACGCAATGATTTTGAATACATTGTGATGGACACCCCGCCGGTGGGGATCGTCACCGACGGACTGATGCTTGCACCTTATGCCGATGTCATCCTCTATCTTATCCGTCAAAACTATTCCAGCAAGAACGTATTGCCATTCATTGACGAGCTTTACGAAAAACAGGAGATTCGCAAACTGGCGATCCTCGTCAACGACATCAAGCTCTCCAGCTATTACGGTTACAGCTACGGTTACGGTTACGGATACGGCTATGGCTACCATTACGGTTATGGTACGGCTTACGGGTATGGAGAAGGGTATTATGAAGAAGAAGGGAAGGAGCCATCGTTCTTGCGGAAGATCTTCCACTTCCTGTTCCACAAATGATCGTTGAGAAGAGAACATGGTCATAAGGGGGGGAGAAAAGAGAGAACCGACACTATTTCAGGCATTATTGCCATTGATCTTTCTGATCTTTTTTCTTTTTCTGAACGTCCATCTTTTCAAGGACACCTTGGCCGGGTCGAACCAAATGGCCCTGATCCTGGCTGCGGCGATCGCGGGGGTGGTCGCATATACGACAGGGGTCCGGTGGAAGGAGATGGAAGCCAGCATTATCAAGAGCATTTCGTCGGCCATGCCTGCCATTCTGATCCTCTTTCTGATCGGGGCCCTGGCAGGCACATGGATGTTGAGTGGTGTGGTACCGTTACTGATCTATTATGGTTTGGAGATCCTCAACCCCAAGATCTTTCTTTTTGCAGCGATCACGATTTCCGCGCTGGTATCGCTGGCGACCGGCAGTTCATGGTCGACCATCGCCACCATCGGCATTGCATTGATGGGGATCGGCCGGACCCTGGGCATCCATGACGGACTGGTAGCGGGAGCGATCATCTCCGGAGCCTATTTCGGAGATAAGATGTCACCCCTTTCCGACACCACCAACCTGGCACCGGCCATGGCAGGCACCGACCTTTTCACCCATATCCGCTACATGACCATCACCACCGTTCCTTCGATCCTCTTGGCAATGCTGGCCTTCCTGGTGATCGGCTTCACCCTGCATTATCCTGTCGACCATACGGATGTGCAGGAGGTGATGACCGCCCTGCGGGAGACCTTTCGCCTCTCCCCTTTCCTGCTGATCGTGCCGGTATTGCTGATCTACATCATTATCCGTCGTGTTCCGGCAGTACCTGCCCTATTGGCGGGGATCCTCTTAGGTGTGGTGTTCGCACTGATCTTCCAACCCCAGGCCGTAAGGATGGTCGCCCACACTGGGGGCAGTTATGCCAAGGCAGCCTGGATCGCCAGCATGCAGGCAATGTTCGGACCGGTGAACATCCCCACCTCCAGCCCCCTCGTCACAAGACTGCTTGCCACCAAAGGGATGTCGGGCATGCTTAACACCATCTGGCTCATCCTGGCAGCCATGGTCTTTGGCGGAATGATGGAGTCGGGACATTTTCTCATCCGGATCTCCAAGAGCATCCTGAAAGTGGTTCACAACACGGTTTCGCTGGTCGCCTCGACGGTCTTTACCTGTATCTTTTTCAATGTCACCGCTTCCGATCAGTACATCTCGATCGTGGTGCCAGGGCGTATGTTCGCGAAGACCTACCGCCGGAAAGGATATAAACCGGAACTGCTGAGCCGCACGCTGGAAGATGCCGGGACCGTCACCTCTGTACTGATCCCCTGGAACACAGGGGGAGCCACACAGGCAACCGTCCTCGGCGTTCCCACACTTACCTATCTGCCTTATTCTTTTTTCAACCTGATCAGTCCTTTCATGAGCATCTTCATCGCCGCGATCAATTACAAGATCCGACGGTTCAAACCCGAAGAGCTTCAGGAAGAAAAAGAGATCCCGGTAAAATGAAAAATGGATCTCCCGGAGGATTTCCCGGGAAATGAGGGAAGGATCCTTTTTTGTTACAACAATAACATGACGAATGTTTTAAACATTCACCATATTGGGGAACATACCGCCCTTCAACGATCCTAGATCTTTGATCTCAGAGGATCCGTATCAATAAACCTTCGCTTTTCTCAATTCTGACCTTCCTTTTTCATCGCCACTAACCACCTCCGTCCCCCTTTGATCGGACGGACCAGCGAGCCATTGTCGTTTCAGATCCCAACCCTGCCCTTTTGCTCTTCAAAACGTTCTAAGCAAGGATACCTTAAAAAACATATAGAAACATTCTCAGAAAGCTGCCTTGATCTCTTCGAGACTTACGCCCAGCAGGTTCCGAGCGATCTCATCGAGAATGCTTTCATCGGCCGAGAAATGCCAGGTGCGGCTGATATGGACGATCTGTTGTCCGGGATTCAGACGGGCAGCAGGAGAAGAGGTCTCCAGTTCGTAAAAAGGACCGAGCTGGCTTCCATCCGGAAGCGGGCCATCGTTGTAAGCATTGACCACATCTCCGGCAAAAGGATCTTTCTGGAGTCGCCACATGGAGTTCACATACTCTTCGGCACCTTCGGGTTTGTTGTACCAGACGATCGTAAGAAGCTGGTGTTCCTCGTCATAGCTTCCCAGGACATCCTTTGCACGTTTCGGCCCCAGGCCGATCTTCCCCCGCATCTTGCCATCGGCCCGGAAAAAGATCACGCCATCCCCTATTTTCAAGCGGTCAGGAGGAATCTTCCCAAAATACTCGTCATTGACGATCCTTTCCGTAATGCCGGGATCATCCTGGAAGGGGATCACCACCGTAGCCTGGTCAGAAGGATTGAACATGCCCAACAACCAGATCGAGGGCATTCCGGTATGTTCATCCCATGCATTTTCTCCACGGTTGATCACAACATTCCTACTTTCATAGCCGACCCACTTCAGTTTTTCCTTTCTTTCTCCCAGCAACTGTTCCAAATCCGCCTCCTCAAGCAAACGCACAGTGCGTTTGATCTCCATCTCCAACACGGTACCCGAATAATTGATCAGAGTAACGAGTTTGCGAAAAGAGGCGGAGGTATCATCTTGGCTCACCGTCTCAAAAGGTTCGGTATCAAATGCTGCAGGAGTATACCAGTGTTCGATGTCGAAAGGATCTCCCTTTTTGAAGAAGAGGGAGAACTGTCCCCCCTCCGGACCTAACCAGAGACGTTCCTCTCCCCCCCATGGGTTAAAATGTTCCTGCACCTTACCGGCCTTGATAAATTCGGTATTGACCCATCCGATGCTATATCCCGAGGGTCCGTCAAGGGTGGAGGTCATCACCCGCCCTTGCAGGTCGGCCGATACGAGCACTTGACGCTCGCCGCTCTCGTCACGTAAGATATGATAACTTTTGTGACCTTCCATGGCGTCCAGATCATAGAGGAAGGTCCCTGGAACGATCTTCTTTTTTTCCATGGTCGTTTGACTGTTTTTCGAGTGATTTTCTTTACACGCTAGGGTAATCAGCAAAAGTGCCGCCAGGAGGAGTGAGCCGGATCTTTTCATGGTGCAGGATATTAACCGCTTTTATTGAATGCCTCGATCTGTTTTTTGATTTCCCGGATATGATCGGGTGTTGTTCCGCAGCATCCGCCGATCACATTGATACCGATATCGAGCAGTTTGGGCACCCATGAGGCGGTCACCTCCGGGCTCTCGTCGAAGACGGTCTGGTCGCCATGCACGTGAGGTTCTCCGGCATTGGCCTGGATGAGGATGGGGATGTCGGGGTCGGCCTCACGCATCTCACGGGCGATAGGGACCATCTGTTCAATGCCATGGCCGCAGTTGGCGCCGACCATGTCGGCACCGGCTTCCCGCATGGCCCGGACTACATCGGCCGGAGAATGTCCCATCATCGTCCGGTATTCACCCATACCAGTACGATCGAACGTGAACGAGCAGATGGCAGGTAAAGAAGTGTTTTCGCGGACCGCTCTCAGGGCGATCCTGGCCTCTTCGATATCCATCATAGTCTCGATCATGGCAACGTCGGCCCCGCCGGCTTCCAGGCCGCGGGCCTGCTCGGCAAAGGCTTCATACATCTCTTCGGCAGTCACATCCCCCATCATCAGGATCTTGCCGGTTGGTCCCATCGACCCCATCACGATCCCTTCGGGGCCAATGGCTTTCCGGGAGAGCTCTGCCGCGATCCGGTTGATCTCGAAAGTTTTCTCGTCGAGGCCGCACTCCCGGA
>JAMOUS010000109.1 GCA_027067975.1 Bacteroidales bacterium | reverse complement strand
TCTTCCCGTTCGCGAGCCTGCCGTTCATGCCGTTCAAAGAGACGGATCACCTCTTCTCCGCCAAGGAGGATACGGCTGGAAAGATCTTCGTTCCACACCCGTTCGAGACATACGGCCCCGTCCTTCCGGATCTGGTCCAGAACCCCTTCCGGAAGCAACTTCTCGCGCAACACCTTTTCCACTTCGATCCCGTCCAGCGAAAAGCGGCAGGCCACAGCCGGCAAGGTCAGGTCGCTGCGCAGCACATCTTCCGAAATACGGCCGTTGTAAAAACCGTAGAGAGCCTCCAGTATGGAGGTTTTCCCCGACTCGTTCTGACCGATCAGACCGGTGATATTGTCAAGAGAAAGATTGTGCCATCCCGTATCGACGATCGAACGAAAGTTTCTGATCCTGAACGAAAGGAGTTTCATCGCGCTTGAATGGTTATGGTTCACAGCCCGGGAAGCGGTCAAGATAGCAATTTTCACGGAACTTTCATGCCCATCACCAGGATATCATCCACCTGGGGATATTCCCCTTTCCAGTGGAGAAACTCTTTTTCCAGCCTTTCGCGTTGCCGGGAGGCCGGCTCGTGACTGATCGCAATGAGCAGTGCTTTGAAAGGGTCGTATTTATATTTCTTTCCCCGGGGGCCGCCAAACTGGTCGACATAACCATCGGTAAAGAGATAGAGCCAATCACCGGGGAACAGCTCAATGTAATGGTTGGAGAAAGGTCGTTCTTCCACTCCGCTGATCCCGATGGGCATGCGGTCGGGTTTGTATTCAATGGCGACATCCCCCCGGATGATATAGAGGGGATTGTTGGCCCCGGCATACTGGAGCACCCGACTGTTCCTGTCATAGATACAGAGGGCGATGTCCATGCCGTCGCTGGCTTCGGTGTTTTCACCGGTCTGGTGCAGGGCTTTCATCACCATTTCGCGCAGGAGGTTGAGGATGCGGTTGGCCTGGAGGTGCTCCCGGGAATTGACGATCTCGTTGAGGAAAGAGAGGCCCAGAATGCTCATGAGCGCTCCCGGCACTCCATGACCGGTGCAGTCGGCCACAGCAAAATAGAGCCGCTCGCCCCGCGGCACGAACCAGTATAAGTCTCCACTGACGATGTTCCGGGGCAGATACAAAATGAAATGTTCGGGAAAGTAAGGTTCCAACAACTTACGCCGGGGAAGCAAAGACTTTTGGATCATCCCCGCATACTCGATGCTCTCAATGATCTCATTCCGCTGACGGGCGATCTCGTCACGCTGCCGCTCCAACTCTTCCCGTAAAACCACTTTCTTCTTTGCCATCTCTTTCTCCCTGCCCCTGCAAAATACGAAAAATCCACCTTCCCTTGCTCATCCGGCTTTCCCAAAATAAAGAGCCTTTTCTACACTTTCAACAAACCTTACAATATACAATAAACATAACACACTCTACATCATGCGCATACCGAAACATATCTACGTAGTCGGATACGTAATTAACTACGTAGGTCACGGGAAATCCCGTCATCATCTTTATTAGAACGATCGGGGAGAAACTTTGCGTAAGGGGTGGGCTTCGGTATTGAATACCACCTGGCCGGTATCGACAAGGTCATCCGGCGCAAAAAGGAGATAGAGATACTTGAGCGTCTCAGCGAGGAAGAAGCTTTCCATATCATCCCCCTTTGTTTTGTTGCGGACATCCGTAAGGTAGGCATAACCGCTCCCGGTGCGGCAATAATCCCGGATAGACCGGAAAAAGGTCTCTCCCATAAGGCGGTATTGTCTTTCCCCTGTAGCGTGCCACAGGTACCAGGCCGACTCGATGTTCTCAGGTCGCAGCAGATAGGCAGGAGAGGTGATCCCTCCTTTGCGGTAGTCGATCTTTTCGGGTTCGATGCCGGTCATCTGCCACATCTTGAAGCCGGACCGCTGAAGCGCGGCAGCCCGGGAGGTATCGCCCCCCAGCAGAAGCACGCCCGGAAAGAATGCCTCCAAAGCCCCATAATAGGTGGAAGTCCGCTCCCCGGTATACATGTCTGCCTGGCCGTACCATAAATATCCTCCGACCGTATCGGCCAGATAACGGTTCACTGCACGGACGCTCTCCCGGTACATCCGAAGGTATTGCGGGTCACCGAACAGCAGGTAGGCTTTCAGAAGGTATTCGAGGTAGGAGTCGATCCCGCCGCCGATGTGTGAGGTCGGGTTCTTCCACTCGCCCGTTTCCACATCGATGGCACTGCCTACCAAGCCCAACGGAGAACGGCGGTCGTAAAGGGCAAGCAGGGCCCGGCGGGCTGCATGATAATAGGCCGTATCCCCGGTAAGCCGGGAAAGGGTGCCGAACTCCAGGATCAGGGTTCCGATCTCTGCAGGGTTGTTCACCTTGTCCCGCACAGCGCCGGTACGGAGGTTGACCATGCGGTAGGGCATGCCGGTGGGGGAACGGAAGGCCGGCAGCAGACGCTTTCCCAACTCTTCCGCCAGCGCAAGGAAACGTTCATCGCCATCCCATTGATATGCCGAAAGCAATCCTCCCAGGAGCCGGATAGTGACCTCAAAGAGTTGGACCTCCATATCCACATCAAAAGTGAGGCTGTCGAAGATCAGCTTCTTGGCCTCTTTCTGTTCCTTTTCGAGGCCCATCAACACCATGGTATCAAAAGCATCCACGGGGGTCATCAGCAACGAGCGGCGGTACCAGTTCTTTCCCTTTTTGCTGAGGGGCCGCAACGCATCGTAACCGGCAGCATAGCGCATATAGCCTCTCCAGGCGTGCCGGAACTCATTTTTCACCATCGCGGCGGTGACCGTATCCGTGTCGGATGCGGAGGAGGAGGGCGTTCTCCGGTGACCGCGGCACCCGCCCGCAACAATAAGGATCCCCATAAAGATCATCCCCGCAAACAACCGGGATGTGAAAAAATTTGTTGAAACATTCTCTCTGTTCATGATCGTCGGCATTGATGCACCTTTCACAAAGGTATACCATGTCCGTCACAAAAAAAATTTTCTTTTCTCGCAAAAATTTCCCGTTCTTTGTAACGGCTCAGGTATCCCGGTACGGCACCCGCACCGGGATAAAAGGGAACCAGGTGAGAATCCTGGACAGTACCCGCTGCTGTGATCTCCATCATGTGTTCCCGGGCATTCTGGCCACTGCCTGTTTTTTCAGAGGTGGGAAGGCGCCCGGGGACGGAGAAAGTCAGAAGACCTGCCTGGGCCTGCGAAAGTGTAATGTTCGGGTTAAACATGAAACTTACACTGAATGAATCGTACAGCAGGCTTATTATTTTTTATTCTTTTTCTCTTCCCCGTCCTTTGGGTTCGTGGTGAAGCCCCTGACACGGTGGTGCTGGCCGAGGTAGAGGTAGTACGGCCGCGGTGGGAGGACTACCGGGGCACGTTACGGATGGTGCGTCTGGACACGGCCTGGGTGCTGGCCACGGGGATGGAAAGTGTGGGAGAGCTCTTGCAGCGGCAGATGCCGGTGGTGATGATGCGCTACGGGGGTGCCGGGGCGCTGACCACCCTTTCCCTGCGGGGGGCTCCCACCCCCCATACGCAGGTGAGCTGGAACGGGTTTCCTTTGAATGCATTGACCAGCGGCATTGCCGATCTCTCCTCCCTGGAGGGAGGGCTCTTCGACCGTGTGACGGTGGTTGCCGGCGCCCCCGCCTCCCTCTTTGGCAGCGGCACCGCCGGCGGCACCCTCATCCTCGACAATGCACCCTGGGAAGGGAAAGGCCTGCGCACGGGCCTCACCCTGGCGGGCGGCAGTTTTGCCAGCGGCGGAGGGCTCTTCACCTTCGACGCCGGCAACCGCAACACCCGCCATTCCACGAGACTTTTTCTCCACCATGCACGGAACGACTACCCCTACCGCGACGACCAGCGCCCCGGCACCCCCGTCGTCATCGCCGAACACAACCGTTTTGACCAACAGGGATTCATGCATAACAGTTTCCTCCGTCTGCCGCACGGATGGAGCTGGCAGGGAGGAATATGGGGCCAGCGGAAGAAAAAAGAGATCCCGGCCCTCATGGGATCGTACCAACCTCCCACCCAGGTGCAGCGCGACAGCAGTCTGCGCCTCTATTCCACCCTGGCAAAACAATGGCCCCATGCACGTCTGACGGGTCGAACAGCCTGGTTCCTCGAGAACATGCGGTTCACCCAGAAGAGTGCCCCCGATGCGCCGGATTATTCCATCGATTCCCGTTTCCGCACCTCTTCCCTCCTGGGGGAGGTCACCTTCCGCTATGATCCGTTGCCATCCTTACTGCTCGATGCGGGCCTGACGGGCCGCTCCACCACTGCCCGCGTCACGCATTACGGAGGGAAGATCCGGGAATGGAGTACGGCTCTCTATGCCGGGATCCGTTACGAACGGTCACACTGGCGCCTCAGCGGCATGGTGCGGCAGACCCTCTATGAGGGTCGACGACTGCCTCTTCAGGCCGAAGGAGGAGTCTTGTGGCGGGCCCTCCCCCACCGGCTCACGTTCCACACGAACGTCTCCACCCAATACAGACGGCCCACGCTCAATGACCGTTACTGGGAACCGGGCGGCAACCCCTCATTGCATCCCGAGCACGGATGGAACATCTCAGCCGGACATGCCCTCACCCTGACCCCCGCAAAACAAAACTGGAAGATCCAATGGAAGGGTGACCTCTTCTGCTTCCGCCTGACCGACCAGATCCGGTGGGTCCCTGACGATGGCTACTGGCATGCCGAGAATGTCGACCGCATGTCGAGCCGGGGGATCGAGAACAGCATCCTTATCCGCAGGCAATGGGATGAAAAACACTTCCTCGCTCTCCATGCGGAATATCACTACACACATGCCACGGAACTGGATGGCGAGGGCCATAGCCGGGAAAGCCGCTATGTACCCCGTCATGCCGCAACACTCCAGATCCGTGCCCATGCCGGCATCTTTTTCGCAGGACTCTATCAACATTACTTCTCCAGACGTTACACCACGACCGATAACGATCCTCTGTATGCACTTCCCGCTTATCAACTCACCCACCTGATCGCCGGCATCAATGTGGCCGGAGAGAAACTTACCTACCGGCTCCAGTTCGAGACGGAAAACCTCTTCAACACCTCCTATCAGGTCGTACGCTCATATCCCATGCCGGGGAGGGCCTTCTATCTAAAAATGAACATTCTTTTTACCAAACCCAAAACCTTCATTCATTAAATCCATTTTGCCATGAAAAGAACAATTCTGACCCTGACAGCAGTGATGATCCTGCTGAGTGGATGTAACAAAGAAGACTCCCAACCTGTTCCGGTGGATACGGGCTACCTGTACGGAGCTTACATCATCAACGAAGGGAGTTTCACACATAACAACGGTTCGATCAGTTACCTGGATCTGGATTCGAACTATGTGGTCAACAATCTTTTTTACACCGTCAATGGCCGGCCGCTGGGAGATATCGTCCAATCTTTTTCGGTGGCAGGAGACAAAGGGCTCATTGCGGTCAACAACTCCGCAAAAGTGGAGGTGATTGATCTAAAGAGCTTTGTTTCACTGGGCACGATCACCGGATGCAATTATCCCCGTTACACGCTTCCTTTGGACAATGACAAGGTATATCTCAGCAACGGCTCCCTGGCCGGGCAGATCTACATCATCGATCTGCGCTCCCTGGCGATCGTCGACTCCATTCCCGCAGGCATGGGACCGGAAGCGATGGTGAGGAATGGCAACTACGTTTTCGTGGCCAACAGCGGCGGATGGGGACACGACAGCACCGTCTTTGTGATCGATGCCTATGACGACATGATCGTGGACACGGTCTATACCGGGGATAATCCCGTCGATCTGGCACTGGACCGCGACGGGAATGTATGGGTCCTCTGCCGTGGGAAGGTGGTTTACGACCAGAACTGGAACGTTGTGGAAGAGACCGATTCCCGTCTTCAAAAGATCGATGCTCGAAAACTGGAAGTGGTGGTCGACCTGGTGATCGGCGAAAAAGGGGATTTCTTCAACCCCCAGCGTATCGCAGTGGCCGATGAAGGCAGCACGATCCTCTATGCCGAGAAGAACGGGATCTACAGTGTCAGCACGGAACATCCCGAAACCCCCACGGACCCCTTGATCCAAGGAAGCTTTTACGGCCTGGATGTGGATCCCAAGGCCAATGTGATCTATGTCACCGATGCAAGGGACTTCTCCAGCGCCGGCATCCTATACCGTTACACTCGCGAAGGAAACATGATCGACAGTGTCCTTACCGGCATCGCACCCAATGGTGTTTATTTCCACGAACCATGACCCGGGCCGATAAATAAGTACGGGACGACCAGGATTCGCGAAAAATGATGTATTTTGTAAGCAATAAAGCAGAAAACGAACTTCCAGGGAACAAACATCATGATCGCTAAGAAACACCTTTTCCTCATTGTCCCACTTCTCCTCACATTTCTGGTCGTCCCGTACCTTCCTGCCCAGGTCCAGCACGGTGGGATACCCTCTTTCATGAACGAGGGACGCACCCTGCACGTCACGGACCTGACCGGCTTGCTTCCTCCGCTGGAAGAGCTGGCCGGTAAAGTCGGGGAGGAAAAGGGAGTGCTGCATTTCGCGAAAGCGCTGAACGTACGACTCTCCCCGGAACATGAGGGAGAGTGGCAAGTTCTTCCCGACGGGCGGCAAGTGTGGCGCATCAAGATCGTATACAAAAAAGCCCGGTCTCTCGGTGTCGTCTTCGGCCGGTATCATCTGGCAAAGGACGAAAAAGTGTTCCTTTACACACCGGACGGGTCCACGGTGTTGGGGGCTTTTACCGCGAGCAACAACAAGCCGTGGGGTTCACTGGCAGTCCGGCCGCTTCCGGGTGATGCCGTGATCGTGGAATACCAACGGCCGGCTCATGGCCCTCGCGGGGACCTTCGCATCGACCGTGTCAGTGTGGGGTATCGCGATATTTTCGGGAATGCCCTCACCAAAGACCGGTTTTTCGGGGCCTCAGGGCCATGCAATGTGGACATCAACTGCCCGGAAGGGGATGACTGGCAAGAGGACAAACGCTCGGTGGTACGGATCTTCATCAACAACGTGGAATTGTGTACAGGGGTTTTGATGAACACGGCCGTCAATGATGCCCGGCCTTATGTCCTGTCGGCGGGGCATGGGATCGAAGATGCGGATGACGCCCGGAACGCCGTTTTCGTATTCGGTTACGAAAGTCCGCGCTGCGGAGGGCCTGACGGATCGGTCCTCAAGAGCATTTCGGGAGCCACACTGGTGGCCCGCGGGGGGGATCACCTCGATTTCACGCTGGTGGTGCTCAGCGAGGTTCCTCCGTTCACCTATTATCCTTATTTTGCCGGGTGGGATGTTTCGGGCAACACGCCCGCCCCGCCGACGGTGACCATCCATCATCCGCAGGGAGACGTGAAAAAGATCTCTGTGGACCACGATGCCCCCGTAAGCAGTGATTATGATATCTACGATGCCAACACCTTTTGGAAGATCCTGCAATGGGACGTCGGCACCACCGAGCCGGGGTCGTCGGGAGCCCCCCTCTTCGATGCCCATCACCGGGTGGTAGGGACCCTCTCGGGAGGGGATGCCCATTGCGGAAGTTCGGTGAACGACTACTTCCAGAAGCTTTCAGCCATGTGGGACACATACAGCGACACCACCATGCAGCTGAAGCACTGGCTCGACCCCCTTGACTTCGGCTTTCGCTTCTGGACAGGCAACGACCCTTACGTCACAGCTGCCAAGTCCTGCGATACCCTCACCAACATCGAGGATGGGGAGACCCTCATTCTGGACGAATATCCCGGTGTGGACGGCGGCTACTGGACCGGCCACAATGTCGACCGGACCAGCATGTATGCCGAACAGTTCCAGAACGATGTCTATGTCACCATGACCGGCCTCTACATCATGCCCGGGAAAGTGATCTATGACAGCCCTTCCGACCATATCACCGTGAAGGTATGGAAAGGAAGCAGTCAGCCTTCGGAACTGGTCGTGAGCAAAGAGGTACCCCTCTCCGCCTTCCGTGATTCGGTGTGGAACTTCATTGACTTTGACACACTGGTCCCGCTGGAAGGGAATTTCTTTGCCGGTTTCGAACTCTATTATGACAATGCGGCCGGCGACCCGCTGACCGACCAGTTCGCAGTGATGCAGACAGAAGCCAGAAGCAACTATGGAAAGAACACCGCCTATTACTTTCAAAAGGATGTTTGGACCGCGTTCAGTGGGACTCCGGGCCATTCGGTATACATTTCTTTGGCCATCTCACCGGTGATGTGTCAGGAGATCCCCTCTTTGTCGGTGCCCTCGACCCCGGAACAGCGGGAAGAACGTTTGCTGATCTTCCCCAACCCTGCCGGAAACAAAGTGACCGTCGTTCCCGAGGGGCTTCCGGCGATAAAGGGACAACTGTCCCTCCTCGATCTCACAGGCAAGCTTCTGTTCGAGCGACCTTACCGCTCTGATGAACCGCGGGTGACACTCCCGACCCTGAAAGAGGGTCTTTACCTGATCGTGTTGAGAACCCCTCATCGTCTTTATCGAGGAAAGCTTTTCATTCAGCAGCGATGAGTTCATTTTTTTCACGCATCCTCCCCTTCGCAGTTTTCCTTGCCGGTGTGACCTTTTCATGCAGCGCACCGGAAAAGAAAGATACGTCCGGTGAAGAATGGTTCTCGTTGGAGAACCGCTATGCAGAGGGCTTCCGTATAGACACTGCAGAGGGGCTCTGGCGTACCACTGTCCTGCACCCGTGGCAAGGTAAGGACCAGAAAGTTTTCAGCTATTTTCTCGCAAAGGGGCGGGAAAGAGCTGCGGCGGACGCTCCTCTCCTGCGGATACCGGTTCAACGGGTGATCGTCACCTCCACCACTCATGTTGCTTTTTTGAAGGTACTCGGCAAAAGCAACACGATCGCAGGCATCTCCGGGACGGATTTTGTCTATGACCCGGAAGTACGGGCCCGGATTGCAGCAGGAAAGATAAAGGAGATCGGCCATGATGAGAGTATGGATTATGAGTTGATCCTGCATCTGCAGCCTGACGTTATTTTCTTGTACGGGATCGGTCCTTCGACACTGGAACAGGTGACCCGTCTGACCCGCCTCGGAATCCCGGCGGTAGTGGTAGGGGATTACCTGGAGCATACCCCCCTGGGGCGGGCGGAATGGCTGCGGTTTTTCGGAGCTTTTTTCGATGAGGAGCCATCCGCACGACATTATCTCGACTCTTTGGCAGAACGGTATGAGGGACACTGCCTGCCCGACACACTTTCTTCCCGCCCCCTGATCCTGACCGGCTTGCCATGGAACGAGACGTGGTACGTGCCGGGAGGGAGGAGTCTGACCGCCACCCTTATCCACGACGCCGGCGGGCGTTATGTATGGGAAGACCTCCCCACCGCCGATGCTTATCCCATGGACATTGAAAAGGTCTTCCACCGGGGAGGCCATGCCGACATTTGGATCAACTGCGGCTCGGCCACCTCCCTGCGAGGGATCCTGCGTGTCGACGACCGTCTGGCACTGTTCCGGCCTTTCCGGGAAAAGAGGATTTACAACAACGACCGGCGTATGAGCCCCGGCGGGGGCAATGACTACTGGGAGGGCGGGGTGGTCCATCCCGACATGCTCCTGGATGATCTGCGGCAGATCTTTCATCCCGTCACCATGCCGGCAGGACGGTCACTGGTCTATTATCGTCAAATAGAATGAGCGGAAGTGCCATGCGGATGAGAAAATGGGGAAAGCGTCCATTGCTTTGGGGGAGCCTGTTCCTGCTGCCGTTGCTGTTTGCCTTTGCAGACATGTACGCAGGCTCCGTTCGTTTTTCTTTCAGGGAGATCACGGAGGTTCTTTTCGGGCACGGAACAGGCGAAGCGGCGATGATCGTCCAGCGGTTTCGATATCCGCGCATACTCACGGCTTTTTTGGCAGGATCGTCGTTGGCAGTGAGTGGTCTTATCATGCAGACGATCTTCCGCAACCCTTTGGCCGGCCCTTATGTCCTGGGCATCAGTGCCGGCGCCAGTCTCGGGGTGGCCCTGGTGGTGCTGGGGTTCCACGGGATGATCGCTTACAGCAGTCTTTCCCTCGCCGGCAACCTTCCTCTGGCGCTGGCCGCCATTGCCGGCGCCACGGCAGTCTTGCTTTTGATCCTCATGGTGGCGGCCCGGGTGCGGGACATCATGACCCTTCTCATCCTCGGCATCATGTTCGGCAGTGCTGTAAGCGCCCTGGTCTCTGTGTTGCAATATTTCAGCAATGAGACCATGCTGAAGATCTTCGTCATCTGGACGATGGGAAGTCTCTCGCACGTCACGGGTTGGCAGTTGGGTCTTCTGGCCCTCTTCACGACGGCAGGGACGCTGTCGGCCTTTGGCATGACCAAACAGTTGAATGCCCTGTTGATGGGAGAGAGTTTTGCGGGATCTGTGGGGATGCCGCTTCGCAGGATCCGGACGTGGCTGTTTCTGACGACGGGGATCCTGGCAGGGTCGGTAACCGCATTTTGCGGTCCGATCGGTTTCATCGGCATAGTCGCTCCCCATCTGGCCCGGATGGTCATGGGCACGTCGGATATCCGGGTCGTGTTGCCGGCGACGGTCCTTACAGGCTCATCCTTGCTGTTGCTGGGGGATCTGCTGGCCCACCTGCCGGGACAAGGGGTTGTCCTGCCCATCAATGCCGTCACTGCCCTGCTCGGCATTCCCTTGATCATCTGGATGATCCTGCATCGGCATCATCTTTCTTCCCTCATGTAGGCATGATCATGATCGAACTGGAACAACTGGTCATCGGATACAGAAAGAGCCGCCGCAATCTCAAGGCGCTGACCGTACCTCTAGAGCTGAGCGCAGCAGAGGGAGAGCTGGTAGCGGTGGTCGGTCCCAACGGCGTGGGGAAAAGCACATTACTGCGTACGCTGGCCCGCCAGCAGCAGGCACTTTCCGGCAATATCCTGTTTTCCGGCCGTCGTTGGGAAGAATACGACCGGGAGGCTTTTGCCCGGCTGTGCAGTTATGTTCCTGCCGCATCCATTCCGGTCGA